>NZ_QEZG01000041.1:0-248814 GCF_003993495.1 Xanthomonas sp. BRIP62418
CCCCCAACCCCCGCTCCGCGCCCCGGCCCGCGCTGGCGGCGCGGGCGCTCCAAGGCACGCGCGCCCATGGCGCGCAAACCGCGCCTTCTCGCCCCGGCGGGAGAGGGGCACCCTTGCTGTGTCGCCGGGCAGCGCGATCACCGACCGACTCTGGATTTTTGATGACCACCACCCCCTTCCCGCTCGAACCCACCGCCGTCGACGCACAGGCCGCCATCGCCGAGGAGTTCTCCTTCTTCGGCGACTGGTCCGAGCGCTACCAGTACCTGATCGACCTGGGCCGCAAGCTGCCCAGCTTCCCCGAACAGTGGAAGACCGAAGAACACCGCCTGCATGGCTGCCAGTCGATGGTGTGGATCGTGCCGGAGGGCAATGCCGAGCGGCTGGACTTCCACGCCGTCAGCGACTCGGCGATCGTGTCCGGGCTGATCTATCTGGCCTTGCGCGTGTACTCCGGGCGTAGCGCGCAGGAGATCCTGGCCACAGAGCCGGACTACATCGCCGGAATCGGGCTGGCCAAGCATCTGTCGCCGACCCGCAGTAACGGCGTGGCGGCCATGCTGGCCTTCATCCGCGACACCGCCCGCGCGCAGCAGTGAGTACGCCGACGCCCTCGCCCGCCGCCTCGCTGCGTACGCTGCTCGCCCACCCCGGCTTCGGCCTGGTGCTGCTGTATCGCGTGGCGGCGATGCTGTCGTACCAGATCGTCGCGGTCACGGTCGGCTGGCATATCTACGAGATCACCCGCAATCCGCTCTCGCTCGGCTTGATCGGCCTGGCGGAGATCCTGCCGTTCTTCTGCATCGCGCCGTTTGCCGGCTATCTGGTCGATCACCTGCCGCGCCGCCGCCTGGGCACGATCGCGGTGCTGGGCCTGGTCGCCACCGCGCTGCTGTTGCTGGCCATCACCCATGGCTGGCTGCCGGTGCAAGGCGTGTGGCCGATCTATGCAGCCATCGCGCTGACCGGTGCGGCACGCTCGTTCTTGTCGCCGGTCTATAACGCGCTGTTCGCACGTGCGCTGCCGCGCGAGGCCTTCGCCCGTGGCGCCAGCATCGGCAGCGTCACCTTCCAGGCCGGCATGGTGATCGGCCCGGCGCTGGGCGGCGTGCTGGTCGGCTGGGGCGGCAAGGGGCTGGCCTATGGCGTGGCCGCCAGCGTGGCGTTGGTGGCGATCCTGGCACTGGCGCTGTTGCGGGTCAGCGAGCCGGTCAACACAGGCCCGCGCGCGCCGATCTTCCGCAGCATCGCCGAAGGGGCGCAGTTCGTGCTGTCCAACCAGATCATGCTGGGCGCGATGGCGCTGGACATGTTCTCGGTGCTGCTGGGCGGCGCGGTGTCGATGCTGCCGGCCTTCATCCACGACATCCTGCATTACGGCCCGGAAGGCCTGGGCATCCTGCGCGGTGCCCCGGCGCTGGGGTCGATCGTGGTCGGGGTGTGGCTGGCCCGGCACCCGCTGCAACGCAATGCCGGGCGCATCCTGATGCTGTCGGTGGCCGGCTTCGGGCTGTGCACGATCGCATTCGGCCTGTCGCGGCACTTCTGGCTGTCGGCGGCGATCCTGCTGGTGTACGGCATGTGCGACGGCGTGTCGGTGGTGGTGCGCCAGACCATCCTGCAGCTGGCCACGCCCGATGCGATGCGCGGCCGGGTGTCGTCGATCAACGGCATCTTCATCGGCTCGTCCAACGAGCTGGGCGCGTTCTACGACGGGGTGATGGCGCGCCTGGTCGGCCTGGTGCCGGCGGTGGTGATCGGCGGCTGCGTGACCCTGGGCGTGGTCGCCACCACCGCGTGGAAGGCGCCCAAGCTGCGCAAGCTGGATCTGCGCGACCTGCAGTGAGCCCTGCAACGATGCGGTGCCGGTTGCCAATGCAGCCGGCACTGTTTCGCTGCGTATGCCGGGCCGGGCCGGGCACGGCACGCGCGTACATCGGGCCCACATCAGGCAAGCGACGCCCACCAAGCCGCCTGCCCTGCGTCGGGCATGTCGATGCATCGAACGCCATTGCGTGTGCGCGATGCGCACAAAAAACCCCGCACATGGCGGGGTTTTTCAGTCGACGGACAAGGCCTGGACCTTGTCGAACGATCAGTCGCCCTGCTGCTTCTGCAGGTGCTCCCAACGCTCCTGGGCGTCGATGGTGCGCTCGGCGGTCAGACGCGCTTCCAGGCGGTCGATGCCGATCTCTTCGCCGGTGTCCACGCAATAGCCGTAATCGCCGTCTTCCAGGCGCTTGAGCGTGCTGTCGATCTTGCCGATCAGCTTGCGGTGACGGTCGCGGGTGCGCAGCTCCAGCGAGTTCTCGGTCTCGCGCGTGGCACGCTCGGCTTCGTCGCCGATGTCGCGCACTTCTTCGCGCAGGTTTTCGATGGTCTGCTTGGACTCTTCGACCAGGTCGTTGCGCCAGCTCTGCAGCCGCTGACGGAAGTACTCCTGCTGCAGCTTGCTCATGTACTCCTCATCGGCTGCAGGCTTGTAGCCCTGCGGCAGGATCGGACGACCGGTGGCTTCATCGGTCTTGTACTCGACCACCTTGTACTTGGTCTTGGGGGTCGGGCTGGACGGCTTGGAGGTCACGGCCACGGCCACCTTGCCGACCGGACGGGTCGCGGCGGGCTTGGCGGGGGCTTCGGTTTTGGTTGGCGTTTTTGCTGAAGATTTCGAAACGGGCACGGGATTCTTAGGTGACGGGGTCGCAGGCTTTGCCGGCTTCGCAGGGACGGCCTTGGAGGCCGGTGCGGGCGCGGGCTTTTCAGCCTTGACCGGGACTGACTTGGCCGGAGCCGACTTGGTAGCCGGCTTCGGTGCGGACTTGGGCGCCACCGGCTTGGCGGCCGGTTTGGCGGCAGCCGGAGCTGCCTTGTTCGCCGCCGGCTTGGCAGCACTCTTGGCGACAGGAGATTTTACAGGTTTGGAGGCCGCGGGTTTGGACGCTGCGCTCTTGGAGACCGGCGCCGGCTTGGCCGTGGTCTTCGTCGCAGCTGCCTTCTTGGCGACAGGCGGCTTGGCGGGCGGTGTCGCCTGCTTGGCGGCCGGTTTTGCAGCGGCGGGCGCCGCTGCCTTCTTCGCAACGGGTCTGGCGGACTTCTTGGCGGCCTCTACGGCCTTTTTTGCAGGTTTTTTAGCAGCCACGAAACGCTCATCCTTGGTTCCCCCGGGGCCCGGGAAAGCGGGCCTTTATAGCTTACCCCACGGACCCCCGGCAACCACGTATTAATCCAAGTGGCATATCATTGGCAAGTGATCTCACGCCTGCTCATCGCGCTGCTGCGCTTCTACAAGCGGTTCATCAGCCCCTTGCTGGGGCCGCGCTGCCGTTTTGCGCCCAGTTGCTCGGAGTATGCGATGACCGCGATCGGCCGCTTCGGCCCACTGCGCGGTTGCTGGCTGGCCACGCGCCGGCTCGGCCGCTGCCATCCATTCCATCCGGGCGGGTTCGATCCCGTGCCCGACGCGCCTGCGTCTGCAGCCTCGCCCGTCTCCCCTTCCTGCAGTTGCAAAGGACCTCATCCATGAGCCGAACCCTCATCGTCAACGCCCGCCTGGTCAATGAAGGCAAGGAATTCGACGCCGATCTGCTGATCGACGCCGGCCGCATCGCGAAGATTGCCAGCAAGATCCCCCCGGCCGCCGGCGACACCGTGGTGGACGCCGCCGGACGTTGGGTGCTGCCGGGCATGATCGACGACCAGGTGCACTTCCGCGAGCCGGGCCTGACCCACAAGGGCGACATCGCGACCGAATCCGGCGCCGCGGTGGCCGGTGGCCTGACCAGCTTCATGGACATGCCCAACACCAATCCGCCGACCCTGGACGCGGCCGCACTGCAGGCCAAGTACGACGCTGCAGCCGGGCGCGCCTGGGCCAACTACGGCTTCTACATGGGCGCCAGCAACGACAACCTGGCTGCGATCCAGACCCTGGACCCGAAGACCGCGCCGGGCATCAAGGTGTTCATGGGCGCCTCCACTGGCAACATGCTGGTCGACAACCCCGAGACGCTGGACGCGATCTTCCGCGACGCACCGACGCCGATCATCACCCACTGCGAAGACACCCCGACCATCGATGCGACGCTGGCCCAGTACAAGGAGAAATACGGCGACGCGCTGACCCCGGAGATGCATCCGGACATCCGTTCGCGGCAGGCCTGCCTGAAGTCGTCGCAGCTGGCGGTGGCGCTGGCGCGCAGGCACAACACCCGCCTGCACGTGCTGCATATCTCCACTGCCGACGAGCTGGCGCTGTTCGAGGCCGGCCCGCTGGTCGATGCCGACGGCAAGCTGCGCAAGCGCATCACCGCCGAGACCTGCATCCACTTCTTGCGCTTTGACCGCAGCGATTACGCGCGGCTGGGCAACCTGATCAAGTGCAACCCCGCGATCAAGGACGCCGAGGACCGCGTGGCGCTGATCGAGGCGCTGGCCGAGGACGTCATCGACGTGCTCGCCACCGACCATGCGCCGCACACCTGGGAAGAGAAGCAGAAGCCTTACGCGCAGGCGCCCTCCGGCCTGCCGCTGGTGCAGTACGCGCTGGTCGCCGCGCTGGAACTGGTGCACGAGGGCAAGCTGCCGATCACCCGCATCGTGCAGAAGTTCGCGCATGCCCCGGCGCAGTTGTTCGATGTGGAAGAACGCGGCTTCCTGCGCGAAGGCTATTTCGCCGACCTGGTGATGATCGACAACACCCCGTTCACCGTGAAGCGCGAGCAGGTGCTGTCCAAGTGCGGTTGGTCGCCGTTCGAAGGCACCACGTTCCGCTCGCGCATCGCCGCGACCTGGGTCAACGGCCAGCAGGTGTGGGATGGCGAACAGTTGCTCGGCAGTGCCGCCGGCCAGCGCCTGACCTTCGACCGCTGATGCGCGCAGCCCTGCTTGGCGCCTGGCTTGCGCTGGCGCCGCTGTCGCTCGCCGTCGGCAGCGCCGCTGCGCAGTCCGCGGCGGCGGCGGACGTGGTGTTTCCGCAAAGCGCGTCGCAGGGCGCGCTGGTGATCGGCAAGGTGCCGGCGGGTAGCCAGGTGCAGTACGCCGGCCGCACGCTGCGCGTCAGCGGCTACGGCAGCGTGGTGTTCGGCATCGGCCGCGATGCCACCGGCCCGTTGCAGGTGCAGATCACCCGGCCCGATGGCAGCACGCAGACCGCCAGCATTACAGTGACGCCGCGCGACTGGCCGGTGGAACGCGTCAACGGCGTGCCGCCCAAGACCGTCAATCCGCCTGCGGCGATCGCCGAGCGGATCAAGCGCGAGCAGGCGCAGGTCACCGCCGCGCGCGATCGCGACGATGCCCGCCCCGATTTCGCGCAAGCCTTCATCTGGCCGGTGCAGGGCCGCATCAGCGGGCGCTTCGGCAATGCACGCGTCTACAACGGCCAGCCCGGTGCCGGCCATTCGGGCATGGATATCGCCGTGCCCACTGGCACGCCGGTCAAGGCGCCGGCCGCCGGCGTGGTGACCTTCGCCGCGCCGGACCTGTACCTGACCGGCGGCACCGTGCTGCTGGACCATGGCTTCGGGGTGAGCTCCAATTTCCTGCACCTGTCGCGCATCGACGTGAAGGTGGGCGACCGGGTGGAGCAAGGCCAGGTGATTGCCGCGGTCGGTGCCACCGGGCGCGCCACCGGGCCACACCTGCATTGGGGAATGAACTGGTTCGACGTGCGGATCGATCCGTTGCTGGTGCTGGAACGCAATCAATAGTCGGAGCGTCGGGATCCGAACAAGGCTGGCGCGTGGCGGCATGGTCGCTGCGCCCCACCCGCCGTGCTCGTGTTCGCCGCGGGCCTTTGGGGTATAACCGGAACGACCGTGGATCGTCGTCCCGCAGCAGCGGGCGGGCGGTCGCTGGCGGTCGGTCCCGCGTTTAGGCGCCGGACCGCTTCATCTCCCCTCCCCCGACCGCAGGAGATGTGCGACATGCGCAACGAGCAGCTCAAACCCACCCTGGGCACCTGGCAACTGTGGGGGATCGCCGTGGGCCTGGTGATTTCCGGCGAATATTTCGGCTGGAGCTATGGTTGGGGCACTGCCGGCACGCTGGGCTTTCTGGTGACCACGCTGCTGGTCGCGGTGATGTATACCTGCTTCATCTTCAGCTTCACCGAGCTGACCACCGCCATTCCCAATGCGGGCGGGCCGTTCGCCTACAGCCTGCGCGCGTTCGGCACCTATGGCGGCATGCTGGCGGGCCTGGCCACGCTGATCGAGTTCGTGTTCGCGCCGCCGGCCATTGCGATGGCCATCGGCGCCTATCTCAATGTGCAATTCCCGACCCTGGACCCGCGCATCGCCGCGATCGGTGCGTATGCGATCTTCATGGGCTTGAACATCGTCGGTGTGGCGATCGCCGCCACCTTCGAACTGATCGTGACCTTGCTGGCGGTGATCGAGCTGCTGGTGTTCATGGGCGTGGTGGCGCCGGGGTTCAGCGTTGCGCGCTTTGCCGCCAACGGCTGGGCCGGCAGCAACACGTTCGGCCCGGCGGCGATCTCCGGCATCTTCGCCGCGATCCCGTTCGCGATCTGGTTCTTTCTGGCGATCGAGGGTGCGGCGATGGCGGCCGAAGAAGCGAAGGAGCCGAAGCGTACGATTCCGCGTGCCTACATCGCCGGCATCCTCACCCTGGTGGTGCTGGCATTGGGCGTGATGGTGTTCGCGGGCGGGGTCGGCGACTGGCGTCAGCTCTCCAACATCAATGACCCGTTGCCGCAGGCGATGAAGGCGGTGGTCGGCAACAGTTCGACCTGGCTGCATATGCTGGTGTGGATCGGCCTGTTCGGCCTGGTGGCCAGCTTCCACGGCATCATCCTGGGCTATTCGCGCCAGTTCTTCGCGTTGGCGCGTGCCGGTTTCCTGCCGCACGGCCTGGCCAGGCTGTCGCGCTTTCGCACGCCGCATCGGGCGATCCTGGCCGGCGGCGCGATCGGCATCGCGGCGATCTGCAGCGACAGCGTGGTCAAGATCCAGGGCATGTCGCTGACCGCGGCGATGATCACCATGTCGGTGTTCGGCGCGATCGTGATGTATGTGATGAGCATGCTCAGCCTGTTCAAGCTGCGCCGAGCCGAACCCGGGCTGGAGCGCAGCTTTCGCGCGCCGGGCTATCCGGTGGTGCCGGCCATCGCGCTGCTGCTGGCGCTGGTGTGCCTGGTGGCGATGGTCTGGTTCAACCCGATCGTGGCGCTGATCTTCGTGGGCCTGCTGCTGTTCGGCGGGCTGTGCTGCGTGCTGAGCCTGCGCGGCCAGGCCACGCCGGCGGCCAGTGCCAGATGAGCGGGTTCGCGTTCAGCGCAGGCGGCGAGCGCTTCCGGTTTGCCGATCTCAAGACCCTGCTGGCCAAGGCCACGCCGCCGCGCTCGGGCGACCAACTGGCCGGGCTCGCCGCTGACTCCGGGCTGCAGCGGGTGGCGGCGCAGATGGCGCTGGCGGACCTGCCGCTGCGGCATTTCCTCGAGGAAGCGGTGGTGCCGTATGAAGCGGACGAGGTCACCCGCCTGATCGTCGACCAGCACGATGCGGCCGCGTTTGCCGCGGTGGCGCACCTCACCGTCGGCGGCTTTCGCGATTGGCTGCTGAGTGCGCAGGTCGACGAAGCGGCGCTGACCGCACTGGCACCCGGGCTGACGCCGGAGATGGTGGCAGCGGTCTCGAAGTTGATGCGCGTGCAGGACCTGGTCCTGGTCGCCCAGAAGACCCGCGTGGTCACGCGCTTTCGCAACACGCTGGGCTTGCGCGGGCGGCTGTCCACGCGCCTGCAGCCCAACCACCCCACCGACGATGCCACCGGCATCGCCGCCAGCGTGCTCGACGGCCTGTTGTACGGCAACGGCGATGCGGTGATCGGCATCAATCCTGCCAGCGACAGCCTGGCCGCCACCACCGCGTTGCTGCGCATGCTCGATGCGGTGATCAGCGGTTACCAGATCCCGACCCAGTCCTGCGTGCTGGCGCATATCACCACCACCATCGAGGCGATCAACCGCGGCGTGCCGGTGGACCTGGTGTTCCAGTCCATCGCCGGCACCGAGGCGGCCAATGCCAGCTTCGGCATCAATCTGGCGCTGTTGCAGGAAGGCCATGACGCCGGGGTGGCGTTGCGGCGCGGCAGCGTCGGCGACAACGTGATGTATTTCGAGACCGGCCAGGGCAGCGCGTTGTCGGCCAACGCGCATCATGGCGTCGATCAGCAGACCTGCGAGGTGCGCGCCTATGCGGTGGCACGGCAGTTCAAGCCGCTGCTGGTGAACACCGTGGTCGGCTTCATCGGCCCGGAGTATCTCTACGACGGCAAGCAGATCATCCGTGCCGGGCTGGAGGATCACTTCTGCGGCAAGCTGCTCGGCGTGCCGATGGGCTGCGACATCTGCTACACCAATCATGCCGAAGCCGATCAGGACGACATGGACGTGCTGCTGACCCTGCTCGGCACCGCCGGCATCAACTTCATCATGGGCATTCCCGGCTCGGACGATGTGATGCTCAACTACCAGACCACCTCGTTCCACGATGCGCTGTATGCGCGCCAGACGCTCGGCCTGCGCGCCGCGCCCGAGTTCGAACACTGGCTGGAACAGCAAGGCATCCTGCGGCTGCGCGATGGCCGCTTCGAACTCGGCAGCGAACTTCCCGCACCGTTCCGGCGTGCGCTGGAGCAGTTGCACACCGGCGGCGCGCAATGAGCGCCCCGCCCCCCCCACCACGCGATGCCTGGGCACACCTGCGCCGGCTCACACCGGCGCGCATCGCGCTGGGACGCGTCGGCACCAGCCTGCCGACCGCCGCGCACCTGGATTTCCAGCTGGCGCATGCGCAGGCACGCGATGCGGTGCATCTGGCGTTCGATCCACAGCCACTGCAGACAGCGCTGAAACAGCGTGGGCGCGACAGCATTCTGCTGCACAGCGCGGCGGTGGATCGGCATGCCTACCTGCAACGTCCGGATCTGGGCCGGCGCCTGGGCGAGGAGGCGGCCGCGCATCTGCGTGGCCTGACCGCCGTACATGGCGGCGGACACGATGTGGCTGTCGTGGTCGCCGATGGACTCTCTGCACTGGCCGTGCATCGGCATGCAGCGCAGATGGTGGAGCATATCGACGCCCTGGCCGCGCACGAAGGCTGGTCGCTGGCGCCGGTGGTGTTGGTCGCGCAAGGCCGCGTCGCCATCGGCGACGAGGTCGGCGAACTGCTCAAGGCCCGCCTGGTGATCGTGTTGATCGGCGAACGACCAGGCCTGAGCTCGCCCGACAGCCTGGGCCTGTATCTGACCTACACCCCGCGGGTGGGCCTGACCGACGCGGCGCGCAACTGCATCTCCAACATCCGCACCGAAGGGCTGAGCTACGCCGATGCCACCCACAAGCTCGGGTATCTGCTGCGCGAATCGTTCCGACGCAAGCTGTCCGGCGTGCAACTCAAGGACGAGGCCGAGCAACCGGCGCTGCCGTCGGCCGGCCTGCCCGACGCCGCACCACGGACGTTTCTACTTCCCGATGGTTTGCCGCAGGATGTCGAACGTAGTCGACGTTAGCCGATCTACTTGAGTGCGCCATCCTGCGGATCGCTGGCCGCGTAGGTGCTGGTCGGCAATTCATTGTCGTGTGGGTGACGCAAGGCATTGCGTACCTCTTCCGGCAGTTGCTCGACATCCAGCATCACCTTGCCGGAATGCACATCGCGCACCACCGTCGCCGGCAGCACGAAGTCGCCACCGTTTTCGATATTGACGACGAGCTCGGCGCCATCCTTGCGAATCTCGCGAATTGCACCGACGCCGACTTCGCCGTCGCGCAAAAACACCATCTGGCCGATTTCGATCTGTTGCATCTCGCTTCTCCTGTGGAAGGCGCACGGCACATGGACGCGTGGCGCCTTTGGCGTTCCTGCATGCAGTCAGCCGCTGGTGCCGATCAAGCCTCACAACCGGGCCGGAACCTGCGCAAGCGACAGCACGTGAATGAAGACGATGCAGGCGCCATCGCGAAGATCGCGCCTGCATCGTTCAGGCCTTAGCGCAGCGGAACGTCCGCCACCTTGTCCTGGTAATCCTTCTTCGGGTCGACGCCGAACAGCACCTTGATGCCGGCCAGCAGACTGGAACCGTTGAGCCAGATCTGCGCGTGATCGGTATCCAGGCGCAGCAGCGCCAGCTTGGGATCGTCCTTGCCGCCTTCATACCAGGCCGCGACATGCGGGTTCCACAGACGTTCGACCACGGCCGGGTCGGTATCCTCGCGCAACGAGCCGCTGATGCTGGCGAACAGGTCGTGCCCCTTGCTGCTGAAGGCACCGATGACGCGGCGGCCCTGCCCCAGCATGGCAATCAGCGCATTGTCCTTGGAGGTGAAGAACCAGATCGGGCCACCGCTATCGCCTTCGATCTGCGCCGTCATCGGGCGTGCATGCCCATCTTCCACGCCATCCAGGCCCAGCATCACGGTGCGATCGGACTTCAGGGCTTTCCAGAATTTTTCCTGCAGCTCTTTGGGATCTGCCATCTCGGTGTCTCACATGCGCGTATCTACGCGGGTGGTTCAGTCTGGAAGTCTCCCTGCCCACGGCATGTGACGATGCGCACTCCCGCCTGCACACGGCGGCAACGCGATCGGCCCCTCTGCAATGGTGCACCTGCATAAATGGCGACCGCCCATGCTGCGTGTTTGCGACGCTGTCACCTTGCAGAGCGTGATGCCAGCAAAGCCCTCGAACATTGCGCCTCGACGCCGGGCAGCTGTAGCAACCATGTCAGTAAGCTCGCCTGCAAGGCCGCCCGGCATTGGGGCTTGCTCCGCACGCCAACGGTTGGGGATAGCGCGTAGGGACCCGACGCCTGCTGCCACGACGCTGATTGAGCTTCATCCCGGCGCTCGCTGCAGCCATGCTGCTCAATGAGCCAGGCAAGAAGCGGGCGCTTATGCGCCGGGTCTACAGCTTTTTTGCGATCAGATCCTTCAACGCATGGTTTTCCATTGCCCAACTCGGCATACATCCGCTTGCGCTTGGCGTGCTCGGCTTCAACATCACGCAGCCGCTGCACGTCGGAGGCTTCCGTGCCGCCGTACCTGGACTTCCAGACGTAGTACGTCGCATCGGAAATACCCGGCTCACGGCACACATCCTTGACCTGCTCGCAAGGCAGGAAACATCATGTGGTTCATGAATAAAAAAAACCTCAGTGACGAGCAGGCGACCGCGCTCAGTGAGCAGGCGTGGGCGGCGTTTCGCGAGCAGGATCTGGACACCGCGCTGGAGTCCTTCCAGACCCTTGCCAAGGCGTGCCCCGCCGACCCGCGCTGGATGAACGGCGTTGGCGCGGTGAGCCTGGCGCGTGAAGATCACGCCGACGCTCATCGACACTTCCAGATGGCCGCCGAGCACGATTATCCCGGCGGCCACTACAACCTCGGCATCTTGGCCTATCAGGACGGTGATCACGACGCCGCCCGCCACCACTTCCAAAGGGCCGCCGAGCACGATTATCCGGGCAGCCACTACAACCTCGGCAGCATGGCCTTCCAGGAGGGTGATCACGACGCCGCCCGCCAATACTTCCGGAAAGCCGCCGCGTACGATTGCCCCCGCAGCCACTTCTACCTCGGCAGCATGGCCTATCAGGACGGCGATCACGACGCCGCCGTCGAGCACCTCGACAACGCCGTGCGCCACGATCATGCGGAGGCGCTGAACCTGCTTGGCGACGTCCATCTGCACGCCAAGCGCTACCCGCAGGCCGAGCAGGCCTATCGGCGCGCTGCCGAGCTGGGGAATGTCGACGGCTACAACAATCTCGGCCTGCTGTACCTGCAGCTCGAGGACTACCAGCAGGCCAGGCAGGCATTGTTGCAGGCGCTGGAATCCGATCACGTCTACGCCCAGCACAATCTGGCGGTGGCCTACCACCGCCTGGGCGAACTCGAGGCGGCCGAGCGCTGGTATCTGATTTCCTTCTCCAAGCACGGCAACCTGCAGTCGCTGGAGAACCTTGGCCACGTGTATGGCGAAAGTGGGCGTGAAGTCGAGGGCCGGGCGCTAGTCGACGCCTCCGACAAGCTCTACGAAAATCAGCCTCTCAACGATTACGAGCAGGCGTTGATCGATCGTTTGCTGATCTGAATCGCGATGACCTTGCGGAGAATCCTCAACGGCTCTTGAGAGAGGCGCTGGGTAATGCAGCCATACAGGGTGATCTGGGCCTGCCGCCCGATCTGCAGATTAGCGGGATTGCCCCGCTGGCCCACGATCTGTCGACACATCCGGCGAAGTACGCGATGCGCCACCGTATCCCGTACGCCAGCATCGCCACCCAGCGCACCAAGCTGGCGCCGAAGTTGGCCGTGCATGTGGGCGGCTGCGTCCGCGCCGCCGGCCTGATGTAGGACAGCGCAGATCGGCGGATAGCGCCTCAAGGACCTTTTTTATGTCCTTTCCTTGCCGCAAGGACTAATACAAGATATCAATTACAGCGACTTTTGGCGGCTTATCCTCACTATATTTAACAATGACTTTAATGCCTTTCTTTAATTTATGAATGTCATTTGGCCTTACCAACCCTTTCGCAGTATGTAGATTCCGTTTTCCAGCAATATTAAGTGATACCTTGAAATCATAGAAGAATTCATCACCATGCTTGGTGTCTGTTGGCGACCAGCTTTTAGGCTCGGTAGTCATTATTTCACCATGCCATTCCCCCTTGGTCTTCCAGTTTCTTATATCCACCAACTCGTTTTTATCAGGCTTGAAGATTGAAAACATCACGAACAAACCAATGGCAGTCATTAAAATGCCGACGATAAATGGTGTTTCAGTTAAAAAATGCATTTTCACCTTCATATAAATAAATGTATCGCACCGACCTAGGGCGCGCCTGGGACGAGGGCGTCGGCAGCAGCCTGTCCGCCTACGTCAACGGTAGCTCGCCCAATGGCCAGGTCACGGTGCGCAATTCCAGCCTGGGCAGCCACATCCGCAAGACCGCACCATGCAATGCATCCACCGTCAGCCGCCCATACTGCAGCAGCACCCGTGTCAATTCAGCCAACCGTTGCTACGGATACGGCAATAGCGGTGCCGGCAGCGCGGACCGACGGCTGCCACACCAGGTCATCCGCGTCGCCGGATCGCAGCGCGTAGACGTTGCCACCCTCGCCTGTCGGCAAGCCGTGTGATGCGGTACGCCGACAGGCGTTGTCTTTCCTGCGATTGCGGAACCTTCGCCACGTCGTTGATCGTGCACTGACGGAACCGCCGATCCGCGCGCTCAGTCCGCGCCGCTGGCAGCACGCCAGCTATGCCACAGCTGCTGCACCGGCGGTGGATACGCTGCCTTGCCGGCAAGCTCGCGCTGCAGGCGCAAGCGGGCCAGCCGCGACCATACCCGATGCGGGCGCGCCAACGCCGCTTTGCGCGGCCAGGCGCGCAGCAACTGCGTGCGCCATGCGGCGAGCGTCATGTCACCGGGCGCGGCGCTGTCGCCGGCCACCCGCTGGCGGGCGTCCAGCCATTGCAGCGCCACCGCAGCGGCATCGCCAGGATGGGTGCGCGCAAATAGCGCGGCTTCCACGGCGACCACGGCCTCGGCGAAGGCCCGCAATCTCGCCAACGCCTGCTGCAGCGATTGCGGCTGCGCCCGCGCGTCCTGCATGGCCGGCAAGGCATCGGCCAGTTGCGCCCATGGCGCAGGCACCGGCTCCAGCACACGCCCCAGCGGATGGCGCGAGCGCTGCTGCGACCAATCGCGCAACTCCTGCTGCCACCATGCCAGCTTGGCGTCGGCCGGCAACGGGTCGCCGGCGATGTTCATGATGTCTTCCCATTCCTGCAGCAGCGCAAACCAGGCCGCCGTGAGGCGTCGCTGCGGCTCGGGAATGAATGGCTCGGCAACCGACCACTCCGGCCAGCGGGTGCGCCACTTGTCGAGAAAACTGTCGAGAGCGCTGGATTGGCTCATGGCGGGTCCAGAAGAAAACGAAAGAGGATCAGATCTGCGGCCACGCCACGGCGTCCCACAGTGCCTGCGGCTGCGCCACGAGCACGTCGGCCTGCCAGCGCGATGGCTCGTCGTCGTGCAGCCGATAGCCCCACAACACCGCCACCGACGGCATCGCCGCCGCGCGCGCGGCCAGAATGTCGCGCTCGTCGTCGCCGACGTAGACGCACTGCGCCGGCGCAACGCCGATGCGCTCGGCCGCTGCCAGCAAGGGCAACGGGTGCGGCTTGCGCTCGGCCAGCGTATCGCCGCCGATCAGCACCGCGCAGCGCCGCTCCCACCCCAGCTGCGGCAGGATCAGCCGGGCCAGATATTCGGGCTTGTTGGTGACCACGCCCCAGATGCAACCGGCGCGCTCCAGCCGCAGCAGCAGTTCGTCGACACCGTCGAACAGCTGCGACTGCGTGCCGATCAAGCCTTCGTAACGACGCAGGAATTCCGGTACCAGCGCATCGCGCTCGACCGCATCGCGTTCGGGAAACGCCGCTGCCAGCATCGCGCGCGCGCCCTTGGACACCACCGGACGCAACTGCGCCAACGCCATCGGCGCGCGCCCACGTTCCTCCAGCATCGCATTGACGGTCGCCAGCATGTCCGGCGCACTATCCAGCAAGGTGCCATCCAGATCGAACAACACCGCACGCGGAAACCTCATCGCCGCCCCGCCGCTCTGCGCTTGCCTGCCGTCATCGGTAGCTTGCGATTCGGCCGACATCAAACACGCACGTGCCGTTGCGAATCCCGAATCTCCACTGCCCAATCCCCGCTCGTCACGGCTTCACCGCATAGGCCAGGTAATTGACCTCGGTGCGCGACGACAGGCGCGCGCGATTGCGCCACGGCTCGTACAGCATGCCGCTGACGTCTGCCAGCTGCAGCTCGGCGCTGCGCAACCAGGCCGCAAGTTCTGCCGGCTTTATGAAATCCTTGTAGTGATGCGTGCCCCTGGGCAGCAGCCGCGCGATGTACTCGGCGCCGACCACCGCCAGCGCGAACGCGGCCGGGGTGCGATTGAGCGTGGACAGGAACAGCTTGCCGCCGGGCTTGAGCAGGCTGGCGCAGGCGCGGATGATCGCGGTCGGGTCCGGCACGTGCTCGAGCATCTCCATGCAGGTCACCGCATCGAAACTGCCCGGCTGTTCGGCGGCCAGGTCTTCCACCGACTGCACGCGGTAATCCACCTGCACGCCCGATTCCAGGCTATGCAGGCGCGCCACCTTGACCAGCTCCGGCGCCAGATCGATCGCCGTGACCTGCGCGCCCAAGCGCGCCATCGACTCGCTGAGCAGGCCGCCGCCGCAGCCGACATCGAGCACGCGCGCACCGGCCAGGCCCAGCCGTGCGGACACATAGTCCAGGCGCACCGGATTGAGCGCATGCAGCGGCTTCTGCGGGCCGTCGGCATCCCACCAGCGGTTGGCCAATGCCGCGAACTTGTCCAGCTCGCTCTGATGGAAGTTGCTGGACGTGGATTGGGTATTCGGATTCATGCGGAGCTCCGTGATGGGATGACGCGCGCTCAGGCGCGGACGGTGCGGATGCGCTCGCGCCACTGCCGCGCATTGGCGACCAGGGCAGCGGCATCCATGTCGATGAGCTCGCGCTGCACCAGCTTGGGCTTGCCGGCGATCCACACATCGGTGACCTGGTGACGGCCGGCGGCGTAGATCAGTTGCGACAGCACATGATGCAGCGGCTGGGTCTCCAGTGCAGACAAGTCGACGCAGACCAGATCGGCCTGCTTGCCGATTTCGATCGAGCCGATCCTGTCGCCGAAGCCCAATGCACGCGCGCCGCCCAGCGTGGCCGCGCGCAGCGTGGTGGCAGCATCCAATGCGGTCGCATCGTTGGCCACTGCCTTGGCCAGGATCGCTGCGGTACGGTTCTCGCTGAACATGTCCAGGTCGTTGTTGCTGGCGCAGCCGTCGGTGCCGATGGCCAGATTCACGCCGGCACGTTGCAGCGCGCAGGCCGGGCAAAAGCCCGAGGCAAGCTTGAGGTTGGACTCCGGACAGTGCACCACGCTGACACCGCGCTCGGCGCACAGATGGATTTCCGCGTCGGTGAGCTGGGTCATGTGGACAGCGATCAGGCGGTCGTTGACCAGCCCCAGGCGGTCCAGGCGTGCCAGCGGCCGCTGCCCGTACTGCGCAATCGAATCGGCCACTTCCTGCGCGGTTTCGTGCGTATGCAGATGCACCGGCAGATCCAGCTGGTCGGCCAGCATGCGCACGCGTTCGAAGTTGGCGTCGTTGACCGTGTACGGCGCATGCGGCGCGAACGCGGTGCTGATCAGCGGATCGTCGCGCCACTGGTCGTGCAGCTCGCCGGCCCGTGCGAAGTATTCGTCGTCCGACGATGCCCAGGCGGTGGGGAAATCGATGATCACCGCGCCGACCAGCGCGCGGAAGCCGTGCTGCTTGTAGACGGCCGCCTGCACATCGGCGAAGAAGTAGTTCTCGTTGACGCAGGTGGTCCCGCCACGCAGCATTTCGGCGATCGCCAGCGTGGTGCCGTCAGCCACGAATTCCGGCCCGATCACCGCCGCCTCCACCGGCCAGATGTGCTGCTGCAGCCACACCATCAGCGGCAGATCGTCGGCCACGCCGCGCAGCAGCGTCATCGGGTTGTGGGTATGCGCGTTGACCAGGCCCGGGATCAAGGCTGCCTCCGGACGCGAGACGGTCCGGGTCGGCGCAAATCGCAGGCGCGCCTCGGCGGTCGGCAGGATCGCCACGATGACGCCGTTGTGCACCGCCACCGCGTGATCGTCGAGCACCACCGCATGCGGCTCGATCGGCACCACGTAACCGGCTTCGATCAACAGGTCGCACACTTCGGGAGGGGCATTGGTCATGAGCGGATCCATAAAAGGTTAGTTATCGAACGGCCAGCGGGAATCGTCATTGGCCACCGGCACATAGCGCTGGCCGTTGTAGTGCAGCACCTGGCGCACGCGACGGGTGCGTTCGGTATCGGTGTCGCTGCCAGCGGCGCTCTCCACGGTAGACACATTGGCTGTCAGCACGATGTCCGCATAGCCGGCATGTCCCTGCGGCGCCATGCTCACGCTCAGATTGGCGACGTCGGTGATCACATCGCCCTTCCCCAGACTGCACGGCTCGCCTCTCACACGTCGCCATGCATAGAGATCGCGCTGCAGCACCGGGCGCAGGCTGCGCCCCTCGCGCACCAGCAGGGTCAACGCCTGATTGCTGTAAAAATCCGGGCAGCTGGGCCCGCGCGCAGCACTCCGCACCACCACGCCGATCGCGCGCACGCCCTTGGCCAGGTCGTAACGCGCGGTATCCAGCCGCAGGCTGTCGGCAGCGAGTTCGAAGGCGGCGTCCTCGCCCATTGCCTGCGCGTAGAACGCCAGCACCTTGCCGCTGGCGGCATCGAGCATGGCCACGCGCAACTCAAGGTCGCGCTCGCCAGGCACGGCCTCCGCGTCGCCAGCAAATGCGAGTGCCGCCAGCCGGATCGCCGGGTCGTTCGGCCACGGCTTGCAGGCCTGGGCCACCAGACGGTCGACCGGCAGCGTGGCGGCAGCGCCGCCGACGACGCCGGACGTTGCAATGGCCGCAACGGCAGCCACGTCACCGGCGTCGCACGTTGCGGCCGCCGATTGCGCCAACGCCGGGCACCCAAGCAGCGCAGCCCACAGCCCCAACCCGACACTGGCACCGCGTACCGCTAGCTCAGGCCAGTGTCCCGGACGCATCGTCTTACTTGACGCGCGCCGAATATTCGCCCGAACGAGTGTCGACCTTGATGATCTCGTCCTGGTTGACGAACAACGGCACGCGTACCACTGCGCCGGTTTCCAGCGTGGCCGGCTTGCCGCCGCCGCCGGAGGTGTCGCCGCGCACGCCCGGGTCGGTCTCGGTGATCTTGAGCTCGACGAAGTTCGGCGGCTGCACCCAGATCGGGGTGCCGTTCCACAAGGTCACGATGCAGTCTTCCTCGCCCTTGAGCCACTTGTCGGCGCCGCCCATGCCGGCCTTGTCGGTCTGCACCTGCTCGAAGGTTTCCGGGTCCATGAAGTGCCAGTACTCGCCATCGCTGTACAGGTAACGCATGTCGGTATCGACCACGTCGGCCACTTCCACGTCGTCGGTCGCCTTCATGGTCATTTCGACCACGCGCCCGGACTTGATGAAGCGGTACTTCATGCGGGTGAAGGCCTGGCCCTTGCCCGGCTTGACGTATTCGGTTTCGGTGATGACCGCCGGCTCGTTGTTGACCAGGATCTTCATGCCGTTCTTGACGTCGTTCATGCCAACAGTGGCCATGGTGCAGCTCCTCGATAAGACCACGACCTGCCACAGGCCGTGGCAGGTCGGATTAGAATGGGGCGCCCGCCGCAACCGGCGGGCATTGGTTTTGTGACCGCATATGATACCCGCAGCCCCCCTCGCCTTGCAGCCATCTCCGCCTCCCACCCTGCAGCCGCCACGCTGGCAGCAGCAGTGGCGCGACGCCGTGCGCGACCCGCGCGCGCTGCTGGCGCTGCTGGGCCTGGACGCGCAGGCGGCCGGGATCAGCGACGCAGCCGCCGCCCAGTTCCCGCTGCGGGTGCCGCAGGCATTCGTGGCGCGCATGCGCCGTGGCGACCTGCACGACCCGCTGCTGCGCCAGGTGCTGCCGCTGGACGATGAAATGCGGCTGGTGCCGGGCTTTGACCTGGATGCGGTCGGCGATGGTGCCGCCAAGATCGCGGACGGCGTGATCCAGAAATACCGCGGACGCGCCCTGCTGATCGCCACCGGCAGCTGCGCGGTGCACTGCCGCTACTGCTTCCGCCGCCACTTCCCGTATGCCGAGGAAACCGCCGCGCGCGACGGATGGCGCGACGCGGTCGCCGCGATCGCGGCCGACCCCGGCATCGACGAAGTGCTGCTGTCCGGCGGCGACCCGCTGTCGCTGGCCACCGGCAAGCTGGCCGAACTCACCGACGCGCTGGCCGCCATCGGGCATGTCAAACGCCTGCGCATCCACAGCCGGCTGCCGATCGTGCTGCCCGAGCGCGTCGATGCGCCGCTGCTGGCCTGGCTGCGCAGCCTGCCATGGCCGGTGGCCTTCGTGGTCCATGCCAACCATGCCAACGAATTCGACGGCGCGGTGGACGCCGCCATGCGCGCCCTGCGCGAGGCCGGTGCGCAGCTGCTCAATCAGGCCGTGCTGCTGCGCGGCGTGAACGACAGCGTGGACGCGTTGGCGGCACTGAGCGAACGCAGCTTTGCCGCCGGCGTGCTGCCGTATTACCTGCACCAGCTCGACCGGGTCGCTGGCGTGGCGCATTTCGAAGTGGACGATGCCCGCGCGCGCGCCTTGCACACCGAGCTGGCCGCGCGCCTGTCCGGCTATCTGGTGCCGCGCCTGGTGCGCGAAATCCCCGGCGATACCGGCAAGCGGCCGCTGTAACCAAGGCCGCCACACACGGGACCCGTAGGAGCGCACCCGGGCGCGACGAAGCCTTCCTGATAAAGCCTCGGCTGCCCGGTAAAGCCCCGCCGTCGCGCCCGGGTGCGCTCCTACGCCGATCAGCCGGCCGCGATCAGCTTGACCATATCGGCCGGGCTCAGCGGGCGGCTGAACCAGTAGCCCTGGCCCAGGTCGCAGCCGCGCTCGCGCAGCAGGTTGAACTGCGCTTCCTGCTCGATGCCCTCGGCCACCACCGTGATGCCCAGCGAATGGGCCATGCCGATGATGGCCGTGGTCAGCGCCAGATCGTCCGGGTCGCGCTGCAGGTCGGCGATGAAGCTCTTGTCGATCTTGACCCCGTCCACCGGCACCTGGCGCAGGTGGCTCAGGCCGGAGAAACCGGTACCGAAGTCGTCCAGCCAGACCTTCACGCCGGTGCGGTGCAGCTGATCGAGCAGGCTGGCGGCCATCATTTCGTCGCCGATCACCGCCGTTTCGGTCAGCTCCAGATGCAGCCGCGCAGCCGGCAGGCCGGACTCGGCCAGGCACTCGGCCACCGTGTCGATCAGGTCGCCACTGCGCAGCTGACGCGGCGAGACATTGACCGAGATGAACAGGCCATCGCCCACCACCGGCCATTGCGCCGCTTCCAGGCAGGCCGCGCGCAGCACCTTGGGGCCGATCACCTCGATCAGGCCGCTCTGCTCGGCGATATCGATGAAGGTGGACGGCGCAATCGTGCCCAGCGCCGGGTGCTGCCAGCGCAACAGCACTTCCACCCCCACCAGCACACGGTCGCTGGTGCGGTAGATCGGCTGATAGACCAGCCGCAACTCATCGCGATCCCAGGCCCCGCGCAGCTCGTGCTCCATGTGCACACGCCGCTCCACCGCATGGTCGGCGGCGCGGCTGTAGAAACGATGGCAGTTCTTGCCGGCGACCTTGGCCTGATACATCGCGATGTCGCCGTTCTTCAACAACGCAGTGGCATTGCTGGCATCGTCCGGGAACAGCGTGATGCCGATCGAGGTACCCAGGAACACCTCCCGGCCCTGCACGTTCAAGGGGCGGCTCAACTCGTGCACCAGCCGGTCGGCGAGCTGGGCGGCGAGCAGGCTGACATCGCCGTTCTGCAGCAGGATCACGAACTCATCGCCACCGAAGCGCGCCAGGATCGCATCGTCGCCGCCCAATGCGCCGACCGCGCGGCTGATGCGGCTGGCGAACTGCAGCAAGGCCTCGTCGCCGGCCTCGTGGCCCAGCGTGTCGTTGACGCGCTTGAAGTCGTCGATATCGGCAAACAGCAGCGCCAGCTTGCTGTCGGTACTGCGGGCGGTGTTGAGCAGATGATCCAGGCCTTCGCGAAATCCCAGCCGGTTGGTCAGGCCGGTCAGCGCATCGGTGTAAGCCATGTGGCGCACCTCGCGATCGTGCCGGGCGATGCTCTCGCTCATGCGGCCGAAGGCGGAGATCAGCTCGCCGATCTCGTCGTTGCGCGGATGCGGCGGCAACTGCACCGCATAGTCGCCACGCTCGATCTGGCGCGCGGCCGCGGCCAGCAACCGCACCGGCGCCACCAGGGTGCGCTGCACATAGATGGCCAACAGCACACCCAGCGCGACCAACGCGGCCAGCAGCACCAGCAGCCAGCCCAGATCGCGCTTGCCGATCGCGTTGAGGTTCTGCACCAGGGTCAGGTTGGCGCCCGATTCGATCCTGCGCACCCGCTCGAGCGACATGCCCACCCGGACGCCGCCGATACGCTGGTCGCCGATCTTGATCGGCACGGTCACGTCCAGCACCTCCGGCGAGGACTGCAACACCATGGCGCGCGCCGTCACCGCCTTGAAGGCGAGCGGGTCGGTCATGGCCTGACCGTAATGCTGCAGGTTGGGCGAGCCGTCGTGCACCAGCCGGCCGCGTCGGTCGAACACCAGCACGTAGCTCACCACCTGCTGCCGCGCGGCATTGCGCACCAGGGCCCCCACTGCGCCCAGGTCCGAGTAGTACAGCGGATTGGCCAGACCGTTCGCCAGTTCGGTGGCCAGGGTCTCGCCGCGCGTGCGCAGGCTGCGATCGAACAGCTCGTGCAGGATCTGCGCACTGAGCCCGCGCACCTCGCGCTGCATCGCGCTCTGGCGCTGCAGCAGCGACGCCAGGATGGCACCGACCAGCAACAGCGTCAGTGCCATCACCAAGAGAAAGCGTGCCTGCAGCCCGAAGCGCATCTGAGTCATTCCACGTGATCCCTGACACGTCGCAACCCGGCGCTCAGCGCATCCAGGCGCCGGCGGCTGGCCTCATCCAGCGGGTGGAAGGCGGTGGTGCCGAAAAAGCGCTTCAAGGCCGGCCCGGCCTTCGGATCGGACGCCGCCTGCAGCAGCACCACGCGCAGCCGCCGCTCCACCGCCGGGTCCATGCCGGTGCGCACCATCTCCACCGCGCGCGGTACCGGCGCACTGCGATGCACGATGCGGAAGTCGCGCTTGAATACCGGTGGCAGGTGGCGCTCGTCGTCCCAGTCGGCATTGCTGAAAGCACCCGCATCGATCAGGTGCTGATGCACGAACGCGGCGATATTCAATTTCGACCCGACCATCAGGTAACCCACCGAGCCCGGCACCCGGCTGTCGTCCGGCGACAGCAGCACGTCGCAGGCGATGCCGTTGCGCACCAGCTCCAGCATCGGCAGCAGATAGCCGCTGGTGGAGGAGGCGTTCTGCAATGCCAGGGTGTGGCCGCGCAATTGCTTGAGCGACTGGATCGGGCTGTCGCGCCGGACGAAGAACACCGTGTGGAACTCGCGCAGGCCATCGCGCTCGGTCATCACCAGCGGATGCGCACTGCCGCGCTGTTCCAGCAGCATCGCCGCGCCGGTGGTCTCGCTGACCCAGTCGACCCGGCCACGCCGCAGGTAACTGGACATCTGCCGCGCATCCGGCGCCATCAGGATTTCGCCACGGCGGATACCCACCTCGCGCATGCGCGGCACCACGTAATCCAGCAAGGGCTTGAGTTGCGCGTAATGCGTGGCGGGATCGTCGCTGATCCGTCCAAGCACCAAGACCGGGGAAGGCGCCGCCGTCGCCGTCGCGGCCAGGCCTGCCCCCGCCAACAGCCCGCAGGCAATCAGACACCATCGTAGACCGCGCAAAACGGACACTCCCCTAGAGCCGCCGACAGCCTAGCCGAATCTTTCGAGATGTGACAGACGTCAGCTTCCGGCGCGCTTTGCCAGCATGGCCATGCGCTGCGCATCGGACAGAATGCCGCGCAGCAACCGCACCTCCTGCTCGCTCATGTCCGCGCGCAGCAGCAGCCGCCGCAGCTTGCGCATCGCCGACTCCGGCGCGCGCCCCTTGTGGAAGTCGATCTCGTCCAGGGTGTCGCCCAACTGGCCGAACATGCCCTCCAGTTGCGCATGGCTGGCCGGGCCGTCGCGCAGCGCGCCGCCCGTTGCAGCCGCTGCCGGGGCCGGCTCTGCCTCGCCCGCCGCCAGCTGCGCCAGCCGGACTTCGTACGCCACCACCTGTACCGCCGCCGCCAGGTTGAGCGAGCTGAACGCCGGGTCGGAGGGGATATGCAGCGCCGCGTGGCAGAGCTGCAGCTCGTCGTTGGTCAGGCCGGTACGCTCGCGGCCGAACACGATCGCCACCTCGGCCGGTTCGCTGGCCTTGGACCAGGCGCGGCGCGCGCCCGCGTCTGGTGGCAGCTCTTCCAGCGCGACCCGGCGCGCACGCGCGGTGCAGCCGATCACCAGGGTGCAATCGGCCACCGCCTCGGCCAGGGTGGCGAAGATCGGCGCCTCGCCGAGCACGTCCTCGGCGCCGGCCGAACGC
The DNA here is from genome assembly GCF_003993495.1 of Xanthomonas sp. BRIP62418. Classification (NCBI taxonomy): domain Bacteria; kingdom Pseudomonadati; phylum Pseudomonadota; class Gammaproteobacteria; order Lysobacterales; family Lysobacteraceae; genus Xanthomonas; species Xanthomonas sp. BRIP62418. Next base: position 23,256 of record NZ_QEZG01000041.1, read on the forward strand.
CGATACGCGTCTTCGTCGAGCGCACGCTCCGGCGCCACCAGCACCAGGCGCGACACGCCCATCGTCTTCATCGCACGCGCGGCGGCGCCGACGTTGCCTGGGTGCTGGGTGCCGACAAGAACAAAACGGATGCGCTGGCTGACGGACATGAACGGAGATTGGGGAGCGATTCGGCCGTAGATGGTAAACTGCGCGGCCGGCTTTGGTGCCGGACCGCTCTTTTACCTTCGCCATTTTCGATTCTGCCTTCACGGGAGCTTTAACCATGCAGAAACCCGCCGTCACCGTCATGGTCAAAGCCGCCCGCCTCGCCGGCAATGTGCTGTTGCGCGGCATCAACAAGCTCGATGCGCTCAATGTGGTGCAGAAAGGCCGCATGGATTACGCCAGCGAAGTCGATGCCGATGCCGAGAAGGTCATCATCAAGGAACTCAAGCGCGGCTACCCCGAGTACGCCGTGTTCGGCGAAGAAGGCGGCGTGCAAGGCGGCAAGAGTGGCCGCTACACATGGGTCATCGACCCGCTGGATGGCACCAGCAACTACCTGCGCGGCTTCCCGCATTACTGCGTGTCCATCGCGCTGGTGGAAAACGGCGAGCCGACCGATGCGGTGATCTTCGACCCGTTGCGCAACGAGCTGTTCACCGCCAGCCGCGGCGCCGGCGCAGTGCTCAACGACCGTCGCATCCGCATTGCCGAACGCAAGGACCTGGAAGGCGCGATGGTCCACACCGGCTTTCCGCCGCGCGAGCGCGCACGCATCAGTGCGCAGCTGAAGTGCGTCGACGCGCTGCTGGTGCAGGCCGAAGACGTGCGTCGTACCGGTTCTGCCGCACTGGACCTGGCCTATGTGGCCTGTGGCCGCGCCGATGCGTATTTCGAAGCCGGCGTCAAAGCCTGGGACATCGCGGCCGGCGTGCTGCTGGTGCGCGAAGCCGGTGGCCGCGTCTGCGACTACAAGGGCGCCACCCCGCCGCGGATGGACAACATGGGTCCGGAAACGCAGCAGATCGTGGCCGGCAACATCAAGATCAGCGACGCCCTGCAGAAGGTCATCGTCAACACCGGCTACGCCCGCGAGTTCGACGCCAAGTTCTGATCGCCGCCGGAGAGCCGAGCTCCAATCGCCGCCGACAACGTAGGAGCGCGCCCGAGCGCGACGGGCTTTCCCGGTAAAGCCTCTCGCGACCAGGGTCGCTCCTACAACAGCTTGGAGCAAAGTGCATAAGGCCGGGATCGCTCCCGGCCTTGTACGTTCCAGCTCCACGCCAACCAATGGCGCCGCACGATGTAGGAGCGCGCCCGAGCGCGACGGGCTTTTCCCTGTAAAGCCTCTCGCGACCAGGGTCGCTCCTACATCACAGCGTGCAGCAGAATGCACAAGGCCGGGATCGCTCCCGGCCTTGTGCGTTCCAGCTCCACGCCAACCAATGGCGCCGCACGACGTAGGAGCGCGCCCGAGCGCGACGGGCTTTCCCGGTAAAGCCTCTCGCGACCAGGGTCGCTCCTACAACAGCGTGCAGCAGAATGCACAAGGCCGGGATCGCTCCCGGCCTTGTGCGTTGGATGTCACTGGTAGAGCGCTACACAGGATTCAGCGCTCAAGCAGGACGTCAGGCGATCGCAGCGTGGTAGCGGCGCTCGACTTCTTCCCAGTTCACCGCGTTGTAGAACGCGCCGATGTATTCCGGGCGGCGGTTCTGGTACTTCAGGTAGTACGCGTGTTCCCACACGTCCAGACCCAGGATCGGGGTGTTGCCTTCGAACAGCGGGCTGTCCTGGTTGGCGGTGCTCTCCACCACCAGCTTCTTGTCCGGGGTCACGCTCAACCAGGCCCAGCCCGAGCCGAAACGGCTGACGGCGGCCTTGGTGAAGGCTTCCTTGAACTTCTCGAAACCACCGAGGTCCTTGTCGATCGCCTTGGCGACCTCGCCCTTGGGCTCACCGCCGCCATTGGGCGACAGCACGGTCCAGAACAGCGAATGGTTGGCGTGGCCGCCACCGTTGTTGCGCACCGGGCCCTGCAGGTTTTCCGGCAGGCTCTTCAGCTTGGACACCAGCTCTTCCACCGGCAGATCGGCGTACTCAGTCCCTTCCAGCGCCGCGTTGACGTTGTTGATATAGGTCTGATGATGCTTGGTGTGATGGATTTCCATCGTCTGCGCATCGATGTTGGGTTCCAGCGCGTCGTAGGCGTAGGGCAACTGCGGAAGGGTGTAAGCCATGGGTGTCTCCTGGACGTGCCGCCCGGCGAAGACCGGGCGTTGCGGGGTAGATGGTAAGGACGGCGGCGGCGCTTACCAAGGGTGGTGGCAGGGAAACTTCATCCCATCGCATGCCGCGTCGTGTTCGCTGCACACCTTGCACCATGCCCCGGTTACTTGGGCGTGAACCGGACCGGCGCAGCTATGCATTCAAAGTCGACACAGTCGGGCAACGGCATACTTGCCCTGCCGTCCATACCGTCGCCTCCGGAACGTCTTCATGCGCAAGCCTGCTTTGCTGATCGTCGCCATCGTGCTGCTCGTGGCCGGGTTATGGGGCATGCGTGCGCTGCAGACGCCCAAGCCGCACTTCGCGCCGCAGCTGAGCGCGCCGATCGCCGCGGCGGTACCGGCCGAACGGCCATCCCGGCAGCACGAGTTGCCGGGGTTCCTGCCGACCGAAGCGATGGCCACGATCGTGCTGATCCAGCGCGGCGGCCCGTTCCCGCATCCGCAAGACGGCAGCGTCTTCGGCAATCATGAGCAGCACCTGCCCGCGCGCCCACGCGGCTACTACCACGAATACACCGTGGAAACGCCAGGCAGCCCCGATCGCGGCGCGCGGCGCATCGTCACCGGCGGCACGCCGCCGCAGGCGTGGTATTACAGCGACGATCATTACCAGAGTTTCAAATCGTTCCAGGGCCCGGCCCCGGAGCGCACGCCATGAGCGCAGGCGACTTCGCGCTGGATCTGTCCGACCCGCAGCAATCGGGCGTCTACCAAGCCGACACCGACGATCTGGACACCATGGCCGCGCTCGCCCGCGATGCCGGCCTGCACATCCTGCGCGTGGACCTGGCCGGTTGCAGCGACAAGCACAGGTTGCTGATGCGCCTGGCCACCCAACTGGACTTCCCGGCCAGCTTCGGCCGCAACTGGGACGCGCTCTCCGATGCCTTGCGCGACCTGGCGTGGCTGCCGGCAGCGGAGGGCTATGCGCTGCTGATCGACGGCGCCGACGCACTCGCGCGCACTGCGCCGAACGACCGCGACACCTTGCTGGATATTCTCGACCAGGCCGCTACCGCCTGGGCCACGCGCGGGCACACGTTCGCGGCGTTCGTGGCACCTGCCAATGCCTGCGACTAGGCGCGGCCTGCAAGACCAGCCTGCGATCACGGAACAGACCAGGACCGGCACTGCGCGGGCTATCCGTGAGTGCCGGCGCGTATCTATCCCGCGCTTACCTGACGCGCGGCCCCAACGGCTGCCACCGCGTCATGGATCTGTGGTGCCAGCTATCGACACCGCACCTCTACAGGGCCGGCATGCAGTCGCGCGCCGGCCCGATCATCAACCATCCAGTTCGCTCCAGCGCGCGAACGCCGCATCCAGCTGCGCCTGCGCGGCGCCCAATGCGGCGGTGTGTGCGGCCATCGCCGCACTGTCGCGCTGATAGAAGGCCGGGTCGTTCATGGCCTCGGTCAGTGCCGTGACCTGCTGCTCCAGGGTTTCGATCAACGCCGGCAACTGCTCCAGCTCACGCGCGTCCTTGTAGCTGAGCTTGCGCTTGGGCGCGGCATCGGCCGGCACCACAGCCGCCACCGGCGTGGTCGCCACCGCCGTTGCCGATGCCTTGGCAACCGCCATCGCGTTGGGTGCCGGGGTGCGACGCTGACGCAACGAATCGCTGTACCCGCCAACGTAATCGCCGATCAGGCCCTCGCCTTCCATCACCAAGGTGGAGGTCACCACGTTGTCGAGGAAGTCGCGGTCATGGCTGACCAGCAACAAGGTGCCGGTGTACTCGCCGAGCAGCTCTTCCAGCAGTTCCAGCGTTTCCACGTCCAGATCGTTGGTCGGTTCGTCCATCACCAGCAGGTTGGACGGCTGCGCGAACAGGCGTGCCAGCAGCAGCCGATTGCGCTCGCCACCGGACAGCCGGGTGATCGGCGCACGGGCGCGCTCGGGCGTGAACAAAAAGTCCTGCAGATACGCATGTACATGCTTGCGCTTGCCGTTGATCTCGATGAAATCGCGGCCTTCGGCCACGTTCTCGATCGCGCTCCAGTCCTCGCGCAGCGTGGAACGGTATTGGTCGAAGTAGGCGATCTGCAGATTGGTGCCGATGCGGATCTCGCCCTGTTGCGCCTGCAGATCGCCCAGCAACAGCTTGAGCAAGGTGGTCTTGCCGCTGCCGTTGGGGCCGATCAGACCGATACGGTCGCCACGCTGGATGATGGTCGAAAAATCCTTGACCATCGTGCGCGCACCGAATGCGAAGCCGACCTCCTTGGCCTCGATCACCTTCTTGCCGGAGGACTCGCCCTGCGAGACTTCCATGCGCACGTTGCCGGTCAGGTCGCGACGTTGCACACGCTCGTTGCGCATCGATTCCAGACGCCGCACGCGGCCTTCGTCGCGGGTACGCCGCGCCTTGATGCCCTGGCGGATCCAGATCTCTTCCTGCGCCAGCATCTTGTCGAAGCGCGCGTTTTCCTGCGCCTGCGCATTGAGCCGCTCTTCGCGGCGGCGCTCGTAATTGGCCCAGTCGCCCGGCCAGCTGGTGACCTGACCGCGATCGATCTCGACGATGCGGGTGGCCAGCGCACGCAGGAAGCGCCGGTCATGGGTGACGAACAGCACGCTGCCGTTCCAGTTCTTCAGGAACGACTCCAGCCAGTCGATGGCTTCGATGTCCAGATGGTTGGTCGGCTCGTCCAGCAGCAGCACATCCGGCGAGGACACCAGCGAGCGCGCCAGCAGCACGCGCCGCTTCATGCCGCCGGACAGCCGCGCAAACTCCGCATCGCCGTCCAGTTCCAGCTTGGTCAGCGTTTCGCTGACGCGCTGATCCAGCGCCCAGCCTTCGGCTGCATCGATCTTGGCCTGCACCTTGCCGAACGCATCGGCATCGAACACCTCGGCATGGCTGAGCTGATGGAACTCGGCCAGCCAATGACCCAGCTCGCCCAGGCCGTCGGCCACCACGTCGAACACGCTGCCGCCGGTGCCCTGCGGCACTTCCTGCTCCAGCCGCGCGATGCGCACGCCCTGTTGCACGCGCACTTCGCCGTCGTCGGGCTTGAGCTCGCCGGCAATCAGTTTCATCAAGGTCGATTTGCCGGCGCCGTTACGGCCGATCAGGGCGATACGCTCGCCCGGCTCGATCGTGAGGTCGGTTTTTTCCAGCAACAAGGGGCCGCCGACGCTGTAGTCGACGCTTTGCAGAGTGATTAAGGGCATGCGCTGATTGTACGGGATTGGTGATTGGGGATTCGGGATTGGCAGGAGCGCGGGCTGTCGCGGTGACGAATCCCGAATCCCCAATGCCCAATCCCGGGCTAAAATGCGCCATGAACGAATTCTCCGCGCTGCCGCTGTCGCCGGCCCTGGCCCCCGGCATCGACGCCCTTGGCTACACCGTCCTCACTCCCATCCAGGCGCAGAGCCTGCCGCCGATCCTGCAGGGGCTGGACGTCATCGCCCAGGCGCCGACCGGCAGCGGCAAGACCGCCGCCTTCGGGCTGGGCCTGCTGCAAAAGCTCGATCCGGCAGTGACCCGTGCGCAGGCGCTGGTGCTCTGTCCCACCCGCGAACTGGCCGACCAGGTCGGCAAGCAGCTGCGCAAGCTGGCCACCGGCATCCCCAACATGAAGCTGGTGGTGCTCACCGGCGGCATGCCGCTGGGCCCGCAACTGGCCTCGCTGGAAGCGCATGACCCGCAAGTGGTGGTCGGCACGCCCGGCCGCATCCAGGAACTGGCCCGCAAGCGCGCCCTGCATCTGGGCGGCGTGCGCACGCTGGTGCTGGACGAGGCCGACCGCATGCTCGACATGGGCTTCGAGGAACCCATCCGCGAGATCGCCAGCCGCTGCGACAAGCACCGCCAGAGCCTGCTGTTCTCGGCCACCTTCCCGGACATCATCCGCACGCTGGCGCGCGAGATCCTGAAGGACCCGATCGAAATCACCGTCGAAGGCGCCGACAACGCGCCGGAAATCGACCAGCAGTTCTTCGAGGTCGACCCGACCTACCGGCAGAAGGCCGTCGCCGGCCTGCTGCTGCGCTTCAATCCCGAATCCAGCGTGGTGTTCTGCAATACCCGCAAGGAAGTGGACGAAGTGGCCGGCTCGCTGCAGGAGTTCGGCTTTTCCGCGCTCGCGCTGCATGGCGACATGGAACAGCGCGACCGTGACGAAGTGCTGGTGCGCTTCGTCAACCGCAGCTGCAACGTGCTGGTGGCCAGCGACGTGGCCGCACGCGGGCTGGACGTGGAAGACCTGTCGGCCGTGGTCAACTACGAGCTGCCCACCGATACCGAGACCTACCGCCACCGCATCGGCCGTACCGCACGCGCCGGCAAGCGCGGGTTGGCGCTCAGCCTGGTGGCCTCGCGCGAGACCGGCCGCGCGCAGGCGCTGGAAGCCGAACAAGGCCAGCCGCTGACCTGGTCGCGCGCACCGCTGGCCACCGCCCGCCCCGCGCAGTTGCCGCAGGCGGCCATGACCACGCTGCGCATCGATGGCGGCAAGACCGACAAGCTGCGTGCCGGCGACATCCTCGGCGCACTGACCGGCGAAGCCGGGCTCTCGGGCGCGGCGATCGGCAAGATCGCCATCTACCCCACGCGCTCCTATGTCGCCATCGCCCGCGCGCACGTCGCCAAGGCGCTGGCGCATCTGCATGCGGGCAAGATCAAGGGCCGCCGGTTCCGGGTCAGCAAGCTGTAGCAAGCTGTAGCAAGGTGCGGCAGAACTCCTGCCGACCAATCGATCGCGCAGCGGCGACAGCACCCGCCGCGGGATCCACAGGGATGCGCACGCTGGCGCAGATGGGCGATCTGCACACGGCGGCAGGACCGTTGCGCCGGTTTGCAGGCCGTCAGAGCAGCGAGACGCGCAGTCGGGAAGAGGCCTGGATCAATAGCTCAGCGTTGCCAGCAGCGGCACGTCATTGGCCCACTTCTCACGGCCCTGCAGCGCCAGCAGCTCGACCAGCACCGCCGCGCCGACCACTTCCAGTTCCAGCTGTGCGGCCAGACCCAAGGCTGCGCGCAGCGTACCGCCGGTGGCCAGCACGTCGTCGACGATCAAGACACGGGCACCGCGCGGCAACGCGTCCTCGTGCATCTCGATGCGATCGGTACCGTATTCCAGCGCATATTCCTGGATCAGCGTCCGCCCGGGCAGTTTGCCGGGCTTGCGCACCGGCACGAAGCCGGTGCGCAGTTCGCGCGCCAGGGCTGCCCCTAGGATGAAACCGCGCGCTTCGATGCCCAGCACCGCATCCAGCGGCGTGGTGCGCCAGGGCTGCGCCATTTCGTCCAGCGCGGAAGCGAAATCCGGGCCGTCGGACAGCAGCGGCGTGATGTCCTTGAAGACGATGCCCGGCTTGGGAAAATCGGCGATGTCGCGGATTCGCTCGGACCATTGATTGGGTCCGGAAGAATGGGTGCCGGCGCAGCGGGTGCAGTCAGTCATGGTGGCAGTGGCATCAGGGCCGGTGGGGACGCCCCTATTCTAGGCTGCGCGGCCTGACGACGCTGGGTTTACGACATACCTGCATCTGAGCGCGTCAGGAACTGCACGACAGCATCGAGCAACCGGCGCGGTCGCGCGCCCAGTCCGGCCGCCGCGCGGCAAACGCGTCGCGGCCCGGCTGGTCGTCGTAGGGCCGGCGCATGACCTCCAGCAATTCCTGCACGCCCGAGGCATCGCCCTGCTCGGCCAGATCGATCGCCTGCTGCGCCAGGTAGTTGCGCAGCACATAACGCGGGTTGGCCAGGCGCATGCGTTCGCGTCGCTGCTCCGGCGACAGCGTGTCCTGGCGCAGCCGCGCCGCGTAGCGCTGCAGCCATGCCTGCAATGGCACGGCATGCGCGAGGCGCTTGTCCTGGTCGTAGAACGCCTCGTGCAATAGATCCGGATCAAGATTTTCCTGCGCGAACGCGATCAGGCCGCGGAATGTCAGCGTCATGTCCATCTCGGCTTCGAGCATCAGCGCGCGCAGCGCATTGATCAACTGCAGATCCTCGTCGCGGCAGTCGGCCAGGCCCAGTTTGGCAGCGGTGTCGTGGCGGTCGCAGGCCAGGTAGGTATCGCGGAAGCGGTCCAGGCCCTGCTGCAACCGCGCCTGGTCGGCAAACAGCGGCGCCAGCGCCTGCGCCAGGCGCCCCAGGTTCCAATAGGCGACCTGAGGCTGGGTGCCGAAGCGATAGCGACGCCCCTGCGCGTCGGTGGTGTTTGGCGTCCAGTCCGGGTCGTAGTCGTCGACCCAGCCATAGGGGCCGTAATCGATGGTCAATCCCAGGATCGACATGTTGTCGGTATTCATCACCCCGTGCACGAAGCCCACCCGCATCCAGTGCGCCACCATCACCGCGGTGCGCTCGCAGACCTGCGCGAACCATGCCGCGTACAACGCCTCACCGGCACCTTCCAGCTGCGGGAAATCGCGTGCGATGGTGAAATCCACCCAGTGCCGCAGCAGCGCAAGATCGCCGCGCGCACCGGGCAACTCGAAATTGCCGAAGCGGATGAACGAGGGCGCCACCCGGCACACGATCGCGCCCGGTTCGCGCTGCGGCCGGCCGTCGTAGAACATGTCGCGCACCACCGCATCGCCGGTGGCGACCAGACTCAGCGCGCGTGTGGTCGGCACACCCAGATGATGCATCGCTTCGCTGCACAGGAATTCGCGAATCGACGAGCGCAGCACCGCCCGGCCATCGGCCCCGCGCGAGTAGGGCGTCGGGCCGGCGCCCTTGAGCTGCAGCTCGTAGCGGCCGCCATCGACCCCGATCGCCTCGCCCAGCGAAATCGCCCGGCCATCGCCCAGCTGGCCAGCCCAATGCCCGAACTGGTGGCCGCCATAATTGACCGCCCATGGCTGCATGCCCGGATACACCGCATTGCCGGCAAACACCTCGGCAAAGCGCGCGCTGCCGATCTCCGCGGCGTCCAGCCCCAACCGTTGCGCGACATCTGCCGAATACGCCAACAGGCGCGGCGCGGCGACCGGTGTCGGTGCCACCGCCGACCATGCGGCGCGCACTTCGCGGCGGCGTGGACCTTGTTCCGGATCACCAGGCAGCTGCTGGCGCAGGCGGTTGTCAAATTGCAGGGTCGTCATGGCTGCCAGCGTAGGCCAACGACAATGAACTTCGCATGGGCAACCACGCATCCGGCTTTGCGCACGTACCGTATCTTCGATCAGCTGGCCGCCAGCAAGCGGACTCGTCCTGCACATGCTGGCGACAACCACAGCGTTATTCCTCCCTGCCCTTCGACAGACATCGCCCATGCCTTCGCGCGCTTATCGCTGGTTTCGCCCCGCCCTCCTGTTGCTCGGTTCGCTGACGCTGACCGCCTGCAGCAGCGTGTTCTTCGGTGGCATCAACGCCGCATCCAGCCGAGACGGCATCGTCGAGCATCGCGACCAGGTGTTCGATGCGGCGCATGATCTGGCACTGGACGTCTACCAGCCGCGTGGCGCGGTGGATGCACCGGTGGTGGTGTTCTTCTATGGCGGCACCTGGAAGCGCGGAACGCGCGCCAACTATCGCTGGGTCGGGCGTGCACTCGCGCGCCAGGGCGTGGTGGCGATGGTGGCCGACTATCGCAAGTATCCGCAGGTGGGGCCGCAAGGCTTCATGTCCGATGCCGCCGCTGCCACCGGCTGGGGCTATCGGCATGCCCACGCCTATGGCGGCGACCCGACGCGGCTGGCGGTGATGGGCCACTCCGCCGGTGCGCATATGGCCGCGCTCCTGGGTACCGATGCGCGCTGGCTGCAGACGCAGGGCCTGCAGCCCCGCCAGCTGTGCGGGGTGGTGGGGCTGGCCGGGCCGTACGATTTCCTGCCCACCAGCGACCCGGAACTGGTGGAGATCTTCGGCAAGGCGCCGCAGACGCAACAGCAGTCGCAGCCGGTGCACTTCGTTGGCGGCGACGAACCGCCGATGCTGTTGCTGCACGGCGATGCCGACCACGTGGTCGAGCTGCAGAACAGCACCTCGCTGCAGCAGGCCCTGCAACGCACGGGGGGCACGGCCGAGTTGAAGATCTACCCGGGCATGGGCCATCTCGGCCTGGTGCTGGCACTGCGCAAATCACCCGAGCGCTCGCCGGTGCTGCGCGACACGCTGCAGTTCCTGCGGCAGTGTCGGGCGCCGTGATGGGGCGGTAACGGATTGGGGAACCGGGGTCGGGAGTCGCCAACCCTGGCAGGACACCGTCAAGGCACGGTGACCTGCAGCTTCTGTGGGCGCACCGTCGACACGGCGACCGCAATGTCACCCGGCCGGCTTGCGCCCCATCAACGCGAACGGGCCGCCCTTCTTCAGCGCGGCCTGATATGCCGGGCGCGCTTCGATGCGCGCGAGAAAGGCACGCAGGCGTGGATAGCTCTCCAGCCCGCCGCCGCGTGCAGCAGCCGCCTGCACCGGGAAACTCATCTGGATGTCGGCCGCAGTGAAACGCTCGCCGGCAAACCACTCGCGTGCCTGTAGCGACTGCTCCATCCAGTCCAGGTGCAACTTGAGCTGCGGACCGACAAAGCCCGCCATCGCCTTGTCCACGATGGCGCGTGCGATCGGCTTGGCGAAGAACGGCATCGGCGCACTGCGAATGCGCCCGAAGATCAGGGTCATCAGCAACGGCGGCATCGCCGAGCCTTCGGCGTAATGCATCCAGTAGCGGAATTGCAGGCGCTCCGGCGACTCCGGCGGGCGCGGCGACGGCGACAAGGCGCACTCGGTGTCGTAGCGTTCGGTCAGGTACTCCAGGATCGCGCCGGACTCGGCCACGGTCAGATCGCCGTCCACGACGATGGGCGACTTGCCGAGCGGATGAATGGCACGCAAGGCCGCCGGTGCCAGCATGGTCTTGGGATCGCGCTCATGCCGGACGATCTGGTACGGCAGCGCCAGTTCTTCCAGCAGCCACAGCACGCGCTGGGAACGGGAATTGTTGAGATGGTGGACAGTGATCATGGCAGGGACTGCGCGCGGAAAGCACCTATGCTACCGAGCCGCGTGTCGTCGCTGCGCTCACCTGCGCGGGTCGATCTGCCCGGCTCTGGCGCATCGATCAGATTGCGCCCAATAAAAAACGCCGGTCGCTTGCGCGACCGGCGTTTTTGGCAACCTTACGGTTGCAGACGGATTAGACCGCCTGCACCTGGTCAGCCTGCATGCCCTTCTGGCCCTGCACGGCGACGAAGGTCACTTTCTGGCCTTCCTGCAGCGACTTGAAGCCGGTGCCCTGGATGGCACGGAAGTGCACGAACAGGTCCGGGCCGCTTTCCGGGGTGATGAAGCCGAAGCCCTTGGCATCGTTGAACCACTTCACGGTACCGCTCTGACGATCTGACATTTACAAACTCCTGAACTATAGATGGATAAATCGCAGCGTCCGAAAAGCCGGAGCTGAGACTGAGTTGCAGGCGTTGGTAAAGCGGAACGATGAAGCGAGATCTGTAACGATCCGGCTGCATCAGGCCACGATTCACGGTGACCCTTGCAAACACAGTGCGTGCACAGTACTCGTGTTCCCAGCAAAAAGCGACACCCTGCGTCAAATTTTTTACTGTCAGGCCGGATCCGACCACCTGTCAGGCCCTTTCCCTCCCGATTTCAGCACATGAATACGCCTCCCCTGCCGTCCCGCCCGCAGATCTGGGTCGATGCCGACGCCTGCCCGGCAGTCATTCGCGACATTCTTTTCCGCGCTGCCGCACGGACCGGCGCGGCCGTGACACTGGTCGCCAATCATTTCCTGCAGACCCCTCGCCTGGCGCATGTGCGTGCGCTGCAGGTCCCCGGAGGGCCGGACGCGGCCGACGACCTCATTGCCAAACGCGTGGCTGCGGGCGACCTGGTCGTCACCCAGGACATCCCGCTGGCTGCCCGCGTACTGCAGGCCGGCGCGGCCGCCATCAGCCCGCGTGGCGAGCCGTTTACCAGCGACAGCATCAACGAGCGCCTGTCAGTACGCGGCTTTCTGGAAGAACTGCGCGGCGCCGGCGTCGTCACTGGCGGGCCTGCGGCCCTGCATCCGCGCGACCGTCAGGCATTTGCCGCCCAGCTGGACCGCTGGCTGGCCGAGGTGGCGCGCAGCTGAGCGCCGCACGCCGGGGTTGCAGCGGGGGCGTATCATGGGCGCCCTTTGCAACCGGCATCCTGATGGCCCTTACCGCCACCGTCCGCAGGGCGGAACTCCAGATCAGCGACATGGACCGTGGCTACTACGCCAACCATTCGTTGACCCTGGCCCAGCACCCCTCCGAAACCGACGAACGCCTGATGGTGCGGCTGCTGGCGTTCGCGCTGTTTGCCGACGACCGCCTGGAATTCGGCCGCGGCCTCAGCAACGAGGACGAACCCGACCTGTGGCGGCGCGACTACACCGGCGACCCGGACCTGTGGATCGACCTCGGCCAGCCGGACGAGAGCCGCGTGCGCAAGGCCTGCAACCGCTCGCGCGAGGTGGTGGTGATCGGCTACGGCGGCCAGGCCACCGAAACCTGGTGGACGAAGCACGCCAACGCGCTGGGCCGGCACCGCAACCTGCGGGTGCTCGAACTGGAGTCGCAGGCCACCGAGGCGCTGGGCGCGCTGATCCAGCGCGGCATGCGCTTCGATGTGATCATCCAGGACGGCGAGGTGCAGATGCTGGCCGACCACGGCAGCGTCACCCTGACCCCGATGGTGCGGCAAGCTCCGGCCGAATGAGCACGCGTTGCGACGTGCTGGTCGTCGGTGCCGGCGCGGCCGGACTGATGAGCGCCTTCACCGCCGGCCGACGCGGCCGCCAGGTGCTGGTGATCGACCATGCCAACAAGGTCGGCAAGAAGATCCTGATGTCCGGTGGCGGGCGCTGCAACTTCACCAATACCGGCACCACCCCGGGCAACTTCCTCTCGGCCAACCGCCACTTCTGCAAGTCCGCCCTCGCCCGCTACAGCCCGCTTGATTTCGTGGAGATGGTCGAGCGCCACGGCATCGCCTATCACGAGAAAGAGCTGGGCCAGCTGTTCTGCGACATCTCGTCCAAGCAGATCGTGCGCATGCTGCTGGACGAATGCGACGCGGCCGGCGTGCAGGTGCGTACCGACTGCAAGGTGCATTCGGTGCAGCGTGACAGCGATGGCTTCACCGTGGAGACCAGCCAGGGACGCGTGCAGGCGCAGTCGCTGATCGTGGCCACCGGCGGGCTGTCGATCCCGAGCATGGGCGCCAGCGGCTTGGGCTACGCGCTGGCCCAGCAGTTCGGCCACACGCTGTTGCCGACGCGCGCCGGGCTGGTGCCGCTGACCTTGAGCGGCAAGCACCAGGAGCGGCTGCAGGATCTGTCCGGGCTGGCGGTACCGGTCCAGGCGCAGTGCAACGGCGCCAGCTTCCGCAACTTCATGCTGATCACCCATCGCGGCGTCAGCGGCCCGGCCATCCTGCAGATCTCCTCGTACTGGCAACCCGGCGACGAGCTGCGCCTGGACCTGCTGCCGGGCCAGGACGCCGCGGCATGGCTGCGCGAACAAAAACGCCAGCGGGGCGCCACCGAGCTGCGCAACGTGCTGGCCGACGTGCTGCCACGGCGGTTTGCCCAGCGCCTGTGCGAGGTGTGGTTGCCGGACAAGCCGGTCCGCCAGCTCGACCCACCGCAGTTGCAGGCCGCCGCCGACCTGCTGGCCGCCTTTCCGCTGATCGCCAGTGGAACCGAAGGCTATCGCACCGCTGAAGTAACGCTGGGCGGTGTCGATACCCACCAGGTCTCCAGTGCGAGCATGGAGTCGCGCCTGGTGGCCGGCCTGTACTTCGTCGGCGAGGTGCTGGATGTGACCGGATGGCTGGGCGGCTACAACTTTCAATGGGCATGGGCGTCCGGTCACGCCGCCGGGAGCGTAGCCTGATGCGACGTCCACAGGCGCAAACGTGGCCTGAGTCTCACCCCGGATGCGGCCTTGTCCACAGACATGGACGCAGTCGAGTTCCTTCGTATATTAAAGCCCGTCGCCAGGGAAACGCGCATGCAAAAAGGTAAAGATCTCACCCTCCGCTTGATGATGGTCGACGACAGCGTCGAAGGCGCAGAGGCGATCGTGACCGCGTTGCGCAACGGCGGCATCGCGGTGCGCCCATCGCGACCGCAGACCCCGGAAGAGCTCGCCAGCATGCTGTCGGGGCAGATCGACCTGGCACTGTACGGGCAGGCGCTGCAGATCCCGATGACTGTGTTGCAGCAGCAGATCGCCGGCAGCGGCAAGGACATCCCGATCATCCTGCTGGCCGAGCGGATCGAGGAAGACGCGCTGGTCGAGGCCGCCGCGCATGGCATCCGCGCCATCGTGCTGCGGCATCGCCCCGAACACCTGCTGGCGCTGGTGCGCTCGGAATGGGCCGACCTGCAGGCACGCCGCGGGCTGCGCCGCATCGAGGCGCAGATGCGCGAAACCGAACGGCGCTGCGATGCCTTGATCGCCTCCTCGCGCGACCCGATTGCCTATGTGCACGAAGGCATGCATATCCGTGCCAACGAGGCGTACCTGGACATGTTCGGCTTCGAGTCGTTCGACGATGTCGAGGGCGTGTCGCTGCTGGACATGATCGCCGCGCAGTACGTCGACGATTTCAAGCAGTTGCTCAAGGCGATGTCCAAGGGCGAGCCGCCGCCGGCGCAGTACAAGGTTGACGCGCGCCGGCTGGAAGGCGACACCTTCCCGGCGACGATGGAGTTCGCCACCGCCACGTATGAAGGCGAGCCGTGCATCCAGGTGGTGTTCCGCCGCCGCGAGGAATTCGACCCGGAGCTGGCGCGCGAGGTCGAGGACCTGCGTCAGCGCGACCAGGTCACTGGCCTGCTCAACCGCCCCGCCTTCATGGTGGCGCTGGAACAGGCGGTGGCGCGCGCCGGCCGCAGCGAAGGCCAGTCCGGCTTCCTGCTGATCGAGCCAGACCATTACGCGCGCCTGCTGCCCGAGATCGGCCTGGATTCGGCCGACGCGCTGATCGCCGCCCTGGCCGCGCATGTGGCCAGCGTGACCGATGACAGCGTGGTCGCCGCGCGTTTCGGCGAGCACAGCTTCGCGTTGCTGATGGACGGCAATTACGCGCGCACGCACGCATTGGCGGAACTGGTGCGCGACGCGTTCGCGCAGCACGTCTTCAGCATTGGCGCGCGCTCGGCCACGGTGACGGTGAGCATCGGCGGCGTGCAGATCGGCGAGAAGATCGCCAGCATCGGGCAGGTGCTCAACCGCGGTACCGAGGCGGTACGCACCACCGCCGAGCTGGGCGGCAATGCAGTCAGCATCTACGACCCGGCAGCGGCCGACCGGGCCGAAGAAGAACGCATCGAACGCTGGGTGCAACAGCTGCGCGAGGCACTGGCCGGCGACGGCTTCCTGCTGCATTACCAGCCGGTGCTCAACCTGCAGGGCGAGCCGCTGGAGCTGTATCAGGTCTTCCTGCGGCTGGAGCGCAACGGCGAGATGATGTCGCCGAACGCCTTCATGGCGATCGCCGAAGAACACGATCTGATCACCGAGATCGACCGCTGGGTGGTGGCGCGCGCGATCCGCCAGCTTGGCGAGCGGCAGCGTGCGGGACACGCCACGCACCTGCTGGTACGCATCGGGCCCAACTCGTTTTCCGATCCGCAGATGGTCGACATCATCCGCGAGCAGCTGGCCGTGTATGGCGTGCCGGGCGAACGGCTGTGGTTGCAGACGCCGGAATCGAAGGTGTTCACGCACCTGCGCAACGCCCAGCAGTTCCTGGCGGCGGTATCGGCCATGGGCTGCAAGGTCGGGCTGGAACAGTTCGGCTCGGGCCTGGATTCGTTCCAGCTGCTGGCGCATTTCCAGCCGGCCTTCCTCAAGCTCGATCGCGGCATCACCGGCGAAGTGGCCTCGGCCCGCGAAAGCCAGGAAAAGATCCGCGAGATCACCTCGCGCGCGCAGCCGGCCGGCATCCTCACCGTGGCCGAGTTCGTGGCCGACGCGCAGTCGATGAGCAGCTTCTTCAGCGCGGGGGTGGACTATGTGCAAGGCGATTTCGTCGCACCGACCGGGCCGTTGATGAACTACGAGTTCGGCTGAGGCCTGCAGCCGCATCGCATCGCTGGCACCTCGCGCCAGCCAACAAAAAACCCGCGTGCTGCGGGTTTTTTGTTGGCTGGCGTGAACCAATGCGCCACGCGGGCATCTGGCAAGGCCGTCTTACATCGCCGCACCGTTGGCGGCACGCAACGCGGCGATGCGCTCGGCCAGCGGCGGGTGGCTCAGGAACAGCCGGCGCAGCCCATCGCCCACACCGCCGGAGATGCCGAAGGCCTGCACCTGCGAGGGCAAGGTGCTCTGGCCGTGGTTCAGCGACAGGCGCTCCAATGCGGCAATCATCTTGCCGCGACCCGCCAGCTGCGCACCACCGGCATCGGCGCGGAATTCGCGGCGACGCGAGAACCACATCGCGATCATCGTCGCGAACAGGCCGAACACCATCTCTAGCACGAACACGATGATGTAGTAGGCAAAGCCGCGGCCACCATCGCGGTTGCCCGACATGGCGCTGTCGATGATGCCGCCGACCACGCGTGCCAGCACGATCACGAAGGTATTGAGCACGCCTTGCAGCAAGGCCATGGTGACCATGTCGCCATTGGCGACATGTGCGATTTCATGGCCCAGCACCGCCTCGGCCTCGTCCTGGCTCATGTTCTGCAGCAGCCCGGTGGACACCGCGACCAGCGCGTTGTTGCGGTTGGCGCCCGTGGCGAAGGCATTGATTTCCGGGCCGTCGTAGACCGCCACTTCCGGCATGCCGATGCCGGCCGCCTGGGCCTGACGGCGCACCGTCTCCAGCAACCAGCGCTCGGTCGGCGTGCGTGGCTCGGTGATCACCTGCGCGCCAGTGCTGCGCTTGGCCATGAACTTGGACAGCAGCAACGAGATGAACGAGCCGCCGAACCCGAACACGGCCGCCATCACCAGCAGGCCGCTCATCTGCGCAGGATTGACGCCCAGCACCGACATCACGATGCCGGCCAGCATCAACACCGCAAAATTGGTCAGCAGGAACAGGAAAATGCGGTTGAACATGGTGCGATGACTCCACGCAAGCAGGATGACCTGCAGCGGATCTGCGGTCGTCAGCGCTTGAAATCAAGCGATCACCTGACCGACGATTCAGCCGATCATGCCAGCCCTCCTCTACCGCGGCCGCTTCGCGCCCTCCCCGACCGGCCCGCTGCACTTCGGCTCCCTGCTGGCAGCATTCGGCAGCTGGCTGCTCGCGCGGCACGCCGGTGGCCAGTGGTGCGTGCGCGTCGAAGACATCGATCCACCGCGCGCCGAGCCCGGCGCCTGCGAACGTCAGCTGCGCACCCTGGCCGCCTTCGGCCTGCGCTCAGACCTGCCGGTGCTGTACCAATCCGACCGCCACGCACACTACGACGCCGCCGTCACCAGCTTGCTGGAGGCGGGACTGGCCTTCGAATGCAGTTGCAGCCGCGCCGATCTTGCCGGCATGGGCGGCATCCACCATGCCTGCGTGGCGCCGCTGGGCGCCCGCCGTGCGGTACGCCTGCGGGTGCCGCCACAGCCACCGGTCGGCTTCGACGACGCGCTGCAGGGCCACGTGGTGCAGGACGTGCATGCCGATGTCGGCGACGTGGTGCTGCGCCGCGCCGACGGCTACTGGGCGTACCAGCTGGCGGTGGTGGTCGACGATGCCGCGCAGGCCATCACCGATGTCGTGCGCGGCGCCGACCTGCTCGATTCCACCCCACGTCAGTTGCTGCTGCGGCGCGCGCTGGGCCTGCCGCAGCCACGCTATCTGCACCTGCCGCTGATCCTGGACCACGCCGGCCGCAAGCTGTCCAAGTCGCACGCCGCGCCTGCGCTGGACGATGCAGACCCACAACCGGCGCTGCACGCCGCCTGGGCGGTCCTGGGACAGGATCCGGCGGCATTGCCGCGCCGTGCCGCGCTCGACACCGTGCTGCAGCATGCGGTGCAGCATTTTTTGCCGCAGCGGTTGCCCCGGCAGCTGCATCTGGATGCCAACGGACGCGCATCACCGCCCCGGCGTGACTAGAATTGCGCCCCAGCACCGGCGTCGGGCCAGGCAGCGCG
Source organism: Xanthomonas sp. BRIP62418 (assembly GCF_003993495.1). Lineage (NCBI taxonomy): Bacteria > Pseudomonadati > Pseudomonadota > Gammaproteobacteria > Lysobacterales > Lysobacteraceae > Xanthomonas > Xanthomonas sp. BRIP62418. Next base: position 41,597 of record NZ_QEZG01000041.1, read on the forward strand.
CCTGTGCCCTGACCGCCGCAGTCTTTCTTCTGTCCATTGGAGTCGTCATGACATCTCGCGTCGTATTGGTCACCGGCGGCACCGGCGGTATCGGCACCGCCATCTGCAAGCGCCTGGCAGACCAGGGCCACCGGGTGGCCAGCAACTTCCGCAATGCCGAAAAAGCTCAGGCCTGGCAGCAGCGCATGCAGGGCCAGGGCTACGACATCGCCCTGTTCCGCGGCGACGTGGCGTCTTCCGAGCATGCGCGCGCCCTGGTCGAAGAAGTCCAGGCAGCGCTTGGGCCGATCGAAATTCTGGTCAACAACGCCGGCATCACCCGCGACACCACCTTCCATCGCATGACCGCCGAACAATGGCATGACGTCATCAACACCAATCTCAACTCGGTCTTCAACGTCACCCGTCCGGTGATCGAAGGCATGCGCCAGCGCGGCTGGGGACGGGTGATCCAGATCAGCTCGATCAACGGCCTGAAGGGCCAGTACGGGCAGGCCAACTACGCGGCCGCCAAGGCCGGCATGCACGGCTTCACCATCTCGCTGGCACGCGAAAATGCCGCGTTCGGGGTGACCGTCAATACCGTGTCGCCGGGCTATGTGGCCACCGACATGGTGATGGCGGTCCCGGAAGAGGTGCGCGCCAAGATCGTCGCCGACATCCCCACCGGCCGCCTGGGCCGCCCGGAGGAAATCGCCTATGCGGTGGCCTTCCTGGTGGCGGAAGAGGCCGCCTGGATCACGGGCTCCAATCTGGATATCAACGGCGGCCACCACATGGGTTGGTAACGTTTGCTGCAACTTCGCGATGCAGCATGAAAAACCCTTGAAAATCATGCTGCGCAGCATTTTTTTGGTGTCCTCTTAAGAAAATAAGGCCTTGCGGCGGTTGCAAGGGCTGCTGCGGTGCGCCATCCTGCGCGCACTATCGTTGTGAGTGAACGTTCCATGGCCGGACTTCGCATCATCAAGAAGTATCCCAATCGCCGTCTCTACGACACGGAAATCTCCAGCTACATCACCATCGAAGATGTGCGCCAGCTCATCATCGACGGCGAAGAATTCGAAGTACGCGACGCCAAGAGCGGTGAAGACCTCAGTCGCGCCGTCTTGCTGCAGATCATTGCCGACCGTGAACAGGACGGCGAGCCGATGCTGTCGACCCAGCTGCTGAGCCAGATCATCCGTTTCTACGGCGACTCTCTGCAGGGCTTCATGGGCAACTACCTGGAGCGCAGCATGCAGGTGTTCCTGGATCAGCAGCAGCAGTTCCGCCAGCAGATGGGCAACCTGCTCGGGCAGACCCCGTGGGCGATGATGAACCAGCTGACCGAGCGCAACCTGGAGTTGTGGCAGGAGTTCCAGCGCAACTTCGGCGCCGGTTTCGGGCGTCCGGGCGGCCCTGGTACGCCGCCGCCGGGGGCGAGCGGCATGGGCAGCGGCCCGATGGGCACCGGCACCCACGGCACTGCCGCCGGTAGCGCCGGCACCACCGGCAAGGCCCGCAACCGCGGATGACGCAAGCGCTGCGCCTGGAGCGTGAGACGCTCCACGGCGCCGCCAGTCAGCGGCCGGCCTGCTCCGCGCAGGCCGCGCAGATCCGCTCCACGTGGTACCCACGCGCGCGCAGGCGCTCGACCACTCCGTCGCTTCCCAGCAGATGCAGCGCACCGACCACCACCAGCGTGGTCCCGCTCCCTTTGCCCAGCCGCTGTTCCAGCCGCGGCACCCAGCGCGCATTGCGCTCGACATTGATGTCCTGGTACAGCGCCGGATAGTGCTGCCGCATCTGCTCGGCCATCTGCGTGGACAGGGTGTGCACATCGCCATTGCGCCAGGCCGCGTGCAACTGACGCAGCTGATCGGTGGTGCCGGCGTCGTCCAGCGCCTCTTCCAGCAGCTGATGCTGCTCGGTGGGCGACATGCCGTCGAGCAAGGCAATCTGCTCCTGGGCGCGCTCCAGCCCATCGGCCGGTTTACCCTGGGCTTGCGCCTGCGCCATCAGGTAATGGTCCAGGCCGGCAGCCGGATCCATGCCTTGCCGGCTCATCTCCGCCAGGCTGATCGTCAACGCCACGAACCAGGGTTCCAGTGGCTGCAAGCTGTCCACCTGCATCCCGCGCTTGCGTGCGTAGCTGGTCAGCGCCTGCCAGGTCTTTGGATCGAGTACGTCCTGCAGGCGACGCCCGTCGCTGCGCCGCGCCGCCTGCAGCATGCGGCCGGCCAGTTCGGGCGATTGCGCGTCGGACGGCGGCAATTCGAACACCAACCTGTCAGCCTTGGCGAATGCCTGCATCACATCCGGCGACAAGGGGTAATCGCTGGGCTTGAGCACATGGAACGAGCCCAGCAGATACAGCGTGCCGCCCTTGCCATCGACCCTCCACAACAACGGCACCGGCGGCCCGGCAGGCGTGTCGTGGCCGGCACGTGCCCAGGTCGGTGCGGCTGCCCCGCTCCACAGCCCCAGCGCGATCACCGCGCCGCAGCACCAGGCGGCCAGCCGGGTGCGCATGCTTGCCTCTACCACGTCGCTGTCTCCACGTCAGTGCGGCACCTTGTAGGTTTTCTCGCCTGCCGATACCGCCAGGTCGATGCGGTTTTCCGGCGGCGGCAGCGGACAGGTCGCAAACGGAGTGAACGCGCACGGCGGGTTGTAGGCACGGTTGAAATCCACGACCACATGCCCGGAGGCATCGGGCACGTCCAGGTCCAGGAAGCGCCCGGCCGGATAGCTGCCGTGCCCGCTGGTGCGGTCGGCGAACACCACGAACATCGGCCGCCCCGGTTCGCCGATGGTCTGCAGCCGATACGCCTTGCCATCGCGCTCGAAGGCGATGGCCCCGGCATTGGGCTGCTCGCTGCTGATGCCGACGATGTCCACGATCGGAATGGTCTTGCCGACATCGTTGGGCACATAGCGTGCGCTGATGCGCCAGGACGGATCGGCCGGCCAGTACTCCAGCCCGGCGAAGTGGCTGCGCGACGGCGCGTCGGCATGCTTGACCCGCAGCGCGTTGCGGTCGCCGCGATGGATCAGGCTCAACACGCCCTTGCCGCCATCGAAATGGATGAAGGTCGGCTGCGGGTCGCGATCGGACTGGAAGCGGATCCGGCCGGTCAGCGGCTTGCCATCAACGCTCAATTCCGCGCCGCGCTCGGGCACGAACCAGACCGTGTCGGCCTCGGTGGAGACCATGCCCAGCTTGGGCGGCCCGACCGCCAGCCTGATGCCGCTGTCGGCACTGCTGCCGATGTAGTGCGCCTTCAGCGACAGCCAGTGCAGGCCGACCAGGCTGGTCCAGCCATCGGGCGCGCGCAGCTCGGTCAGGCGCGCTTCGCGCCAGGCCGCGTTGTCGGCCAGGAAGGCCTTGTCGAGTGCGGCCGGTGCCGCCGGCGGCGGTGCGTCCTTGCCGCAGCCGGCCAGCGCCGCACACACCAGCGTGCCGAGCAGCCAGCGGTTCCCCCTGTGCAATGCAGCCATCAGCGCCCCCTCAGGAACCAGCGATCGATTTCGCCCAGCGTAAACCGTGCCCAGGTCGGCCGACCGTGGTTGCATTGGCCCGAGCGCTCGGTGATTTCCATATCGCGCAGCAGTGCGTTCATTTCCGGCACGGTCAGGCGCCGGTTCGCGCGCACCGCGCCGTGGCACGCCATGGTGGAGAGCAGCTCGTCGCGCGCCCCGGCAATGCGCCGGCTCTGGCCATGTTCGCGCAGGTCGCCGAGCACATCGCGCAACAGCGCCTCGGGGTCGGCATTGGCAAGCAATGCGGGAATGCTGCGCACGTGCAGCGATTGCGGGCCGGCGCGGGTGACCTCGAAGCCCAGGCTGGCCAGCGTGTCGGCTTCGCGCTCGGCGGTGTCGGCCTCGCGCTCGCCCACCGCCAGCGTCATCGGCACCAACAGCGGTTGCGCGTGCAGGCCGATGCTGTCGTGCGCGTTCTTGAGCCGCTCGTAGCCGATGCGTTCGTGCGCGGCATGCATGTCCACCACGATCAGGCCTTCGGCGTTCTCGGCCAGGATGTAGATGCCGTGCAACTGCGCGACGGCATAGCCCAGCGGCGGCACGCCGCTGTCTGCGGCAGTCGCCGGCAGGCCCATTCCCGAGCCCTCGGGCAAGCGTGCCGACTGCTGCTGCGCGCCGCTGGGCGGCGGCGCATACAGCGCGCTGTAGGCCGCACGCGCCTCATCCACGCGCAGGCCCAGCGGGGTCTGCGATGGCGTCCACTGGCCGTAGCCGGCACCACCGCCGCCACTACTGCTTCCGCTTCCGTAGCCTGAACGATCGGGCATGCTCCCCGGCACCGCGCCGACATCGCCGGCGCCTTCCGTAGCGCTGCTGTTGGGCATCGCGCCGGCGCGCGTCTGCGCCAGCGCGTCCTGCAAGGTGCGGTAGACGAAGTCGTGGATCAGCCGCGCCTCGCGGAAACGCACCTCGTGCTTGGCCGGATGCACGTTGACGTCCACGCGCGCCGGATCCAGCTCCAGGAACAGCACGTAGGCCGGCTGGCGGCCATGGAACAGCACATCGCCATAGGCCATCTTGACCGCGTGCGCGACGCTGCGATCGCGCACCGAGCGGCCGTTGACGTAGAGATACTGCTGGTCGGTACTGGCGCGCGAGTAATGCGGTTGGGCGACCCAGCCGTGCAGCCGCAGACCGGCGCCACTGTGATCGACGCGCAAGGCCTGCCGCGCGAAATCCTCGCCCAGGGTCTCGCCCAACCGCGCATCCGAATACAGGTCGCCCGGCTTGTAGCGACGCGAGGGTTTGCCGTTGTGCGAAACCCGCAACTCCACATCGGGCCGCGCCAACGCCAGTGAGCGTAGCCACTCTTCGATATGCCCCAGCTCGGTGCGCTCGGCACGCAGGAACTTGCGCCGCGCCGGTACGTTGAAGAACAGCTCGCGCACTTCGACCGTGGTGCCGGGCGCGTGTGCACGTGGCATCACCTCGCCCAGGCGGCCACCGTCGATCTCCAGCGCGGAGCCATGTTCGGCATCGTGGCGGCGCGAAATCAGGGTGAAACGGCTGACCGAGGCGATCGACGGCAACGCTTCGCCACGAAAGCCGAGCGTGGCCACGGTCTCCAGATCGTCCAGCGATGCAATCTTGCTGGTGGCATGCCGCGACACCGCCAGCGGCAGTTCGTCGGGAGTGATGCCGCCGCCGTTGTCGCGGATGCGGATCAGCCGCACGCCGCCCTCTTCCAGCTCGATATCCACGCGGGTGGCGCCGGCATCGAGTGCGTTTTCGACCAGTTCCTTGACCACCGACGCAGGCCGCTCGACGACTTCGCCGGCGGCAATCTGGTTGATCAGGATCTCGGGGAGCTGACGGATCGCCATCAGCGCAGGCGCTCGTGCCGGACGCAAAGGTCCACGCGCATCGAGGGTGTAACAGGCAAGGCAGACGTCGGCACGGCAATCCGGCGGCGCGTGGGCGCCGTCATCAAGGAATCAGTGCGGAATGATAGCCGAGCTGCTCAGCGGCTGCCGCCGGCCACGGTGCCGACGCCCGCATCGGCTTCGGCCTGCGCGCGCGCTGCAAACAAGGTGCCTGGCGGCGGCTGGCGGGTGAAGAAGGTATCGATGCCATCCAGCACGGCCGCGGCGATCTTGCGCTGGTAGGCCGGGTCGATCAGGCGACGCTCTTCGTCCGGATTGGAAATGAAGGCGGTCTCCACCAGCATCGCCGGCATGTCGGAGGTGCGCAGCACCGCGAAGTTGGCGCGTTCCAGCTGCGGCTTGTGGTTGTTGCCGATCCGCTTGAGGCCGCCGAGCACGTGCCCTGCCGCATCCTCGGAGGCCTTCATGTGGCCGCTCTGGGCCAGATCCAGCAGCACATTGGCCAGCGTGCTTTCGGTCTGCTGCAGACGCACCCCGCCAACCAGGTCGGCGGCATTTTCCTTGTCGGCCAGCCAGCGCGCGCGCTGCGAGGAAGCCCCCTTGGTCGACAGCACATAGACCGACGAGCCGGTCGCACTGCGGTTCTCGGCAGCGTCGGCATGGATGGAGATGAAGATGTCGGCCTTGGCGGCGCGTGCCTTCTGCGCGCGCATCGGCAGCGGAATGAACACGTCGGTATCGCGTGTCAGGTAGGCCTTCATGCCGGGCGTGGCGTTGATCTGGCGCGCCAGTTCGCGACCAACGGCCAGGGTGACATCCTTTTCGCGCTTGCCGGTCGGGCCCATGGCGCCCGGATCCTGGCCACCATGTCCCGGATCGATCGCGACGATCAACGGCCGCATGCCGGGTGCCATCTTGATCCGCGAGGCCTCGCTGGGCAGCACCGGACGCGGCGGCAACTCATCGCTGTCCGCCGCGGCAACGCCGCCGGCGGTATTCGGTGTGGCAGTCACGGCATTACCCGACGCGGCGCCCATCGGCGCATTGCCGCCATTCAAGATGGCAGCCGGCGATGCGGGGTTGCCTGTCATCGCGGGTGCTGGCGACGTACCGGCGGTGGCGACGGTGCGATTGGAGGAGTTGCCGGCAGTGCCGGCTGGCGCGGACGTGCTGGTGGTTACCGCAGCCGCGGCCGTGCCTGGACGCGGTGTCGGCACGCCGGTGGCCACCGTCGTCGGTACCGGCGCCGGGGTCACGCTGGGCATGGCCGAGGCAGGGACATACGGTGCAGGCGCAGGCGGCACCACCGACGCACGCTGCGCAGACGCCGCCAACGCAGCGGTCGCGCGGGCCGCCTCGGATTGTGCATTGGCCGGGCGCGGCGGCGGCGTCGCAGGTGTTGTCGGGTTGGCAGCCACCGTGCCGGCGGAGACCGGCGAATCGCCCGGCCACTCGATCACCAGGGTCGACGCACTGCCCAGCGTCTGCATCTGCGGCTTCAACGGCGTGACCGGCGTTGCCAGCTCGAAGACCACCCGAAAGGTGCCCGGCACCGGTTGGCCGGTCCGCACCGACGTCACCAGGCCGGCCGCGGGCGGCAATTTGAGGCCACGCACACCGGAGGAATCGGGAAAATCCACCACCAGGCGATTGGGATTGGCCAGCGACAGCGTCTTGAATCCGCCGCTGCCTGCCAGCTGGATCTCCGCACGCGTGCCGGTGGCACCGGTGCTGATGCCGACACCCTTGATTTCGCCGGCCCACGCAGCAAAAACCGCCAGGCTGAGGCTGGCGGTCAGGGCGGAAACACAGAACTGGCGGAACCCCGGTGTCATGGCGCTGGATTCAAACACCCGAGCGTGTGAATTGCAAGGTGATTTCCCTTAATAATCCACAACCTGGCGTTCATTGTTGTTGTGAGCCGGCAAAAAGAGACTGCAACTGCGGCAAGCCTGAAAGCTGCGTCAGCCAGTCGCGCCCGGTTTGGCTGCGGCCCAGCAGCGTGACGCTGCGTCCCTCGCCATCGATCGCCAGTTCCACGTCCAGGTCCACCGGCGGCAGCGCGCCCGCGCCGCGCTCGGGCCATTCGACCAGCCACAGGCTCGCGCTGCCCTCGTCGAGCCCGAGAAAATCCAGTTCTCCGGCCTGCCCGATGCGGTACAGATCCAGGTGCCAGGCCTCGTCGCCGGTGCTGAGCGGATAACGTTCGACCAGGGTGTAGGTGGGGCTGCGAATCGGGCCGGTGACGCCGAGTGCGCGCAGCAGCGCACGCGCCAGTGTGGACTTGCCTGCGCCGAGATCGCCGTGCAGTTGCACCATCGCGCGGGTGGGCCGTACCGCGGCCAGGGCCTGCCCCAGGCTTTCGGTGGCCTGCGCATCGACCAGGTGTGCGCTGAGCTGGCTCATGCAATGGCTCCGGCATTGGCGAGGCGGCGCAGTTCGGGCAGCAGATCGGTCGGCAGCAGGCCGCGCTCGCCCGCGCGCGCAGCCGCATCGCCGGCGCAGGCATGCAGCAAGGCACCCAGGCTTGCCGCATCGAACGGCGACCAACCCTGCGCCAGCAGGGCTGCGATCACGCCGGTCAGCAGGTCGCCCATGCCGCCGACCGCCATGCCCGGATTACCGGCGTCGATGATGCGCGGCACTGCGTGCGGCGCGGCGATCACGCTGCCGGCGCCCTTGAGCACCACCACGGCATCGAAACGTTTGGCCAAGGCGTCTGCGGCAGCCAGCCGGTCGTGCTGAACCTGCCCGGTCGACATCCCCAGCAGACGGCCGGCTTCGCCCGGATGCGGTGTCAGCACGCGCGGGCCGCGTGTCGGCACCTGGTTGGCGGCCAGCAGGTTCAGGCCATCGGCATCGATGACGACGGCACTGTCAGACGCCAACACGCCGTGCCACAACGGCTGCGCCCAGGCGTCCTGACCCAGCCCTGGCCCCAGTGCGACCACGTCGGCCGCATCGGCCAGCGCGTCGATGTCGTCGCCGGCCTGCAGCGCGCGCACCATCGCTTCCGGGCAGCGCGCCAGCAATGGCGCGACATGCTCGGCGCGGGTGGCGACCTGCACCAGCCCGGCGCCGCTGCGCAAGGCAGCTTCGGCGGTCAGCATGATCGCGCCGCCGCTGCCGAGGTTGCCGCCGACACACAGCACGCGCCCGGATTCGCCCTTGTGCGTATTGCGTCGGCGCGGGCGCAACTGCGCGGCCAGGGCGTCGATCTCCCAGCTGTGCGCGGCCGGCGTCAGCCCGTCGAATGCCGCATCCGGCACGTCCAGCGACGCGACTGCGCGCGTGCCGGCATGCTCCAGCGCATCGCCGGTGTAGAGCCCCACGTGCGGCACGATGAACTGCAAGGTGGCGTCCGCGCGCACCGCAGCACCGAAGGCCACGCCGTGATCGGCATCGATGCCGCTGGGCACATCCAGCGCAAACACCGGCACGCCGGCGGCGTTGATGGCATCGATCAACGCGCCGGTCTCGCTGTCGGGCGCGCGGTTGAGGCCGATGCCGAACAGCGCATCGACGATCACATCGGCCTGCGGCAGCGGAGATGGAAACAGGTCGATCGCACCGCCCACGCCCAGATAGTCGGTGCAGGCGCGCTGCGCCAGCGGCGCGGCCGGGCCGTGCCCGGGCAGATGCACCACCTGCACCTGGCGCCCGGCCCGCTGCGCCAGGCGTGCCAGCACATAGCCATCGCCCCCGTTGTTGCCGGTGCCACAGACCACCACGATGCGGCGTGCCCGTGGCCAGCGTTCCAGCAGGACCTGCCAGGCGGCCTGCCCGGCGCGTTGCATCAAGGTATAGCCGTCGCCGCCGAGCAGCGTGGTGGCCTGCGTGTCCAGCCTGCGCGCGGCGGCGGTGTCGTAAAGATCGAGCGGTGCGTACATGCCGGGAATTCTATACTTGTCACCATGTCTGCCGTCCTCGCCCGTCCCGACCCCACCGACGCTGCCGCGCGCATCCGTGCGCTTGCGCGCGAGGCGGGCTTCCAGCGCTGCGGCATTACCGGCATCGAGCTGGGCGAAGACGAGGGACATCTGCGCAGCTGGCTGGAAGAAGGCCTGTACGGGACCATGCACTGGATGGCCCAGCACGGCGACAAGCGCTCGCGCCCGCAGGAGCTGGTGCCCGGCACCCTGCGCGTGTTGTCGGTGGGCATGGATTACGGCCGCAAGGACGACAGCGAAGCCTGGAACACCCTGCACGACGGCCGCCGCGCCTACGTGGCGCGGTACGCGCTGGGGCGCGACTATCACAAGCTGATGCGCAACCGGCTGCAGAAACTGGCCGAGCGCATCCAGGGCGAAGTCGGCGCATTCGGCTATCGGGTGTTCGTCGATTCGGCGCCGGTGCTGGAGCGGGCACTGGCACGCAACGCGGGCCTGGGCTGGATCGGCAAACACACCTGCCTGATCGATCGCAAGGGCGGGTCGTGGTTCTTCCTGGGCGAGATCTACCTCGATCTGCCCTTGCCCATCGACACCCCTGCCACCGCGCATTGCGGCACCTGCACGCGCTGCATCGACATCTGCCCGACCCAGGCCATCATCGCCCCGTACCGGCTGGATGCGCGCCGCTGCATCGCCTATCTCACCATCGAACACGAGGGCGCAATTCCCGAGCAGATGCGCAAGCCGATCGGCAACCGCATCTTCGGCTGCGACGACTGCCAGCTGGTCTGCCCGTGGAACAAGTTCGCCCAGCGCACCGACGAAGCCGATTTCCGCGCCCGCAACGAGCTGGATGTGGCAACGCTGCCGCAACTGTTCGCCTGGGACGAAGACGAATTCCTGCGCCGCACCGAAGGCAGCCCGATCCGCCGCAGCGGCCATCAGCGGTGGTTGCGCAACATCGCCGTCGGCCTGGGCAATGCGCCCGGCACGCCGGAGGTGCTGGCGGCGCTGGAGGCGCGCCGCCACGACGACTCGGAACTGGTACGCGAACACGTGGGCTGGGCGCTGGCGCAACACGGTTTGTAGGTTTGCGCCCGATGCGCTCACGCATGCGCATCGCCGCTGCGGGATAATGCGGCGATGGCCGACCGCAACGAACAGATCCTCACCCCCAGCCAGCTCAACACGCTCGCGCGCGACCTGCTGGAAGGCAGCTTCCCGCTGGTGTGGGTGGAAGCAGAGCTGAGCAGCGTCACGCGCCCGTCCTCGGGCCATCTGTACTTCACGCTCAAGGACGCGCGCGCGCAGATCCGTTGCGCGATGTTCAAGCCCAAGAGCACCTGGCTGAAGTTCCAGCCGCGCGAGGGCCTGCGCGTGCTCGCGCGCGGACGCCTGACGCTGTACGAAGCGCGCGGCGACTACCAGTTGGTGCTCGACCACATGGAAGAGGCCGGCGAAGGCGCCCTGCGGCGCGCCTTCGACGAACTGCGTGCGCGCCTGGCCGCCGAAGGCCTGTTCGATACCGAGCGCAAGCAGCCGTTGCCGGCGCATGTGCGGCGGCTGGCGGTGATCACCTCGCCCAGCGGGGCGGCGGTACGCGACGTGCTCAGCGTCCTGGCGCGCCGCTTTCCGTTGCTGGAAGTGGACCTGTTGCCCTCGCTGGTGCAGGGCGACAGCGCCGCTGCGCAGATCACCTCGCTGTTGCAGCGCGCCGATGCGTCCGGGCGCTACGACGTCATTCTGATCACCCGTGGTGGCGGCTCGCTGGAAGACCTGTGGGCCTTCAACGACGAACGCCTGGCCCGCACGATTGCCGCCACGCGCACGCCGGTGGTGTCGGCGGTCGGGCACGAGACCGACTTCAGCCTCAGCGATTTCGTGGCCGATGTGCGTGCGCCCACGCCGTCGGTCGCGGCCGAACTGCTGGTGCCCGATCAGCGCGAGCTGGTTGCGCGCGTGCGGCGCGCGCATGCGCGCATGGCCCAGCTGCAGCAGCATGCGCTGGCCACTGCGATGCAGCGCGCCGACCGGCTCGCCCTGCGCCTGCGTGCACACAGTCCGCAGGCGCGGCTGCAGCTGCTGCAACGCCGCCAGCAGGATGCCGGACGCCAGCTGCGCGCGCGCCTGACCCAGGTGCTGGAGCGCCTGCAGGCGCGTGTGCAACGGTCGCAGGCGCGCCTGCAGGCGCACAACCCGCAACGCGACCTGGCCACGCTGCAACAACGGCTGCGTGCACTGCATCCGCAGGCAGCGATGCAGCGGCGCCTGCAGCACGACCAGCTGCGGCTACGCAGCCTGGCACGCTCGCTGGAAGCGGTCAGCCCGCTCGCCACCGTCGCGCGTGGCTACGCCATCGTGACCCGCCCCGCCGATGGCAGCGTGGTGCGCAGCGCCGCCGAAGTCAGCGCCGGCGAACGCCTGCGTGCGCAGCTGGCCGATGGCAGCATCGAAGTGCGGGTCGAGCCAGGCAACGAGGACTGAGGGCGGCAACCACGCGTGCTGCCTGGTTGCCGCGGGCAATCGCCAAGGACACACGCATCGCAGTGCCGCGGCGACGATGCGCCTACCGAGGTCGCCCCCGCATCGTCGTGGATTGGGACAGAGGGAGCGCCGATGCGGCGTCACCCGCTTTACCCGGGCGGGCCACACCTGGGGCGGGCCCTTCAACGCGCCACCGACCGCTCCGCATGCCCGCCGGCAGGCCTCGCACGCTTTTTATCCGTGACTGGGCGTCTGCGCCGCCTGCCGCCAGCCCTGCAGCAGCAGCCCGGCCAGCACCACCGGATCGTGGTCGAAATGATGCCCGCCCGGACGCGCCACCACCTGCACGCCACGCGCGCGCAGCTCCGGGCACAACGTGTCCTTTTCCTGATCGCCGTAGATGCATTGCAGGCGATGCGCGTCCAGCGACTGGATCGCCGGCTCCACATCACGCTCGGCATCGTTGTGCCAGCCCAGCCAGCCACCGACGCGCACCTTGAAATCGGCTTGATGGGCCAGGCCCAGCAGGCTGACAAACTGCACCGATGCACGTTGCTGCGGCGACAGCTCGGGATAGGCAAACGGCAGCACATCGGCACCGAACGAGTAGCCCACCAAGGCAACGTGCTGGATATGCCAGCGCTGCCGATAGCTTGCGATCACCCGATCCAGGTCCGCCCCGACCTGCTGCGGCGTGCGGCTCGCCCAGAAGTAGCGCAGGCTGTTCCAGCCCACCACCGACACCCCCTGCTGCTGCAATTGCGCGGCGATGCCCTTGTCCAGTTCGCGCCAGCCGCCGTCGCCGGACAGCATCACCACCATGCGGTCGCTGCCGGGCGCATGCAGTTCGACCAGCGGCAGATCGCCCACACCGTGCGCCTGGGCCGTGAGGAAATGGCCGCGGGTGGCGGCAGCGATCTGCGTGGGGCTGGCAGCGTCGACCAGATCGTCGAGGAAGCCCTGGTTGGCATCGGGCATGTCGCGTGCGCAGGCCAGGCCGCCAGTGCTGGCGCCGCCATCGGCGACAACCGCGCCACCCAGCACGTCGGGCGCGGCCGAGGCCAGCGCCTGCCGCGCTAGCACCGCGCCATCGCCCTGCCCCACCAGGACCGGCGGCAGGAATGCGTCGACATGCTCGGCGCGCAGCAACTTCTTGCCCAAGCGTTCGGCATCGTCGGCCAGGGAACTGCAGGCCGCATGATGCGCGCGCACGCGTTCGCGATAGCTGGCGGTGTCGATCACCGCGACCAGCGCGCCATCGTTGCTCAGCATCTCGGCAAGCCGCTGGCCGTCCTGCGCATGGCCGCTGTCGGGCAACAGCACCACCATGGCCTTCGGCGTGCCTTCCGGACGCAGCACCTCCACCGAGCGGTAATGCCCGGCGGTATTTCCGTCCTGCAGATGCCGCGCCACGGCGTAGCCGCTGCCGCCGATCAGCAGTAGTGCGACGACCCAACGAAACAGTTTGATTCCCCAGCCCATCACCGCAATCCTCGCAAGCGCTGGCGCTTGGACCGCGGCCAGGGTGACCGGTTCCAGCGCGATCACGGTCGGTGTTCGCTGCGGTTAAGCCAGCGCGCTCACCTCGGTGTGTGGCCGCCGCGACGCGGAAGACCGTGCACGTCGTCGTCGATGTCGTGCCCCGAGACGCGGGTATGGCACACAACATGGCGATCGGCGATCACTGGCCATGCGGGCGCAGACCGCGCATGCGCAGCGGCAATGCAACTGCGCCCTAGATGCCGCGCGCCAGGCGAAAGCCGATCCGCGCGCTGGTGCTGTCCGAATCCTGCGACTGCCGCCAGGCCGCACGCGTCTGCTGCGGCGAATTGGCCCAGCTGCCGCCGCGGATCATGCGCTGCCGGCAGCCGGGGTTGAACCACGCCGCACCGTCGGCCGGCGCGCGGCGGTAGCTGGCATGCCAGCAGTCGGCCACCCACTCGCTCAGGTTGCCGCCCATGTCGTGCAGCCCCCAGGCGTTGGCGCGAAAGCTGCCGACCGGCGCCGGGCCCCAGAAGCCATCGCCGTAGCCGACAAAGCCGTTGTTCCAGTGCCGGCCGCTGCGCGAGACATCGTTGCCGCCGGTGAAGTTGCCCGCATCCAGCGGCGGCGAGCCGGCATTGCCCCAGGGATAGCGCCCGGTGGTGCCGGCGCGCACCGCGTATTCGAATTCGGCCTCGCTGGGCACGTGGTAGTGGCGGCCGGTCTGTTCCGACAGCCAGCTCGCATAGGCTTCGGCGTCGCGGATGCTGACGTGCATCACCGGGCTGTTGGGGGCGGCCTGCGCGCCGTTGTAGTCGGACTGCCAATCCACCCCGCTGCGGCGGATGAAGTTGCCGCTGCGCTCGTCGTACACCACCGAATGCCCGCGCCGGGTGGCGCGCGGGCGGGCGCCGGTCGCCTCGACGAACTGACGGAACTCGGCGACCGTCACTTCGGTGATCGACAACGCAAAGCCGCGCGCGAAACGCACGTAATGCGACGGCCGCTCGTTGTCGGAGGCGCCGGGCTCGGCATCGCCTGCGCCCATCTGGAACGCGCCATGCGGCACCACGATCATCTGCGGACCGCGCCCGCCGACCTTGAGCCCGTCGGTGAACACCTGCCCGGGGCGGAAGCTGCCGTAATGGGTGGCCAATTCCAGCCGCCGCCGCAGATCACCGGCCACCGCATCGCCTGGATCAGCGATGCGCAGCACTTCAGCCAGGGTCTCGCCGGCCGCCTTGAGGCCGCGCGGGGAGGTCAGATCGTGCAGGCCGGCGTCGTGCAATGCGGCGATCTGGGCACGGCGCATGCGCTCGATACGCGCGCGTGCGTCGGCAATGGTCGGGGCGCGCTCACGTACCTGCCCGGCCATCTGCAACCAGTAGCGCGCGCCGATGAAGTCGCTCGCCTCCGCAGCCTGTTCGGCGCGTGCCAGCAGGCCGCTTTCCACCGCGGCCAGCCCCTGGCGCGTGCGCGGGTTGTCCGGATCCAGCTGCGCCGCATCGCGAAAGTTCACCAGCGCCCCGTTGCCGTCCTCGCCCAGCCGGCCGCCGCGCAGATCCTCCTCGCCGGCACGGTTGAAGCTCAGCACCCGCTGCGCGGTTTCCACCGCGCGTTGCAGCGTACGCACCTTCGGATCCTGCGGAGCGAGCGCCAGCGCCACGATGGCCAGCTCACGCGCCTGTTCCAGTGCACTGTCCTGGCGGTCGGTCTGCTCGATCAGCGCTTCGCCCAGCTCGATCAAGCGACGCCGCGCCTGTTCCAGCCCGCGACGGCTGGCCGCGTCCTTGCCGCCGGCGCGCTGCTGGATCGCCAGGTACAGCGGAATTGCATCGTCCGCATTGCGATACAGCCGGTCATCCTGCAATGCCTGGTCGGCGCGCTTGCGCGCCTGCGCCAGCGTCTCGTCGCCCAGGTCCACCGGCGGTGGCTGCCATTGCGCCACGGTCTCGGCGGATTCCTCTCCACCGATGGACACATTCGGCTGGCTCGACGGCGCGGCGGCGGCAGCTGGGGGCGCCGCGGCAGGCGCCGGCGTCGGTGTCCGCGAACAGGCGCACACGCCTAGCGCGAGCAAGGCCCATGCTGCGATCCGGTTACCGCACTCACCCACCACCTGCTCCTTCCAGTGCTCTGCCGCACGACAGGCGATCGCGACGTTAGGCTATTCTGCGCGTTCTGCGCAAACCCTCGCTGTCGACGGAAATCACGTGCCCCATTGGATCACCCACCCCTCCGAGCTGACCGAACGCCTGCAGGCGTCGCGTCCGTCCCGCATTGGCCTGGATACCGAATTCATTCGCGAACGCACCTACTGGCCGCAACTGGCGCTGGTGCAGATGGCCATCGGCGAGGAGATCCTGTTGATCGACCCGCTGATCCCGGGCATGAACGAGGCGCTCAAGGCGTGGTTGACCGCCACCGACATCGTCAAGGTGATGCATAGCGCCAGCGAGGATCTGGTCACCTTCAAATGCGCGTGCGGGGTGTTGCCGCGGCCGTTGTTCGACACCCAGATCGCCGCCGCGCTGGCGGGTGTGGGTGGCGGCATGGGCTATCAGAAACTGGTGCAGGAAGTGACCGGCACCTTGCTGAGCAAGGGCGAGACGCGCTCGGACTGGATGCGCCGCCCGCTGTCGCCGGCGCAGCTGGAATACGCCGCCGACGATGTGCGCTACCTGTTCGCCATCCACGACGAACTCACCCGTCGCCTGACCGAGCAGGATCGCCTGGGCTGGCTGGCCGAAGATGCCGAGCGCCTGCTCGCCACGGTGGAGCACGACGACGGCGAGCGCTGGCCGCATGTGAGCTTGCGCACCGCGCAGTTCCTGGAACCGGCGGCGCAACGTCGCCTGTTGCGCCTGCTGCGCTGGCGCGACCTGCAGGCGCGTCAGAGCGATCGCCCGCGCAGCTGGATCCTGGACAACGAACTGGCCAGCCAGCTGGCACGGTTTCCGCCGGCTGATCTGGACGCCCTGCTGCGTCAGTTCGACAAGTTCCCCAAGGCGCCGCGCAAGCTCGCCGCCGCCGTATGGGAGGCGCTCAACACGCCGCTGCCCGACGAGGAGCACGCGCCGCTGGCGCAGGCCGCCACCGACGGCAACAAGGCCGTGCTCAAGCGCCTGCAGGATGCGGTGGCCCAGCGCAGCCGCGAGCTGGGATTGCCCGACGGCATCCTGGCCTCGCGTCGGCACCTGGAAACCCTGATCGAGCAACGCAGCTGGCCTGCACCGTTGGGACAATGGCGCCGCCATGCCCTGGAAGCGCAGCTGACGCCACTGCTGGAAGACACTGCGACGCAGTGACGTGGTGCAGCGGTCCTGAGATCACGCCTCCATGCGCCCATCGCGAGGCGGACAAAGCGCAGACAGTTTTCAGCCAGCTTCACTTCCACGGCGCAGCCTGTGGATCCGACCGCACACGCCAGCAGCATCCCCGTCGATCGCCGCATCTGAGATGGAGCTCGCGCCATCGAAGCTGGCGCAGTCCATCAGGACATGTTTTGGTCACGAAGCGGTCAGTGTCTGACCAGGACTGCATGGATGTGCCATCTCGTCTGGCCTGCTGCTGTATCGTTACGGCCGGGGTCGCCGTGTGCGCAAGCATGTTCGGCGGCCTCGCCAGACACCGCGAACGCGCGAACAGGCCCTATGAAAGGCCTGCTCACTATCTGCAGGCGCGCGCGCGCAACGGCCGCCCCCGGGCCACATGCCATAATGACGCGTGTCCATCGGGCAACGTCTCCACCACTTATTCCGAGGCTATACCTCTGTGAGCAATACCACTTCCAAACTGGATTCCATCGCACAAGCCAAAGCCAAGCTGCTGGACGAGCTGCAGAAGCTGGAAGAACAGGAAAAGACCGAGCGCGCCAGCGAGGCATCCTCTGCGCATGCCACCATCGTCTCGCTGCTGGAACAGTTTGCCGGCCACTTCAACACCAAGCAGCGCAACGATATTGCCGCTTACCTGGGCACCACTGCTGCACGCAAGGACGTGGTCAAGAGCGGCCGCAGCGAAGTCAAGCCGAAGTACGAACTGCCGCACACCGGCGAGACCTGGTCCGGCCGCGGCCGCACGCCCAAGGCCTTCGCCGCCTGGGAAGGGTCGGTGTCGTACAAGGAATGGAAGGCCAAGAATCCGGACCTCAAGTTCCCGCTCGTCCGCGAGTGATTGCCGCAGGATCGCGCCGTCGGGCGGCGATCCAGGCTGCCGGCCTGCTTGGCGAATCGCGCCACATGTGGGTAGAATCAGGACACATGGGGCGGTAGCTCAGCTGGGAGAGCGTCGCGTTCGCATCGCGAAGGTCGAGGGTTCGATCCCCTTCCGCTCCACCATTGCTTCAACCGTAGGGCCTCGGAAACGCCATGTTTCCGGGGCCTTTTCGTGTCGGGCGTGTGCATCGGGAGCGCGTCGGCTAGTGCATTGCCGGTGCCGGTCACGGCCATGTCGCCGGGATCACATCGTGCGCGCTAACGTCCGTCTCATCATCACGCCGGACGCAAGCCATGAACAACAAGCAGAGCCAGCCCGACAAGGCCGCCGACAAGCAGCACGGTGTTTCGGAGAGCCAGCAGGATCGCAAACAGGATGAGGCCGCCAAGCAGCGCCCCGGACAGGAAGACCTGCAGGTCCATGACGAACAGACCCGCCGCCCCAAGGGCAACGCCGGCCAGGGCGAATGACCTGCCGAGCAGGGCGGTTTCGCAGCGCCTCATTGTGGGTTCGCTGGCACTGCCCCGCCCTGCCCGATGTGGCAAGATCGGCGACAGCCGTCATCCGCCGGGGCGGATGAGGCCTACGCCAATCAGCGCGCGCGATGGGCTGCGACACGCCCTCGCCGCACGCACACCTCCCTCGCCTGACGGCGCCCTGTTCCGGTGGTCTTCGCATGCAGATTCCTGACGCGTCCGCGCTGCAACTCTTCCACGCGACGCTGTTGCCAGGCGATGCCGCCGTTGCGGCGCAGATGCCGGCCAACGAAGACGAACGCCTGGCTGCACTGCAGGACTACCAGCTTCTGGACACTGCCCCGGAGCCGGTCTACGACGAATTCACCTCGATCGCGGCGGCGGTCTGCCGTACGCCGATGGCGCTGATTTCGCTGATCGACACGCAGCGCCAGTGGTTCAAGTCGAAGCTGGGCATGGCGCCAAGTGAAACCCCACGCGAGCTGTCGTTTTGTGCCCACGCCATCCTCGAACCCGATCACGTGATGGAAGTGGGCGACACCCAGCTGGATGCGCGCTTCGTGCGCAACGCGCTGGTCACCGGCGAGCCGCAGATCCGCTTCTATGCCGGCGCCCCACTGCTGACCTCCGACGGGATCGCGCTGGGCACGCTGTGCGTACTGGATCGCACACCCCGCCGCCTGTCGGTCGCCGAGCGCGACGCACTGCAGGCACTGGCCAAGCAGGTCGTCAACACCATCGAGTTGCAGCGTGCGGCCAGGCTGGTCGAACTGGACGCATTGCGCGATAACCTTACCGGCGTGTGGAATCGCGCCGGCCTGGAGCAGGCACTGCAGACGCTGGCACAGGGATCGGAGACGGCCGCGTCGCCATCGCTTGCGCTGGCGCTGATCGACCTGGACGGCTTCAAGCGGCTGAAGCTGCAGGCTGGAACGGCAGCAGCGGACGCCACGTTGGTCCAGGCTGCCAGGATGATCGAAGCGCAGCTGCCGGAGACCGCCACGGTGGCGCGGTTGAGCCGCGACCAGTTCTGTGTCGCAGTGCCGGAGACAGCGGCGACCGAGGCCATGGAGATGATCGAGGCCGTGCGCAGGGCGATCGAAGCGGCGCGCTGGCCAGCCGGTGCACTGACGATCAGCGCCGGCCTGGTCGAGGTGGCAGCCGGTGCGTCGCTCGACAGCAACGCCTTGCTGGCGCGTGCGCGGCACGCGCTGCAAGGCGCGATCGGCAAGGGACGCAACTGCGTGCGTCGCTTCGATGGCTGGCATCGGCAGGACTGAGCGGCAGACCACACCCAGGTCTGAGGAGGTCGGTCACCAGGGCGCGGATCGCCCCGGCCACGCAGCCTCGGGCGGCGTGGTCGATGCCGGTGTCCGGCTGCAGTCGTGGCGGTTGCGGTTGCGGTGCGTACGCACCCGGGACCGCTTTCTTTAGTGGCTGATCACACGTGGCGGACAGCCGCCCGGCGAGTCCGCAGCCGTGTTGGTGGGCTGCGCCTGGCCGGGCTCAGGCTGCCAAGGCATCGGTGTTGCCGGCAATCTCATCCACCTGCAGCACCTGGTCCATCTCCAGCAGCACCACGAAGCGCTCGCCCACCTTGCCCATGCCGCGCAGCAGGTCGCGGCGGATATGCGTGCCGAATGACGGCGCCGCTTCGATGTCCTGATCGGCCAGTTCGATCACCGCGTTGACCGCATCGACCAGCACCCCGATCACCTGCGGTCCCTGCGCCTGTTCGGTGGCCAGGATCACGATGCAGCTGCGTTTGCTGATCGCACTGTCGGCACGCCCCAGCCGCGCCTGCAGGTCCACCACCGGTACCACCGCACCGCGCAGATTGATCACCCCGCGCACGCAGGCCGGCATCGACGGCACCGGCGTGGGCGCGCGGTACTGGATGATTTCACGAATGCCAACAATGCTGATGGCGAAGATTTCACCATCCAGCTGAAAGGTCAGGTACTGGGCTGCCGCAGCGGCGTCGCCAGGCATCACATCGGGGGTCTGTGCAGTCATCGATCGGTCTCTCAGAAGCGGGCGAACTGGCCTTCGTCCGGGCCCTCGGACATCGCATAGGCAGGCGCCGCGGTGCTGCGCCAGCCGCGCGTCCCAGGCGCACGTGCCGGGCCTGCGGCCGCCACCTTGCCGCGCTTGGGCGGCGTATTTGCAGGCCCCTGCCCGCCCAGGCGGAAGAACGCCATGCTCTGCTGCAGCTGTTCGGCCTGGGCGCTCATTTCCTCGGCAGTGGCGGCCAGTTCTTCCGATGCACTGGCGTTCTGCTGGGTGGTCTGGCTCAGCTGCACCACCGCCGAATTGATCTGGCTGACACCGGAGGATTGTTCCTCGGACGCTGCGGAAATCTCCTGCACCAGGTCCGAGGTGCGCTTGATGCTGGGCACGATGGTGTCGAGCAGACGGCCGGCACGATCGGCCAGTTCGACGCTGGAACTGGCTACCTCACCAATCTCCTGCGCGGCCACCTGGCTGCGTTCGGCCAGCTTGCGCACCTCGGCAGCCACCACGGCAAAACCCTTGCCATGCTCGCCGGCGCGCGCCGCCTCGATCGCCGCGTTGAGCGCGAGCAGATTGGTCTGGTACGCGATGTCGTCGATGATGCCGATCTTCTGCGCGATCTGCTTCATCGCCTGGGTGGTGGCGACCACCGCTTCGCCGCCCTCGATGGTTTCTTTGGCGGCCTGCGTGGCCATGCCATCGGTGATGCGGGCATTTTCGGTGTTCTGGCTGATCGATGCGGTCATCTGTTCCAGCGAGGCGCTGGTCTCTTCGACCCCGGCGGCCTGTTCGCTGGCAGCCTGCGACAACGATTGCGCAGTGGCGCTGACTTCTTCCGACGCGCTGGCCAGGGTTTCGGCACTGGTGTTGACCTCGCCGACCACCTGCGACAGCTTCTGCACCATCGTACGCATCGCTTCGAGCAGCTGCGCGGTCTCGTCGCGGCCATGCACGTCGATGCGCATGGTCAGGTCGCCTTCGGACAGCCCGTTGGCCACCGTCACCGCGCGGCGGATCGGGCCGGTGACGCTACGGCTGATCACCACGCCAAGGATCGCGCCGAGCAGCACGCCGCCGCAGATGATGGCGATCAGCAGCTGGGAGCTGCGCGTGTGGATGCTGCCGGCTTCGGCATTGGCCGAGGCGGCACTGCGCTCGCGCAGCCCGCTCAGGTCGGTCATCAGGCTATCGACTTCATCCGAGCTGGCACGTACCGCACGCGACAACTCGGCCAGTTCCGGATTGGCGTCGCGCAAGGCTTCGCGGTTGGCGGCGTCGATGAAGCGGCCGCGCTCTTCCAGGTATTTCTGCCAGGCGCGGTCGAATTGCGCCAGCTTGTTCCTGCCTTCCTCGGTCTGGAAACTGGGCCGCGCGCGCGTCATGTAGTCGACCACCTTGGCGGTGTACTTGTCGATGTTCTGCACATGCGACTGACGCTCTTCGGCGCTGCTGGCCAACAACAGGTTGGCGCGTGCGCGGCCGGCGTAGATGAGGTTGATATTGGCCTCCTTCACGTTCGACAGGCCGAGCAGCTCGCGCTGGTACAGCGAGGTCGACAGGTCGCTGATACGACCGGAGTTGGAATAGCCCACCCAGCCGATGCATGCGCCGATCGCCGAGACGATCAGGAACGCCACGATCAGCCTGGTTCCAATTCTGAAGTTGCCTAACATTGGGAAGTTCTCTTGAGATGGTGCATGTGCGACCTGCAGTGCAGGGTCGCCCGGTGGCGTGATGCGGATGCCGCTCGCTGCGATGCGGCTTGTCTAACCAATCGCTAATGGCTATCGGCGACGCCAAAACGCGCTTGAGACACAAACGGTGCTTAACCGCGTATTCACACCATCGGATATGCGCTTTTGTGACCGGTCACGCGCTCGCAGGGCCGGGTATTCAGAAAATTCCTACCCCCGGATTGATGCCCGGACAGTCCGCAGCGACATCACGACTGCACGGTTAGGCTTGGCGCATGTCGCCACAGCCACTTCCACGCAGTTTCTATGCGCACGATGCCCGCCAGGTCGCACCGCGATTGCTCAACAAGGTGCTGGTCAGCGCGGACGGGCGCCGCGGCCGCATCACCGAGGTCGAGGCGTATTGCGGCAGCGAAGATCCGGCCGCGCATTCGTTTCGCGGCATGACCCCACGCACGCAGGTGATGTTCGGCGCACCGGGGCATCTGTATGTGTATTTCATCTACGGCATGCATTGGGCGATCAACGCGGTGTGCGGTGGTGCGCCCGGACATGCGGTGCTGATCCGCGCGCTCGAGCCGCTGGCCGCAATCGCCGCCATGCAGGCCGCGCGCAGCGCCGCCCCGCTCAAGACATTGACCACCGGCCCCGGTCGCCTGGCCCAGGCATTTGGCGTGAACGCCGCGGACAACGGGCTGGACCTGACCGACGCGCGCGCACGCCTGTGGATCGAGGACGACGGCCTGCCGCCGCCATCCGGGCCGCTTGCAACGCCGCGCATCGGCATCCGCAAGGCGATGGATGCACCATGGCGCTGGGTGGTGCCCGATAGCCGCTATCTGTCGCGTCCGCTGCCACGGGCGACAGGCGCGCGCGCGGTGCTGCCGGGCGACTGAGCCAGCCACTGCTCCATCGGCGTCTGCTCGGCGGCGCCAGGCCCGCGCTGCAGCAGGCGCAGGGCCTGCTCGGCCTGCTCGGTGCTCAGGTCCTGCAGCGGCTGGAAGCGATCGGCCGCCCATACCGCCATCGGCAGGCCATCGAGATAGGCCACCCGATTGCCGGGCACGCGCGCGACGCGCTCGCCCGGCAGGAGGCTGCCCAGCAGATTGCACGGGTCACTCGCACTCACGCACACCCACTGTTGCGGCAAGGCTTGCGCACGTACGCGGCGCAGGGCGGCGATCGCATCCGGCAACGCAAACTGCTCGCCGGACAGGCCGGCGATGAAACGCCCGCCACGGATTTCGCCACGCGCTTCCAGGCGTTGGTACATGCGCAGCAATTCGCGCCACGGCGGCAACCATGCCGCCTCGCGCTCCAGCAGCCGCCAACAGACCACGCCGTAGCGACGCAACAAGGTGTGCGCCACATGTTCGAGCATGTCCTGATGACGCTCGCCGGCTTCGGCCAGCGGCAACTCCGGCAGCGCGCGCACCGGCGCCCAGCGCCCGGCATCGCGAATGCCCAGGGCACTGGCGCGGCGCCGGTGGCGCGACAGCGCCGAGGGCCGCTTGGACGCCGGCACCAGCAACGCGCGCAGCCCGGCATAACTGTCGCAATGCGCACGCCCGCGCATCACCAGTTCGCTCAGGGCATCTTCCAATTCGGTGCTCATCAGCCGGGCCGCATCGGCAATCTCATCGAAGAACAAGGCGCCTTGCTGCTGCAGGACCTCCGCCACCCGTTGCGCGCGCGAACCCAATGGTGCGTCGTCGCCATCGCGTGCCAGGCTGCTCCAGCGTTGCGCGGCGCGGCGCGGCAGCAGCACGATCGGCGTGCTACGCAGCGCGGCACCGCCACGGCCGCCGCCGGGCCGCAGCCGCGCCCACACGGTGCGCCCGGCGGTGCACAGCTCGTCCAGCCAGGCAGGTTGGTAGTCGCGCACGCGGGCCGGCAGCAGCTCGCTTTCCCACAGCACTGCGGGGGCCTCGAAGCCTTCCAGCTGCCCGACCACGCCGGCCAGTGCGTCCGGCCCTGCCACACGGCTGGCGCCATCGACGTGCTGCCACTCGAACAGGAACCGCGCGTAGTCGCGTTGCGCCACCGGCTCGATCTCGCGGCGCAACCGCCCCAAGGTATAGCGATGGATGCGCGCCAGCAGATGACGTTCGCACCATTCTTCCGACTGCGCCTGCGCGCTGAAGTGGCCGGCCATGACATAGCCCTCGCGCTGCAGCGCGGCCAGGGCGAGCACGATCTCAGACTCTGGCAGGCGCAATGCGCCCGCCAGGGCCGGTACCTGCGCCGGGCCGACCGCAGACAGGCGCCCGCGCAGCAGCTCGCGCACGGCCCAGTCGCGCTGCCAGTCGGCAACGCGGCAATCTGCCGGCGCCTGTAGCGGCGGTTGGGCAACGGCATGCGGATACAGCGGCACAAACCAGTCGATGCGCTCGGCACTGATCCACAACGCGGGCACCCCGTCGAAGGCAAGACAACTGGCGCGCCCATCGCCGGCGAGTGCAGCCAGCCACGCCTGCCATTGCGCATCGCCCGCTTCATCGACCGGAAGCACACCGAGCCCGACCAACGCCTCGTGCATTTCTTCGGCATCGCGCGGCTGCGGCCAGGCCTGTTCACGCACCGAGGCGATGGCCTCGGGATCGAGCTGCCCCAGGTCGTCACTGCTCTGCGGCGTATAGCGACGGCTCTGCACGGCCTGGGTGCGGCGCTCCTCCAGCGGTGCGTCGTCCAGGAAGGCATACGGCCGCGCATTCAAGGCTTCGGCCGCCAGCGGCGACGGTGCCGCCAGATCGCGCGCCACCAGCGTGATCGCGCCCGACTCCAGCCCGCGCAGCACCTGCAACCAGCCCTCGCTGTCCATGGACTGATGCAGGCAGTCTTCCAGCGTCTGCGCCACCAACGGGTGGTCCGGCACCTCGCGCTCGCCGACCAGGTTCTCCGCGCAGGCGACCTGGTCGGGGAACACGGTCGCCAGCAGATCCTCCGACTTCATCCGTTGCAACTGCGGCGCGACCTTGTGGCCGCCGGCAAAGCGCGGCAGCGCCATCGCATTGGTCGCATTCCAGCGCCAGCGCACGCCGAACAGCGGTGCATCCAGCAGCGCCTGGATCAACACATGCTCGGCCGATGACGAATGCAGGTAGCGGGCCACCTCCTCCAGCGCAAAACTGTGGCTGGTGGACAGCGACAACACGATCGCGTCCTCGGTCGCGGCGGCCTGCAGTTCGAAGTTGAAGGTGCGGCAGAAGCGCTTGCGCAACGCCAGTCCCCAGGCACGGTTGATGCGGCTGCCGTACGGCGAGTGGATCACCAGCTGGGTGCCGCCACTGGCATCGAAGAAGCGCTCCATCACCAGACACTGCTGGGTCGGCATCGCGCCCAGGGCCGTGCGGGCATAGGCGAGATAGTCGACCAGTTGGCGTGCAGCTTCCACCGACAGACCCAAGACGTCGTGCAGCCAGTCGCAGGCGGCCTGATGTGGCGGGCTCTCCAGCCGCACCGCAATCTCGCCGCGCAGGCGCGACACCGCCGCCGACAATTCATCGCTGCGCCCGGGCGCCTCGCCCAGCCAGAACGGGATATTCGGTGGCGCGCCCTTGGCATCTTCCACGCGCACGCGCCCGGCATCCACGCGCAGGATGCGGTAGCTGGCATTGCCAAGCTGGAACACATCGCCGGTAAGACTTTCGACCGCAAAATCCTCGTTCACCGTGCCGATCTTTTCGGCCTGCGGCTCCAGCACCACGCTGTAGTCGCCGGTTTCGGGAATGGTGCCGCCGGAGGTCAGCGCGGTCATGCGTGCGCCACGCCGCGCATGCAGGCGCCGATGCACCGCGTCGCGATGCAGGTAACCCGCACGCGGCCCAAGCCGTGTGCTGAAGCCCTCGCACAACATGCGCACCACGTCATCGAAGCTCGCACGGCTCAGCTGCGCGAACGGCCAGGCACGACGCACCAAGGCGAACAACGCGTCTTCGTCCCAGTCCTCGCACGCGGCCTCGGCCACGATCTGTTGCGCAAGCACGTCGATCGGCGCCAGCGGCATGCGCAAGGCGTCCAGCTCACCGCGGCGCACGCTGTCCAGCAGCGCGGCGCATTCGACCAGCTCGTCGCGGGTCTGCGGGAACAGGCGCGCCTTGGGCGTGCCGCCGACCTTGTGCCCGGAGCGTCCGGCGCGCTGCAGGAAGGTGGCGATCGAACGCGGCGACCCGAGCTGGCAGACCAGATCCACATCGCCGATATCCAGGCCCAGTTCCAGCGATGCGGTGGCCACCAGCACGGTGAGGTCGCCGGCCTTGAGCCGCTGCTCGGCCAGCAGCCGCGTTTCGCGCGACAAGCTGCCGTGATGGGCGGCGACGCGCTGCTTGCCGAGCAGATCGCCAAGATGGCGCGCAGCCCGCTCGGCCATGCGCCGGGTATTGACGAACACCAGCGTGGTGCGATGCTGCTGCGCAAGCCTGGCGACATCGGCATACACCTGCAGCCACTGATCGTTGGACATCACCACGCTCAGCGGCGTCGGCGGCAGGGCCAGCGCCAGATCGCGCTTGCGGGTGTAGCCGATGTCCACGATCTCGCAGGGCGGCGGCTGGCCGGCATCGCCCGCCCCGACCAGGAACTGCGCCACGGTCTCGATCGGCTTCTGCGTCGCCGATAAGCCAATGCGGGTGATCGGGCGCTCGGCCAGCCGCTGCAGCCGCTCCAGGGTCAGGCTCAGATGGCTGCCACGCTTGTCCGCCGCCACCGCGTGGATTTCATCGACGATGACGGTGCGCACATGCCGCAGCGCATGGCGTCCGGAGGCCGAACCCAACAGCACGTACAAGGACTCTGGCGTGGTCACCAGGATATGCGGTGGCGTGCGGCGCGCTTGCGCCCGCTCACGCTGCGGGGTGTCGCCGGTACGCACCGCCGTGCGCACTGCCACGTCCGGCAGGCCGCTCGCAACCAGGGCCGTGCGGATGCCCTGCAACGGCGCATCCAGATTGAGGTGGATGTCGTTGGACAGCGCCTTCAGCGGCGAGACGTAGACCACGCGGGTTTCGTCCGGCAGCGCGCCACCGTTGGCCAGGCCGTCGCGGATCAATGCATCGATCGCCGCGAAGAACGCCGTCAATGTCTTGCCCGAGCCGGTGGGCGCGGCTACCAGCGTGTGGCGTCCGGCCTGGATCGCCGGCCACGCGGCAATCTGCGCCGGCGTGGGCGCAGCGAAGGTCTGCGCGAACCACGCAGCCACGACAGGATGGAACTGCTGCAGGACAGGATGCATAGGCGATACCGCAGGCCGTGATGCCAAGCCAGGACCGACGGCGCGTGGATTCAAGGGGGTGAGTTCAATGGATGGGGTTGCGCTGCGCCTCACACAAGCCAGCCGCAGCAATGGCGGTGCATCATGAAATCGGAGGACGACCGGCGCGCGACCTCGCCGGCGGCCAACGCAACACTGCGGCCCGGCGCGGCGATTGTCGACCGGGCGCGTGCCATGGCACATTGACGCCCATGCCCAGCCTGATTCTCTTCATGATTGCCGGCGCCGCGCTGTACGCGTTCTGGAACTCCTCGCGTGCCGCAGCCGAACGTGCCGACATCCTCGGCCGCAACGCCTGCCGCGCCGCCGACGTGCAATGGCTGGACCAGAGCGTGCATTCCACCAACCTGCGCATCTGCCGCAAGCCCAATGGCTGGCTGGGCTTCGAGCGGACGTTCCGGTTCGAGTATTCGCACGATGGCATCGACCGGCATAGCGGCCGCCTGGTGCTGCGCGGCGATCAGCTGATCGCCTTTACCGGACCGCAAGTGGCCACGGTGACACCGCTGATGGCCACGGTGACACCGCTGAGCCCGGATCATCAGCGCCTGAACTGACCGCGATCTGGCCGCTGTGGACGCAGGCCTGCAGGCGGCGACCGAAGACCAACGTCCTGCAGCGCATTCACCAGGCCGCAGCGGTGACTGCAACCGCATCTGTCGGTGCCCTCATTCGACCGCGGCGCACACACCACGCGAACCTGCCGCGGCACCGGACGGGCGCGCGGTGCGCGCCCATTGCCGGTTACTTGACCACGCGCAGATGCGGACGCTTGCCGGCAGCCGGCGGCTCGTCCGGCGTGGGCGCACCCGGCGGCGGCGACGCACCCGGATCCGGCGGTTCGGTGCTGGTACCGGGGATATCGTCCGGCAAGGCCATGCCCTGCCCCGTCTCGCGCGCATATACCGCCAGGACGGCGGCCATCGGCACCATCACCGGATAACTGACGCCGCCAAAGCGCGCGGTGAATTGCACGCTTTCGTTGTCGACCTGCAGCCCGACCACGGCGCGCTCGGCGATGTTCAGGACCACACGGCCGTCCTTGACCGCACTGGCAGGCACCTGCACGCCGGGCAGTCCTGCATCCACCAGAACGTGCGGCGTCATGCCGTTGTCGTTGATCCATTCGACCAAGGCCCGCAGCAGGTACGGGCGATGGCTGGTCATGCGGGGGAAATCTTCGCTCATGGCGTCATTTTACCCGCACACGGCCCGCAGCGGCGGTTGCGCGATGCGGCGTCGGTCTGTTGGCATACAGCCGTCGCATCAGCCTGGCAGGTCGCGCAGTTTCTTTTCCTGATCGGTCAGGCTGCGGATGAAGCCGGGATTGCGGAAGATCCGGTTGCCATAGTCTTCGATCGCCTTGCCATCCTTGGGCAGCCCGATCTCCAACGCGTCCAGTCGCCAGATGATCGGCGCCATCGCGCAATCGGCCAGACTCATTTCCGGATTGAGGAAGAACTTGCTGGCCTTGAACAGCGGCACCGACGCGGTGAGCAGTTCCTTCAGGCGCTTGCGGCCGGCTTCGGCCTGGGTCTTGTTGCCGAGCTGGATGGCCTGCACCTGCGGCACCCAGTCGTGCTCGATCCGCAACATCGCCAGACGCAGGCGCGCGCGAGAGAGCGGATCGACCGGCATCAACGGCGGATGCGGGTAGCGCTCGTCCAGGTATTCGCTGACCACCGATGCGGCGTACAGCACCAAGTCGCGTTCGACCAGGGTCGGGACCGAATGATAGGGATTGAGATCGATCAGATCTTCCGGGGGATTTTGCGGGTCGACCGGCACCAGGTCGTAGGTCACCCCTTTCGCCGCCAGGACCAGACGGACCCGGTGGCACAACACGTCGTCGTTGGACGAAAACAAAGTCAAGGTATTCCGCATACGCACACTCGTCGCCATTCAAGGCTCTCCGACGACCGGAATCCGCCGGCCGCATCGGCGCGGCCGGCCCAACGCCGACCGTCACCACGGTCCTTCGAGTGTGCAATCACGTCACGCAAAAGCCAAGGGTGATAGGGCCTCAAAAACACTAACAAGCCATATTGTCGCGTCCAATGTCGGGCGCGGCCGGCGATGACGCGTCATCGGCAGGTGGCTCCGCAGCGGATCTGCGGATTCTGTGCAGGCCCTTGCACGCCCACCATCGCGAGACACGCCGCAAGTACGTCCTCGACGCTGCGAGTGTGCTGCCGGGCCCTTGCCCGCCCACCGTCGCAGGACACGCCGCAAGTACGTCCTTGACGCTGCGAGTTGGCTGCCGGGTCCTTGCCCGCCCACCATCGCAGGACACGCCGCAAGTACGTCCGTGTAGGCTCCGGCGCGGCATCCATGCCGCTCAGGGTCCCGCGACGGTGAGCGGGCAAGGACCAGTCGAGATGGTTGGTGTGCATGGGAAGAGCAGTGCTGGAAGCGCCTTGTTTGATCATGAGCAGCGGCTCCACGTCTGATGCATACCGCACGACAGACGGCTTTCAGATCAGTGCCGACCAATTGTCTGGTGCGGTGCCCTTGCCGGTTGCGGGACCGTGTGGCGGCATGGATGCCGCCACCGAGCCCCCAGGGATGGGTTTACGGCGTGTCCCGCGAGCGGTGAGGGCAACGCGCACTCGACGCTGTCAGTTTGCTGCAGGGTCCTTGCCCGCCCACCCTCGCAGGACACGCCGCAAGTACGTCCATGTAGGCTCCGGCGCGGCATCCATGCCGCTCAGGGTCCCGCGACGGTGAGCGGGCAAGGACCAGTCGAGAGGGTCGGTGTGCGTGGGAAGAGCAGTGCTGGAAGCGCCATGTTTGATCATGATCAGCGGCTCCACGTCTGATGCATACCGCACGACAGACGGCTTTCAGATCAGTGCCGACCAATTGTCTGGTGCGGTGCCCTTGCCGGTTGCGGGACCGTGTGGCGGCATGGATGCCGCCACCGAGCCCCCAGGGACGGGTTCACGGCGTGTCCCGCAAGCGGTGAGGGCGCCGCGCCCTCGACGTTGCGAGTGTGCTGCGGGGCCCTTGCCCGCCCGCCGTCGCGGGACATGCCGCAAGTACGTCGATCTAGGCTCTTGAACGGCGTCCATGCCGCTCAACGACTGCGCCACCGCCGACGGACGCGGCCCAGGCCCGGAATCGGCACATAGCATGCGCACCCCTGCCCTGCGCAGCGCATGCATGCACCGGGCGAT
This sequence comes from Xanthomonas sp. BRIP62418, assembly GCF_003993495.1. NCBI lineage: Bacteria > Pseudomonadati > Pseudomonadota > Gammaproteobacteria > Lysobacterales > Lysobacteraceae > Xanthomonas > Xanthomonas sp. BRIP62418. Next base: position 71,650 of record NZ_QEZG01000041.1, read on the forward strand.
CGGTTGCTATTCCTGGGCCGCCGCGGCATTGCGCGGCCGCCTCGGGTTCACCGCACGATCAATGCACGTCCTTCCAGTATTCCTTCTTGAGCAAGTAGGCAATGAAGGTGAGCAAGACCAGGAACAGGATCACCCACACGCCCATGCTTTGCCGTTTCAGCGCCGCCGGCTCGCCCGCGTACTCTAGGAAGTTGGCGATGTCGCGCACGGTCTGGTCGAACTCCACCGGCGTCTGTCGCCCGGGCTGGCCGAGCTTGAGCGCCTGCACCGGCTTGTCGCCGGTCGCCTTGTCGGGCGGGCCGAACTGCGCCTGCTGCAGGCCTTGCAGCTCCCACAGCGGGTTGGGCATGGACGCATTCGGGAACAACTGGTTGTTCCAGCCCAGAGGGCGGGTCTGATCCAGGTAGAACGACTTGAGATAGGTATAGACCCAGTCGGTGCCGCGCACGCGGGCGATCAGGGTCAGATCCGGCGGCGCCTTGCCAAACCACTTGGCGGCCGCATCGTGCGGCATGGTGCCTTCGATGTGTTCGCCGATCTTGGCGCCGGTGAAGTTGAGGTTGGTCATGACCTCTGCTTCGCTCAAGCCCAGATCGCTGGCCATGCGCGAATAGCGCAGGTATTTCAGCGAGTGGCAGCCGGAACAGTAGTTCATGAACAACTGCGCGCCACGCTGCAGCGAGGCACGGTCGCTCAGGTCGTTGCCGGCCTGCTGCACCGCACCGCCTTCGGCCGCAATCGCACCGCCGCCAATGAGCAGCCCGCACAGCAGGGCGACCAGGCGCGACGTCCATGACCTCACGTTGGAATTAGTCATGGGTGGTCACCCGCTCCGGCACCGGCTTGGTCTTGTCCAGCCGCGTCCACACCGGCATGGTGATGAAGAAGGCGAAGTAGAGGAAGGTCAGCACGCGCCCGACATAGGTTTCGTGCGCGTCGGTGCCGGGGCCGGAGCCGATCACGCCCAGCCACACGAAGCACACCACCAGCACGCCGAGCGCGACCTTGGAGATCCAGCCACGGTAGCGAATCGAGCGCACCTTGGCCCGATCCAGCCACGGCACCAGGAACAGGATCGCGATCGCCGAGAACATCACCAGCACGCCGCCGAGCTTGTTAGGCACAACCCGCAACATCGCGTAATACGGCGTGTAGTACCAGACCGGCTTGATGTGCTCGGGAGTCACCAGGCGATTGGCCTCGGTGAAGTTGTCGTGCTCCAGGAACAGGCCGCCAAACGCCGGCGCGAAGAAGATGATGAAGGCCGCGATCAACAGCAGAAAGCCGACCCCGACCAGATCCTTGACCGTGTAATACGGGTGGAACGGGATGCCGTCGGCCGGCTTGTGCGCGTCCCAGCGGTTGCCCTTCGGCCCCTTCTTGATGTCCACGCCATCGGGATTGTTGGAACCCACTTCATGCAGCGCGCCGATGTGCAGCACGATCAGCAACAACAGCACCAGCGGCAGCGCAATCACGTGCAGCGCGAAGAAGCGGTTGAGCGTGGCATCGCCGGGCAGGTAGTCGCCCATGATCCATTCGGTCAGCCCGTTGCCGATCACCGGGATGGCACCGAACAGCGAGATGATGACCTTGGCGCCCCAGAACGACATCTGACCCCACGGCAGCACGTAGCCCATGAAGGCTTCGGCCATCAGCACCAGGTAGATCAGCATGCCGAGAATCCACACCAATTCGCGCGGCTTTTGGTAGCTGCCGTACATCAGCCCGCGGAACATGTGCAGATACACCACGATGAAGAACAGCGAGGCGCCGGTGCTGTGCATGTAGCGGATCAGCCAGCCCCACTCCACGTCGCGCATGATGTATTCGATCGAGGCGAATGCATCGGCGGCGCTGGTCTTGTAGTGCATCGTCAGGAAGATGCCGGTGACGATCTGGTTGACCAGCACCACGATGGCCAGCGAGCCGAAGTAGTACCAGAGGTTGAAGTTCTTCGGCGCGTAGTACTCGCTGACATGCTTGCGATACATGGGCATCAGCCCGGGCGCGCGTTCGTTGACCCAATCGAACACACCGTTGGCGGTACGGACCAGGATATTGCTCATCAGGCAGCCCCCGTGCTGTTGGCCGACGTACCGGCACCATCGGGATCGACGCCGATCACCAGGGTGTTGTCGTCCACGTAGTGGTGTGGGGGCACCAGCAGATTGATCGGTGCCGGCACGCCGTCGAAGACGCGGCCGGACATGTCGAAACGCGACTTGTGGCAGGGGCAGAAATAGCCGCCCTTCCACTGCGGGTCGTAGGGCTCGGGGCGGATCTCGGCGACCATTTCCGGCGAGCAGCCCAGATGCGTGCACAGCCCGACCAGCACCGAGATGTCGGACTTGATCGAGCGGTATTCGGGATTCTTCAGTACATAGTCCGGCTGCTGGTCCTTGTTCTCGGACTTGGGATCCTTGAGCCGGTCATCCAGCGATGGCAGCGCGTCGAGCATCGCCTTGGAGCGCTTGACGATCCAGATCGGCTGACCGCGCCATTCCAGAACCAGCCGTTGCCCCTCCTGCAAGGCGCTGATGTCGGCAGTCACCGGAGCACCGGCCAACTTGGCGCGTGCACTGGGATTCCACGACTTCACGAACGGAACTGCGACAAATCCTGCTCCGACCGCACCGACCACGGCCGTTGTCGCGGTCAAAAACCGGCGACGCCCGATATCCGCAGGTGCGTTAACCCCATCGTTGGCCATCCGGCTCTCCGATCTTGATTAGGTAGCGTGAGGCTGCCAACGGCTGGCGGGGGGTCCAGCCGCGATGAATCGACCGCAGTGTAGCGGAACGCTTAATACACAGACAACGCAATGTACGCAGTCGGACCGGCGCAGTGCAAACACCGGATGCAGGCGCGCGCCGATTGCATCACGTGCCAGCCTGGCACAGGACCGACAGCTGTGACGCAGTGCTGGCATCGACCCTGCACCAGTCGAAGACCTGCTGCACGTGGGCTGCCGCATCGCGCAGCCGCGAAGGCTGCCTGCGCGACATGGTGGCCGCCCGACATCCGTCCCGATTGGTTGCGGTCAAGGCAGGCCGAAGCGGGCAGCGCATGCGTGCGAAGGCACGCAGCTCAGTTGGCTGCGGTGGCCTGCCCACGATAGCGTCCGGCCAGCAGGCCGACGCGTTGCACGTAGCGCTGGGTCTCGCTGTAAGGCGGCACGCCACCGTAGCGATCCACCGCGCCCTCGCCCGCGTTGTAGCCGGCAGCGGCCAGCGTGAGATCGCCGTTGAAGCGCTTCAGCAACCACGAAAGATATTGCACGCCACCGCGAATATTTTGCGTTGCATCATAGGCATCGCTGACCCCGAAGCGGCGTGCGGTCCCGGGCATCAATTGCATCAGCCCCTGCGCGCCGGCACGACTCAGTGCCAGCGGATTGTAGGCCGACTCGGCATGGATGATCGCGCGCACGATCGCCTCTTCGACCCCGAACTCGCGCGCGGCCGCAGTGATTTCCTGCTGGTAGGCGTTGGTATTGAGCCGGATCGCGCCGAAATTGACGCCCGGCTTGGCTCCGCAGGCGTAGCAGGTTTCGATGAAGCTGTAGTGGATGGTGCGCAGGCCCTGGATGCTGGCGACCTGGCGCGGGCGCGCACTGGTGTAATGGCGCACACCGTCCTTGATATACGAATAGACCTGCCCGCTGACCACCCGGCGCGGATTGACCGCGACAGCAGCGGGCGGCTGCACGATCGACGTTTCCGACACCGGCTGCGCGCGCGGCCTCAGCGCCGAGGCGAGCTCGGCAGCGCGAGGAGGTGGTTGGCTGGCCGGCTGACTGATGATCATGGCCGGCGCACCACTGTCGATCGTGGCGCTGCTGCGCGCCGGGCTGGCGACCACGCCCGGCGTCGGCCGGAGCGTGGACGGCGCGGCGCGGCGCGCGGACCGGTCCGGGGTGTAGCTACTGATGACGCTGCAGGTCGCCCCGCTCTGGCGCTTGCTCAGGTAGCTGGTGATCCCGTCGCCGCTGACGCACTTGTACAAGGTGCCGGCGCTGGCCGGCGCCGCCGACAACGTGACAACTAGCAGCCCCAGCACTCTTGACATCCCCTTCATGCGGCGGAGTGTCCCAGCTTGGCCCGGGCTTGCCAAGTGGCTGCCGCGGTTATCCGGGCAGTTGCTCCAGCCGCGTCCGCAACGCGTTCAGCGCCTGGGTCAGGGGAGCACGCACGGCCTGCGGGGAGATCGCATCGAAGGGTAGATCGAGCATCAGCAGGTTGGCCGCCAGGGCCGGCATGCTCGGTGCGCCCAGGCCCAGCCAGCAATGTGCCGGCCCGTCGGCTTCCAGCGCGCCCAGCCAGGGCGGGATGCGCGCGGCAAGTGCGTCCAGCGTGCCATGCAGGCGTACCCGGGCCCGACACGGAAACGGCGACTCGCCGATCGCCTTGCGCAGGAGTTGCAGCGGCTCCTCCGGCAACGCGCGCGCGGCGAACCGGGCGCCGGTCGCGCTGGCCTGGTCGATCCGGTCGGCCCGCAGGGTACGCCAGTCCTGACGCTCGCAGTCCCAGGCCAGCAGGTACCAGCGCCGCCCGTAGTTCACCAGCAAGGCCGGCTCCACGCAGCGCGTGATCGGCGCGCCGGAATGCCGGCGATAGTCCAGCCGCAGCGTGGCCCGGTCGCGGCAGGCGCTGGCCAGTTGCGCCAGCAGTGCCGCATCCACCAAGGCAGCGGCGTCCTCGGTGATCGGCAGACTGGCCGTGGCCGCATGCGCACCACTGGCACGCTGGCCGCTGCGCCGCGGCAACAACGGATCGAGCTTGCGCAGCACCCGCGCCGCCGCCGCATCCATGCCACGCATTACCGGAGCCGCTGCGCGCAAGGCGATCGCCACGGTCAGCGCTTCGTCCTCTTCAAACAACAGCGGCAGGGCCGCGGCGCCCTGCCCCAGCTGATAGCCGCCACCGGCCCCGGGCGCGGCCTGCACCGGATAGCCCAGCTCGCGCAAGCGCTCGACCGCGCGCCGCACGCTGCGCGGGTGCAGTTCCAGGCGCTCGGCCAGCGCCGCACCGGACCAGGTCCGGCCGCCTTGCAGCAGGGCGAGCAGACGCAACAAGCGGGCAGCGGTCGAAGCCATCGCGCTACCGTATTGCGGACAGGAACTGTCCGCAATGGCTGCGTAGGATGGCGCTGGTACCGCGGCCCATGCCTGCCGCCTCCACCAAGGAACCTGCAATGTCCGACCAGCGCCACATCACCCTGTTCCACAATCCCCGCTCGCGCTCGCGCGGCGTGCTGGTGCTGCTGGAAGAGCTCGGCGCCAGTTACGACCTGCAGATCGTCAATCTGGAAAAAGGCGAGCAACTGGCGAGCGACTACCTGGCGATCAACCCGATGGGCAAGATTCCGGCGATCCGGCACGGCGACAGCGTGGTCACCGAACAGGGTGCGATCTACCAGTACCTGGCCGAGCTGTATCCGGAAGCCGGCCTGTCGCCGGCCCCGGGCGACGCCGATCGCGGCGCCTACCTGCGCTGGCTGGCCTTCTACGGCTCGGCGTTCGAGCCGGCGATCATCGACCGCGCGCTGAAGCGCGACGCGCCGCCGCGCGCGATCTCGCCCTACGCCGACTGCGACACGGTGCTGCAGGTGATCGATGCGCAACTGGCCAAGGGCGACTATCTGTTGGGCGAACGCTGCAGCGCGGCCGATGTGCTGTGGGGCGGCGCGCTGGGCTGGATGCTCGATTTCGGCCTGATCGATCCGCCTGCCAGCACCCGCGCCTACATCGCCCGCATGGCCGACCGGCCGGCGTTTGCACGTGCCGAGGCGACCAACGCCAAGGCCTGACCAGGCGGACGGGCCCGGCGCAAGCGGGTAAACTGTGCGGCTATCTTCTACCCGCCTGGAATAAGCGCCATGCCCGGGACATCCGTTTCCGACCTGTCCGCGGCCACCGCCGTGGACGCACCTGCCCTGTTGCCGCTGCCGGTGGCCCGCCCGTCGGCGCCTGCCGTGGTGCGCGGCAAGCTCTACATCAAGACCCACGGGTGCCAGATGAACGAGTACGACTCGGCCAAGATGGCCGACGTGCTCGCCGCCTCCGAGGGCCTGGAGCTGACCGACAACCCCGAAGACGCCGACGTGGTGCTGGTCAACACCTGCTCCATCCGCGAGAAAGCGCAGGAAAAGGTGTTCAGCCAGCTCGGCCGCTGGAAGGCACTGAAGGCCGGCGGCAAGCCGGTGATCATCGGGGTGGGCGGCTGCGTGGCGTCGCAGGAAGGCGAGGCCATCGTCAAGCGCGCGCCGTACGTGGATCTGGTGTTCGGCCCGCAGACCCTGCATCGCCTGCCGGAGCTGATCCGCGCGCGGCGCGAATCGGGCAAGTCGCAGGTGGACATCAGCTTTCCGGAAATCGAGAAGTTCGATCGCCTGCCCGAGCCGCGTGCCGATGGCCCGTCGGCATTCGTGTCGATCATGGAAGGCTGCTCCAAATACTGCTCGTTCTGCGTGGTGCCCTACACCCGCGGCGAGGAAGTCAGCCGGCCGTTCGAGGACGTGCTGGTGGAAGTGGCGCAACTGGCTGCGCAGGGCGTGCGCGAGATCAACCTGCTCGGCCAGAACGTCAACGCGTATCGCGGCGCATACGGCGCCGATGCCGGCGATGCGGCGCAGTACGCGGATCTGGGCCTGCTGATCCGCACCATCGCGCAGATCGACGGCATCGGCCGTATCCGTTTCACCACCTCGCATCCGCTGGAATTTTCCGATTCGCTGGTGGATGCGTATCGCGACGTGCCGCAGCTGGCCAATTACCTGCACCTGCCGGTGCAGGCCGGCAGCGACCGCATCCTGTCGGCGATGAAGCGCGGCTACACCGCACTGGAATTCAAGTCCAAGATCCGCAAGCTGCGCGCGGTGCGCCCGGACATTTCGATCAGCTCGGATTTCATCGTCGGCTTTCCCGGCGAGACCGAAGCGGATTTCGAAAAGACCATGAAGCTGATCGAGGACGTGGGCTTCGACCAGAGTTTCTCGTTCGTGTATTCGCGGCGTCCCGGCACGCCGGCATCGGACCTGCAGGACGACACGCCGGAAGCCGTCAAGCAGGCGCGGCTTGCCCGCCTGCAGGCGCAGATCAATGCGCACGCCACGCGTATCTCGCAGTCCATGGTCGGCAGCGTGCAACGGGTACTGGTGGAAGGCCCGTCGCGGCGCGATCCGAACGAGTTGACCGGCAAGAGCGAGAACATGCGCCCGGTGAATTTCCCCGGCAACCCGCGCCTGATCGGGCACTTCGTCGATGTGTTGATCACCGAGGCGATGAGCAATTCGCTGCGTGGCCTTATCCAGGTGGACGACAGCGCAAACTGACGCGGCACGGGCGCCGGCTTGCGTGGCGCCTTCCGTCAGCGCTCGGTGGCGGATTCGTGGTGGATGACAGAGTGCGTGCTGGTCGGTCGCGACGGTCGTGGTGCTGCCGTCAGCCGCCCGATGCCGCATCTGCCTGCGATGGTTCTTACCTTGCGTGGCTGCGTGCGTGTGTGCAATACGCTGGCACTTCAGCCAGCTCACGCGCGTCACGCCGCGCGCCTCTACTTTCGCGAGCACGCAACGGCGTGCGCATCGCGCTGAGTCGCCAACTGGCGCTCGAGCGTCGGCAATGGCCCGGTGACCTGGCGCAGCACTGGGCCATGCTCGGCCTGCAAGCCAGCGACAGCGCGCATCGTTCGCAAGGGCCGGGCAATGTGTTGATCGCGCACAGCGACGACATCGACAGCGGCTCGCCCCAGCACGCGGCACGCGCCGAGTGATCAAAATTTCACCACCCGTCTGCAACACCTTGCGGCACAAGGCGTGCGAGTACTTACCCACAGGCTTTGCCGAATTCGATCCACACCGCTTGTGGACAACCGCCATCGCAGTGGCGATTTTTTCGCCACCTGCCTGCCAGACCTTGTGCGAGTAGGCGCCACAATTTTTATCCACAGGTTAGTGATGCGTGACTCCACAGCGACTGTGGAAAACCCGCGCACGCCGCCGGGTCCCGGCCAGACCGGGTGATTGCAGTGGCCGGGCGTGTTGGTGGGATCACACGCTGCGCGCTACCCTCGTCTGCCGCCCAACCGACCAGCGCATGCGTGCGCGGTCCGATCCGACCATGAACTCACCTGCACATCGCGACTTCACCCTGGAACCCGACGACATCGAGCGCCTGGCCAATCTGGCCGGCCCGTTCGACGCGCACCTGCGCCAGATCGAACTCAAGCTCGGCGTGGAGATCGCCAACCGCGGCAACATCTTCCGCGTCACCGGCCCGGAGCCGGCGGTCACCGCCGCGCAGTCGCTGCTGACGGCCTTGTACGAGGAAGCCGCCGCCACCACGTTCGACAACCACGCCATCCACCTGCGCCTGAACGATGCCAATGTCGAGCACGTGATCGATCGTTCCTACGTGGCCCAGGACGTGGCGATCAAGGTCAAGCGCGGCACCGTGCGTGGCCGCGGCGCCAACCAGGCCAAGTACCTGCATGCGATTGCCACCCACGACATCAATTTCGGCATCGGCCCGGCCGGTACCGGCAAGACCTTCCTGGCCGTGGCCAGCGCAGTGGAAGCCTTGAACGAATCGCGCGTACAGCGCCTGATCCTGGTGCGCCCGGCGGTGGAAGCCGGCGAAAAGCTGGGCTTCCTGCCTGGCGATCTCAGCCAGAAGGTGGACCCGTACCTGCGCCCGCTGTACGACGCGCTGTACGAGATGCTGGGCGTGGAAAAGGTGGTCAAGCTGCTGGAAAAGAACGTCATCGAGATTGCGCCGCTGGCCTATATGCGCGGCCGCACGCTCAACGATGCCTACGTGATTCTGGACGAGGCGCAGAACACCACCATCGAGCAGATGAAGATGTTCCTGACCCGCCTGGGCTTCGGCTCCACCGCGGTGGTCACCGGCGACCTGACCCAGATCGACCTGCCCAAGCACGTCAAGTCCGGCCTGCGCGACGCCATCGAGGTGCTGCGCGATGTGGACGGCGCCAGCTTCACCTTCTTCGAGGCACGCGACGTGGTGCGCCACCCGCTGGTGCAGCGCATCGTTACCGCGTATGAAAAACGCGATCAGCAGGACGCCGCTACCAAGAACAACGCTGAATGAAGCTGCGCCTTGCCGGCCTGACGTTGGCAAGCGGATTGCTCGCGGCGGCATCGCTCGATGCCACCGAAGCGCCGCCGGGACCTGGAATCCCCGTTGTGGATCGCGATGTGATCCCGGCGGCGCAAGTGGCGCCCCCCTGTGTATCGCTGGCTGCCGACCACACCAGCATCAGCATTCCAACCACGTACCTGGAGAAACTGGCCGAACAGGCGCAAGGCGATATGCCGGCAGGAAACGAGCGCGCACGATTCGGTGCTTGGCAGCAAGGGCGCAGTGCACGCTGGCTGCTCGATCTACCGGGAACGGTCACCGATGCACGCGGCTGCGAAAGCTCACCGATCCAGCACGCGCACCGCGCAAGCCAGTCACTGGTCGGCGGGCTCCTGGAAAGCGGTATCGCTGCGGTCTGGGTGCATGATCACCCCGGATTCGTTTCAAGCTTGCGGGTGCGGGATTACAATCACGGCTGCGGGCGCGGCCCGATCGGAAGTTCGAGCTACCGCGTGGCCAACGGGCCTGCGGTGATACTGCTGATCACGTGCACGCACTGACCCCAGCCCAGGAAACTCTCCCCATGACCCGTGGACCTGTCCGCCTCGACGTCGCTGTCAGTTACGCGCTGCCGCGCGCCGGCCTGCCGTCGGCGGTGAGTTTTCGCAAATGGGTGGCGGCCGCGCTGAAGGGGCGCATCCGCGAGGCCGATCTGGCGGTGCGCATTGTCGATGAGAAGGAAGGCTGCTCGCTCAACCACCATTACCGTGGCAAGGATTACGCCACCAATGTGCTGAGTTTTCCGGCCGAGTTGCCCGAGGGCCTGCCCAAGGGCATCAAGATGCCGCTGCTCGGCGATCTGGTGATCTGTGCACCGGTGGTGGCGCGCGAGGCCGCCGAACAAGGCAAGTCGCTGGCCGCCCATTACGCCCATCTGACCGTGCACGGCACCTTGCACCTGCTGGGCTGGGATCACGAGGACGACAAGGAAGCCGACGCGATGGAGCAACTCGAACGCGAGATCCTGGCCGATCTCGGCATCGACGATCCCTATGCGGGAGAGCACTGATGCGGGCCTGTGTCGCCACCGCGGTGCTGTTGCTGGCCTGCTCCGGCGCCTGGGCCCAGACCGCGCCGGTGCGTCCGGACCTGCCGGCCCTGATCGAATGCCGCCAGCGCATCGGCGACTTCAACGCGCTGGCGCCGGTGCTGGCCGACCCGCTCAAGGCGGTCGCGCTGGGCTGGACGCCGCTGGAACAGGCCAACCTGTTCATGACCGAGTACACGCTCAACACGCCGATCAGCGTGTTCGGCCACCGCACCACCCATATCGCGTTCTCCGGCGCCAGCGTCATGGCGCTGCTGGACCTGCCCGACCCGCGCCCGCTGGCCAGGCAGCTGAACCTGGAACTGGGCGTGGATAACGCCGAAAAGGTCATGTACGGCCGTGAGCTGGTCAGCGAAGACACCACCAACCCCAAGACCGGCGAGGCGATGATCGAATCGATCGTGCTCAGCGTCTCCAACGTGAAGTCGCATCCGGGCAAGACCGTGGTCGGCTGCGGCTACAGCCTGGACCTGCCCTGACGCGGTGCCCGCCCCGCCCCGTCTACAGCGCCTTAGCGGCTTCCTGTTAGACTGCCTGCTATCGCCTGGTTTGCCGGGTGCCGCCCCCCGTCACGATGTCCGAAGACGACAGTAGCCAATCCCAAGAAACACCCGAAAAACGCCGTAGCTGGCTCGAGCGCCTGAGCGCTGCCTTCTCTGGCGAGCCCCATACCCGCGACGAACTGGTCGCGTTGCTGCGGACCGCCGAACAGGACGGCCTGATCGCCGCAGACACCTTGCGCATGATGGAAGGCGCGATCTCCGTGTCCGAGCTCACCGTGGGCGATGTGATGATCTCGCGCTCGCAGATGGTCTCGCTGCCGGTGGAGGCGCGTTTCATCGACCTGATGAAGCAGGTGGTGGAATCGGGCCATTCGCGCTTCCCGGTGCACGGCGAGAACAAGGACGAAGTGCTCGGCATCCTGCTGGCCAAGGATCTGTTGCGCGGCGTGGTTGCCGACAACGGCCCCGGCAATGTGCGCGAACTGCTGCGCCCGGCGGTGCTGATCCCCGAATCGAAGAAGCTCAACGTCCTGCTCAAGGAATTCCGCCTGTCGCGCAACCACATGGCCATCGTGGTGGACGAGTACGGCGGTGTCGCCGGGCTGGTCACCATCGAGGACGTGCTGGAGCAGATCGTCGGCCAGATCGACGACGAGCACGACGATGCCGAGGAAGAGAATTCGCTGATCGCCATCCAGGCCGACGGCCGCTATGTGGTCGATGCGCTGACGCCGATCGAGGACTTCAACGAGCGCTTTGGCGCCGACTTCCCCGATGACGAGTACGACACCGTCGGCGGGCTGGTCACCGATGCGATCGGGCATCTGCCGGAAACCGGCGAGGAGCTGACGCTGGGGCGCTTTGCGTTCCGCGTGGCCAAGGCCGATGCGCGGCGCGTGCACGCCTTCCACGTGACCATCCTGCCGCCAGACCCGCAGGACGACGCTTGAACCTTTCGCACCGCATGACTGCTGCAGCAACAGGCCGCGGCAGGGTTCGGCGATGGGCGGCGTCCTGTCTGCTGCTGTTGCTTGCACTGCTGGTGGCGCCTGCCGCCGTTGCCCAGGTCGCCGATCAGGCCCCTGCCCAACCGGCTGCGTCGGCACCGCGTGTCGGCGTGGTCACCATGCAGCCGGGCGAGGTGTTCTTCGAGCGCTTCGGTCACGATGCCATCGTGGTGGTCGATCCGGTCACCGGGCAGGCCACCTCGTACAACTTCGGCTTCTTCGATCCCAGCGAGCCGGATTTCGTTCCGCGTTTCGCGCGTGGCGAGATGATGTACTACCTGGTTGCGTTACCGCTGGACGAAGACCTGCAGCAATATCGCGCGGTCGGCCGCGGCGTCAGCATCCAGTGGCTGGATCTGCCACCGGACCAGGCGCGCGCGCTGGCCGACGGGCTGGCCGTTCGCAGCCGGCCCGAGAACGCGCGCTACCACTACGATTATTTCGTGGCCAACTGCGCCACGATGGTCCGCGACACGCTGGACCGGGCGATGGGCGGCGCATTGAAATCGCAACTGGCCGGGCGCTCGCGTGGCAATACATACCGCAGCGAGGCAGTACGCCTGGCCTCTCCCGCCCCGTGGATGTGGCTGGGCTTCGACCTGGGCCTGGGGCCGTACGCGGACCGCCCGTTGTCGCGCTGGGAAGAAGCGTTCGTACCGATGCGGCTGGCCGACAGCCTGACCCAGGTGCACAACAGCGCCGGCCGCCCTTTGGTGCAGTCCACGCAGGTGCTGTTGCCGCATCGCATCGCACCGGAGCCGGCCGAACAGCAACGGCACTGGTGGCCATGGTTGCTGACCGGGTTGATCGTCGCCGCCGGCGTGCTGGCGCTCGGTCGCCGGCAGCGCGTGCTCGCCGCTTTCGCCCTGCCGTACTGGCTGCTGTGCGCGATCGGCGGCGGCCTGCTGGTGTATCTGTGGGGCTTCACCGTGCATCAATCGGCCTGGGCCAATCGCAACCTGCTGCTGGTCAACCCGCTGTGCGTGCTGCTGTTGGTCGGCGGCATCGCCCTGCTGCGCGGGCGCCGGCCCGGACGCTGGTTCGATGTGCTGCGCTGGCTGGTCGCCGGCTCGGCTCTGCTGGCCTTGCTGATCCACTGGCTGTCGTTCCAGGCGCAGGACAACCTGCAATGGGTGCTGCTGCTGTTGCCCATCCACACCGCGCTCGCCATCGCCTTGCGGCGGCGTGACTTGTCCGTGCGCACGCGCTGATCCAGGATGCGTCCATGAACCACCACGGCCGCCATCCGGACAACCCCTCCTGCGTCATCACCTGTGCCTATTACGACGGTGAGGGCGAACGCCACGACATCAGCCTGGAGCAGATCAGCGACGTGCTGCAGCGCCCGGATGGGTTCGTCTGGGTGGGGCTGTACGAGCCGCAGGAATCGGTGCTGCACAAACTGCAGGACGAGTTCGGCCTGCACGATCTGGCCATCGAGGATGCGCTCAAGGCGCACCAGCGCCCCAAGGCCGAGAGTTACGGCAACTCCCTGTTCGTGGTGGTCAACACCGCGCAGCTGGTCAACGAGCGTATCCGCTACGGCGAGACGCACGCGTTCCTGGGCGCGCGCTTTCTGTTGACGGTGCGCCATGGCGCATCGCTGTCGTATACGCCGGTGCGGCACCGGGTCGAACGCGAACCGGCGATGCTGCGTATGGGCGCCTCGTTCTGCCTGTACGGCGTGCTCGATTTCGTGGTCGACAATTATTTGCCGATCATGGACGAGTTCCGCGACACGCTGGAAGGCCTGGAAAAGGACATCTTTGCCGACAACTACAAGCGCGAAACCGTGGTGCGCCTGTACGAGCTCAAGCGCGAACTCAACAAGATGCGGCTGGTGGTGGCACCGCTGCAGGACGTGCTCTCGCACCTCAAGCGCAACCCGGGCTCGCTGATCCACGACGAAGTCGGCATCTACCTGCGCGACGTGCTCGATCACGCGGTGCGCATCAACGACGCCATCGATACATTGCGCGAGATGCTGGGCACCGCGCTGAGCGTCAACCTGTCGATGGTGACCCTGGCCCAGGGCGAAACCGTCAAGCGCCTGGGCGCCTGGGCCGCGCTGCTGGCCGCCCCCACCCTGATCACCAGCTGGTATGGCATGAACTTCACCCACATGCCGGAACTGGACAAACGCTACGCGTATCCACTGCTGGTCGCCGGCGTGGTCGCCTCATGCCTGGTGCTGTATCGCCTGTTCAAGCGTGCGCGGTGGCTGTAGGCCGCGTTGCGGCCGGGATTCGGGAGTGGGGATTCGGGATTGGTTCGAGCGGGTTTCTGACTGCTGGGTGTTGCTTTGGCACAGAGCTGCTGGAGGTTCCCGCACTGCAAGGGCACGCTGGCTCTGCACTGGCTGGTTTGAAGGCGTCGGCATCATCGCGTGATGACGTACCCTCATCCGCCCTTCGGGCACCTTCTCCCGAGGGGAGAAGGAGGCGGCTTGCTTTTACGAATCCCCAATCCCGACTCACCAATCCCCGCACTCAAGCCACATAGATGGTCTTGATGTTCATGAACTCGTGGATGCCGTGCTCGGCCAGCTCGCGGCCGAACCCGGAGCGCTTGATGCCGCCGAACGGCAGGCGCACGTCGCTCTTGACCACCGAATTGACGAACGCCGCGCCGCACTGCAATTGCTGCGCCACGCGCTCGCCGCGCTTGGCATCGGAAGTCCACACACTACCGCCCAGGCCGAAGCTGGTGTCGTTGGCCACGCGTACCGCCTCCGCCTCATCGCGCACGCGAATCACCGAGGCCACCGGACCGAAGAATTCTTCCTCGTAGGCCGGCATGCCCGGGGCGACGTGGTCGAGAATGGTGGCCGGATAGCCGGCATGCGAACCAGGCACCGGTTCGCCGCCCAGCAGCACCTTGGCGCCTTTTTCCACGCTGGCTTGTACCTGCTTGTGCAACTCGTCGCGCAGATCTGCACGGGCCATGGGCGCCAGCGTGGTGCCCTCCTGCTGCGGGTCACCGAGCACGCGCTTGGACGCGGCGGCCACGAAGCGTTCGATGAAGCGATCGGCAATGGCGTCCACCACGATGAAGCGCTTGGCGGCGATGCAGGTCTGCCCGCTGTTGTCGAAACGCGACTGCACGGCTGAGGCGACGGTGTGCTCCAGGTCGGCGTCTTCCAGCACCACGAACGCGTCGCTGCCGCCCAGTTCCATCACGCACTTCTTCAACTGATCGCCCGCATTTGCAGCCAGCGACCGTCCGGCGCGCTCGCTGCCGGTCAGCGTCACCGCGGCGATGCGATCATCACGCAGCACATCTGCGGCCTGATCGTTGTCGATATGCAGCACGTCGAACACGCCGGGCGGAATACCGGCGGCATCGAGCACCTGCTTCATCGCATCGGCGCAGCGCGGCACATTGCTGGCGTGCTTGAGCAGCGCGACATTGCCGGCCATCAGCCCCGGGGCGAGGAAACGAAACGCCTGCCACAGCGGGAAATTCCACGGCATCACGGCAAACACGCAACCCAGCGGCTCGTAGCGCACATAGCTGGACTGCGCCTCGGTCGGGATGTCGCGCGGTGCCAGATATTCGGCCGCATGCTCGGCGTAATAGGCGCAGGCCTGTGCGCACTTGTCGACCTCGGCCAGCGCCTCGTGTCGCAGCTTGCCCATCTCGGCGGTCATGATGCGCTGCAACTCGTCGCGCCGCCGGGTCAGCTCTTCGCCCACGCGCCGCAACAGCGCGCCGCGCTCGGCCAACGGCAGCGCCGCCCACTGCGGGAATGCCTTGGCGGAAGCAGCCAGACGCGCCTCGATGGCGGCGGCGTCCAGGGTGTGCTGGGTGTGCTCGACCTGGCCATTGGCCGGGTTGACGGTGTCGTAGGACATGACGGTCTCCTGTTACAGGCCCGCCATGCTAGTCGCCGGCAAGTTGCAGCCGCGTCACAACCGCAGCAAATCGCTGCAACGCTGTGTTTACCCACGCCGCGACGCAATGCCGCACCTCCATCGCACCGCTCGCGGATCACTGGCAACCGGAGCAACGCTCCCAGCCACGCTAACGAAAGCGGCCTGCCCTGTCCCGACCGTCCCACCGCACAAAAATGCTCTAGCATTCGGCACTTGGCAGCTTCATCCATTCACGGAAGACCACCACGATGCGCCGGGATCTGATTGTTCTAGTTGTACTTGGCATCGGCGCCTGCCTGCCGGGGTGCGCCGTCCTGCAGGACATGCTGCACGGCCCGCGTCCGGGTCCGAACGGATTTGTCACCGTGAGCTGCACCAACACGCTGCCCAATCCCAGCCAACCCTGCGAGGAACAGGCGCTGCGGGCCTGCTCGGACACTGCCATCCGCCAATTCGTTACCGCGCACTCGTCGCCGAACATGGTCACGATCTATCCGAGCAAGCAGAAATCCAAGGACGACGGAAAGAACAAGGACAAGGATCGCGCCGACGAACAACCCAAGGTCGAGCAACAGGGCTACGACATCAGCGCCGAGTATCAGTGCTACCTGACCAAGCCGCAGCCCTGGGACAGCGGGTACACGCCTCCGGCCAGGTAACAGCGACCCAACCAACTGCCGTGCCCGGCGTCCGGTGGCCGCATCAGGCGTCCGCAATCGGCGTGCAGCCATCGTGGATGTCGGTGGCGTCGGCGTTCGCAGCCGTCTGGCCGCCGCTGGTGGCGATGCATTCGCCACACTCATATTGGTGCCTGCTCAGGAAGCAGCTTGCAGCGCCAGTTGCGCATCGCGCTGGCGGCGTTGTTCGCTGCGCGCCAGCAGCCACCAACCGATCGCTGCGGCGACCGACACCGCCAGCACCATCAGCGTGGCAAGCGCGTTGATCTTGGGGCTGATGCCCAGCCGCACTGACGCGAACACCTTGATCGGCAAGGTGGTCGAACTGGGCCCGGCCAGGAAGCTGGCGATCACCACGTCGTCCAGCGACAGGGTGAACGCGAGCAGCCAGCCCGATGCCAATGCGGGGGCGATGATCGGCAAGGTGATCAGGAAGAACACCTTCAGCGGTGTCGCGCCCAGATCCATCGCCGCTTCTTCCAGCGAGCGATCCAGTTCCTGCAGGCGCGAGGAAATCACCACCGTCACGAACGAGACGGTGAAGGTGACATGCGCCGCCCAGATCGCTACCGCGCCGCGCGGTGCGATGCCGAGCACGCCGCCCATCGAGACCAGCAACAACAGGATCGACAGGCCGATGATCACCTCCGGCATCACCAATGGCGCGGTGATCAGCGCACCGAACAGGGTCTTGCCGGGGAAACGCCGCATGCGCACCATCGCCAGCGCCGCCATCGTGCCCAGCAGCGTCGATGCCCCGGCTGTCCAGAACGCGACTTCCAGGCTGACCCAGGCCGCATCCAGCAGCTGACGATCGCGCAGCAATTCGCCATACCAGCGCGTGGAAAAGCCGCCCCACACCATCGCCAGCCGCGAGGCGTTGAACGAGTAGACCATCAGCAACAGGATCGGCAGGTACAGAAAGCCGAAGCCCAGCGCGAGCACGCTGCCACCCAGCACGCGACCACCGCGCCAGGCGCGCATCATGTCAGCCGCCCTTCCAGCTCGCGCTGCTGATACCGGTGGAACAGCACGATCGGCACCAGCAACAGCAGCAACATCACCGTGGCCACCGCAGCGGCCACCGGCCAGTCGCGATTGTTGAAGAATTCTCCCCACAGCACGCGGCCGATCATCAAGGTGTCCGGCCCGCCCAGCATTTCCGGAATCACGAATTCGCCCACCGCCGGAATCATCACCAGCATGCAGCCGGCCACGATCCCGTTGCGCGAGAGCGGCAAGGTGATGCGCACGAACGCCTGCCACGGCCGCGCGCCCAGATCGTAGGCGGCTTCGAGCAGGCGCCGATCGTGCTTGACCAGGTTGGCGTACAACGGCAGCACCATGAAGGGCAGATAGCAGTACACGATGCCGATATAGGCGGCGAGCGGTGTGTACAGCAACTGCAACGGCTGGCGGATCACTCCCAGCGCCAGCAGCGCCTGATTGAGCAAGCCGTTGCCGTCGAGGATGCCGATCCAAGCGTAGACACGGACCAGGAACGAGGTCCACGACGGCAACACCACCAGCATCATCGCCACGTTGCGCGTGGCCAGCGGCAGCCGCGCAATGACATAGGCCATCGGGTAGCCGATCAACAGCGCAAACACGGTCGACAACGCCGCGATCCTGATCGAACTCGCATACGCCGCCAGGTACTGGCTGTCGTGCAGCAGGACCAGATAGTTGCCCAGATGCAGCTTGACGCTCACCGCGCCATCGGCCGCGATGGCGAACAGCGGCGTGTACGGCGGCATTGCGGTGGCGCGCTCGGCAAATGAAATCTTCAGCACGATCAGGAACGGGATCGCGAAGAACACCAGCAGCCACAGATACGGTGCGGCGATCACGCCCCAGCGCGCGCCCGGCACTGCTGCGCGGAACAGGCGGCGCCTCATGCGGTGAGCACCACGCCGTCGTCCTCGCCCCAGCTCAGCCATACGGTGTCGCCCCAGGTCAGTGCTTCGCTGGCCCAGCGCTGCCGATTGGCGAAGTTGGCCATCAGTTTGAAGCCACCGGGCAGGCGCACGTGGTAGACCGAGTGGCTGCCGAAATAGGCGATGTCCTCGATCACGCCCTGCGCCTTGTTGCAGGGCTGGGCGGGTTCCTCCTTGCCGATGACCAGTTTTTCCGGACGCAGCGCGAACGCCACCGCCTGCCCTTCGAAACCGGTGATGCCATGGCCGACCCGGATACTGGCGTCGAATGCCGGGGACTTCAGGCTGACGTGGTCCGGTTTGTCCTCGACGATGACCGCATCGATCAGATTGACCGAGCCGATGAATTCGGCGGCGAAGCGGTTGGCCGGTTGTTCGTAGATTTCGTCCGGGGTGCCGACCTGCTGGATCCAGCCCTGGTCCATCAATGCGATGCGGGTGGCCATGGTCATGGCCTCCTCCTGATCATGGGTGACCATGACGCAGGTGACGCCGGAGGTCTCGATGATGTTGACCAGCTCCAGCTGCATCTGCGAGCGCAGCTTCTTGTCCAGTGCGCCCATCGGTTCGTCCAGCAGCAGCAACTTGGGCCGCTTGGCCAGCGAACGCGCCAGCGCCACGCGCTGCTGCTGGCCGCCGGAGAGTTGATGCGGCTTGCGCCTGGCCAGGCTGCCGAGCTGCACCAGCTCCAGCATCTCGCCCACGCGCGCCGCGATTGCGGCCTTGGGCAGGGCTTCCTGCTTCAGTCCAAAGGCGATGTTCTGCTCCACGCTCATGTGCGGAAACAGCGCATACGACTGGAACATCATGTTGATCGGGCGCTCGTACGGTGGCAGCGCGTCGATCGGCTGGCCATCGAGGACGATGCGGCCCTTGGTCGGCCGCTCGAAGCCGGCCAGGCAGCGCAGCAAGGTGGACTTGCCGCTGCCCGAGCCGCCCAGCAACGCGAAGATTTCGCCCTTGCGGATCTGCAGGCTGACTTCGTCGACCGCGACGACGCCGTCGAACTCCTTGCGGACCTCGCTGATGCTCAGATAGGCGTTGTCGCCAGCGGAAAGCGGCGCCGCTGCGGCCTGGGTAAGTGCCATGAACCCTCTCGTTTGCGAAGCGTGGCCCGGCAATGACTGTGCACCGCAAGACGCCGGGGCCGCCAGTGCCCGGTGCGAATGTCGGCACCGGTCCCCTTCAGTTCAATCGCGTGCTCTGCCACCAGCTGACGCCGACGCGGCATGTCTGATGCGCACCTGCCAGCGCGGGTAGCGCAGCTGGGTGGTGCCGGCAGCGGCAGGGCAGCACCCTGCCAGGACCAGCGTGCCCATGCCCGCCGCGACCGGTCGCGATCAGCGTGCCTCCTGCACCGGCGCGCTCCAGCCCAGCCCCAGGCTCTTCTGCAGCGCGACGTAGTTCACAAGCAACTGCACCTGCGCCTGTGCGGCAGCGTCCTGCGCCGACAGCTGCTGGCGTTGCACGTCGAGCAAATCGATCGACGAGGTGGCACCGGCATCGCGGCGTTGCTGCATCAACCCGGCCGAACGCGTGGCCGAGGCTTCGGCCTGCCGCGCCACCACCAGTTGCTTGCGCGCCGAGCCGAAACGCGACAACGCGGAGTTGGCGTCCTGCAATGCCGCCAGCACCGCCCCCTCGTAGGCCGCCTCGCGGCCGGCGTTGCCGGCACGCGCCTGCTCCACCTGCGCGCGGGTCTTGCCGAAATCAAAGATCGACCAGCGCAGCATCGGCACCGCCAGCGTGGTCAACGCGTCGGAATTGAAATCGCTGGGCGAACCGGCGACCCAGCTCAGGCCGCCCAGCAAGGTCACTTGCGGGAAATAGCCATTCAACGCCTCGCCGATCTGCGCGCTGGAAGCCGCCAGCTCGCGCTCGGCCTTGCGCACATCGGGGCGGCGACGGATCAGGGCGCCGGCATCGTCCACGCGCACCTGCGTGGGCAGCATCGGCAACGGCTGCGGCGCGCGCAACTGCGCATCCAGCGCGCCGGGCGCGCGCCCCACCATCAACGCCAGCTGGTCCAGCGCTTCCTGCGATTGCATCTCCAGCGGCAGGCGTTGCGCTTCCTGTTGCTGCACCTGCGTGGCGATCTGCTCGACCTGCAGGTCCGAGGCCGCACCACGCGCGCGGCGCTGCTGGGTCAGGCGCAGGGTCTGCCCGATCTTGTCCAGGTTGGCATCGGCGATCGCCAGCCGTGCCTGCAGGCCGCGGTAGCTGAGGTACACCTGCCCCACTTCGGCCGCCAGCTGCACCTGCGCATCGGCCAGCTCGGCTTCCGAGGCCTGTGCCTGCGCCAGGGCGCCTTCGGCGGCGCGACGGCGGCGGCCAAAGAAATCCAGCTCCCAGCTGGCATCGAAACCGGCGCTGTAGATCTGGGTCTTTTCCAGATCCAGCGCCTCGCTGCCCTGGGCCGGTGGCTGGCCGTTCTGGCCATTCTGCAAGCCGCCCAGCGTATCGACGATGGTCTGCGGCGGCTCGGCATACGCATACACCGCGCTGGCATTGAGCTTGGGCAGGCGCTCGGCACGGCGCTGGCTGGCCAGTGCGCGGTTGGCGCGCAGCCGCGCCTGCGCCGCGCGCAGGTTGGGGCTGTCGGCCAGGGCCTGGGTGACCAGCTGGGTGAGGGTCGGATCGTGCAACTCCTCCCACCAGTGATTCAGCGGCGCGGCAGCGACCACGTCGGCGCCACTGGCGCGATGCAATGCCGGCGCCTGCATCGCCGCATCGGCCACTGCCGGCGCCTTGGTGTAGTTGGGACCCAGCATGCAGCCGCCGAGCAGGACCACGCTCAACGCCGCGGCCAGCGGCATGCGGATCAGGCGCATGGAATCAGTGCATTGCAAGGTGCGCCCCCTTGGGTAACGGCTTGAGCAAAAAGGCCAGCGGAATCGTGCAGACCACGATCACGCCGAAGATCCAGAACAGATCGCTATAGGTCATCACCAGGGCCTGCTGCTGCACCAGGCGCGCCAGCTGCGCAACCGAGCGAATGGCCGCCTCGCCGCCGGCGCTGCCCTGCATCTGCGCGGTCAGGCCGGACAGAAAATCCTGCGCGCGCGAGGAATTGGCAGTGATCGCACTGCCGATGGTTTCGGTATGGAAGGTCATGCGGCGCTCCTGGAAGGTGGAGATCAGCGCAAGCCCCACCGAGCCGCCCAGGTTGCGGCCGGCATTGAACAGGCCGGACGCATCGCCGGCCAGCTCCGGCGGCACCGAGGAGATGGCCGCCTGGTTCAGCGACATCATCGCCAGCGCCAGGCCACAGCCCTGCAACAACTGGCCGGCGACAAAATGCATGCCGACGGTGTCGGCGGTCAGCGACAGATTGGCAAAGCAGGCCGCGGCAAAACAGATCAGCCCGGCGATCACCAGGATGCGCACGTCCACCACCTCCAGCAGCTTGGGCATCATCGGCATCAGCAGCACGGTCGGCAGGCCCGACAGCAGCAGCACGTAGCCGGCCTGCTCGGTGTTGTAGCCGGAGATCACCGCCAGGAACTGCGGGATCATGTACATGACGCCGAACAGGATCATGCCCACCGCCATGATCATCACGAACACCGCGCCGAAACTGCGATGCAGCAACAGTGACAGGTGGATCACCGGCGGCCGTTTGCGGAACTGGCCCACGACCAGTGCAGCAAATCCGCTGAGCGCGATCACGCTGAGCGTGTTGATCTCGCTGGATTCAAACCAGCGCTCGCGCTGGCCTTCTTCCAGCACCACGGTGAGCCCGCCCAGGCCGGCGGTCAGGCCGTAGATACCCAGCCAGTCGGCATTGAGCAGGCCGGCCCAATCGCCTTTCTCATGCTTGAGGCCGAGCAGCAGCAAGGCCACCAGGCCGACGCAGATCGGCACGTTGATGAAGAACGCATAGTGCCAGCTGACGTTTTCGGTGAGCCAGCCGCCGAGCAGCGGGCCGATCACCGGGCCCATGATCACGGTCATGCCGAACAAGGCGGTGCCCATGGTCTGCTGGCTGGGCGGCAGGCGCGTGGCGACGATGGTCAGCGCGGTGGGAATCAGCGCGCCACCGGCCAGGCCCTGCCCCACACGGCCGATGATCATCATCGTCAACGAGGTCGACAGCCCGCACACCACCGAAAACGCGGTGAACATCACCGCGCAGATCAGCAGGAAGTTGCGCAGGCCCAGCGTGCGCACGAACCAGCCGGTCAGCGGGATCATGATGATCTCGGCCACCAGATACGCGGTGGAGATCCAGGTGCCTTCGGTGCCGCTGGCGCCGACCTCGCCCTGGATGGTGGGCAGCGCCGCATTGACGATGGAGATGTCCAGCGTCGCCATGAACGAGCCGATGGTGCCGGCCAGCACCGCCAGCCAGGCGCCCGGCTCGGCCTTCTCGCGTTGCGCGCTGCCGCCGGCACGCGGGCCGGTGGCTGCCGCTGCACTCACTGCGCGCGCTCCTGTGCCTGCACGCGATCGGATTCCTCCTCGGCCCGTTGCTTGGCGTCCTTGGCCGAGCGCGTGTCCACGGTGACCTCGACCGACATGCCCGGCACCAGCACCTTGCGCGCCTCCTCGCCGGCCAGCACGCGGATGCGCACCGGCACGCGCTGCACCACCTTGGTGAAGTTGCCGGTGGCATTTTCCGGCGGCAGCAGCGCGAACTGCGAGCCGGTCCCCGGCGACAGGCTCTCGACCTTGCCGTGCAGCGTGACGCCCGACAAGGCATCGACCTCGATTTCGGCCGGCTGACCGGGACGCATCAGCCCGACCTGGGTTTCCTTGAAGTTGGCGATCAGGTACAGCGATTCCTGCGGCACGATGGTCATGGTGCGGGTACCCGCCCCGAGGAACTGGCCGACCTGTACGGTCTTGTCGCCGACGCGGCCGTGGATGCGGCTGGTCAGCAAGGTGTCTTCCACCGCCACGCGGGCCTGGTCGGCGTCGGCAGTGGCCTGCTTGACGCCGGCCTGGGCCTGTTCCAGTTGCGCGTTACTGGCCAGGATCTGGCTTTGCGCACCCTTGGCCTGCGCCTGCGCGGCCTGGTACTGCGCGCGTGCGCGTTGCAGTTCGTGCTGCAGGCTTTCCTGGTGTTCGTGCGTGTCCGCGCCAGAGGCGGCCAACGGCGCGAAGCGCTTCACTTCGGCCTGGGCAAAGGTCAGGCTTGCCGCTGCCGAGCTCACCTGGCTACGTGCCTGCACCAGCGCCGACTCCTGTGCAGAGACATTGGCGGTGGCAGCGGCGATATCGGCCTGGCGCGCGGCGATCGCGGCTTCGGCCTGCTGCAGCGTGGCCTGATAGGTACGGTCGTCGATCTGCAGCAGCGGCTGGCCGGCCTCCACGATCTGGTTGTCGCTCACCATCACCTTGGTCACGTAGCCGCTGACCCGCGGCGCCACGGCGACCGAATCGGCCTGCAGGTAGGCGTTGTTGGTGTCCTGCATGTAGCGGCCCTTGATCAGGTAATAGGCCAGCCAGATCACCAGCAGCACCACCACCAGCACCCCGAACACGATCAGCGTCCACTTGACCTTGGGATTCTTCAACGGCGAGGGCTTGGGTGGCTCCTGCTCGTCGTGCGCGCCGCTGCCTTGCGCATCCGTGCCCGAAGGCTGGCCATCGTTGGACTGCTGGTCGTGATTGCTCAAGGTGGGGTGTCCTGTGTCGTGGGCGAGGCGCGCGCGACGACGGGGCCGCATCAGCGGTTCGGCGAAGGCGGCGCAACCATACAATTATTTGAACCGCCCGGTACAGATTGCGTGATGACCGCAGTCAGCGTCCGCTCGGACTTCCGGACAAACGCCGGCGGACGCTCCTACAGGAATAAAACAGCGATGGCGGCTGTCAGCGCCCGGTCTTGATCTCGGTCCACAGCCGCGTATACAGCCGGTCCACCTCGGGCGGATTGATCGCATAGGTGAACATCCGGGCGGTCACCTCCGGCGGCGGGTAGATGGTGGGGTCGTTGCGGATCGCCGCGTCCACCAGCGGCGTGGCGGTGCGCACCGGGTTGGCGTAGTGGATGAAGTTGCTGTTGGCCGCGGCCACTTCCGGCTTCAACAGATAATTGATGAAGGCGTAGGCGTTGTCCGGGTGCTTGGCGTCCTTGGGAATGGCCAGCATGTCGAACCACTGCGGCGCGCCTTCCTTGGGGATTGCGTAGGCCACCTTGATGCCGTTGCCGGCTTCCACCGCGCGGTCGCGCGCCTGGATGATGTCGCCCGACCAGCCCACCGCCAGGCAGGTGTTGCCGTTGGCCAGCGAGGTCACGTACTGGCTGGAATGAAAGTTCTGCACATACGGGCGGATCGTCTTGATCAGCGCGGCGGCCTTTTCGATGTCGGCCGGTGCGCTGCTGTGCGGATCCAGGCCCAGGTAGTTGAGCGCGATCGGAATCAGGTCCGAGGGCGTGTCCAGCAGGGTCACGCCGCAGTCCTTCAATCTGGACAGGTTTTCCGGCTTGAACACCAGATCCCAGCTGTTGGCGACCTCGGTGCTGCCGAAGATCGCCTTGAGCTTGTCCACGTTGTAGCCGATGCCGGTGGTGCCGATCATGTACGGCACGCCATAGGCATTGCCCGGATCCTGCGTGGCGATGCGCCGCATGATGTCCGGGTCCAGATTGGCCAGATTGGGGATCTTGTCCTTGTCCAGCGGCAGGAACACGCCGGCCTGGATCTGCCGGCCGAAGAAGTTGAGTGTGGGCACCACCACGTCATAGTCGCTGCCACCGGCGAGCAGCTTGGTTTCCACCATCTCGTCGCTGTCGAATACGTCGTAGGTGACCTTGATGCCGGTGCTCTTTTCGAACGCGGGAATGGTGTCTTCGGCGATGTAGTCCGAATAGTTATAGACATTGAGCACCTTGGCCTGCGCCTCGGCGTCGCCGGGCGCATTGCGGCCACCGCAGGCGGCCAGCAAGGTGGTGGACAGCGTCAGGGCGAGCAGTCGCAGCGTCATGCGGGTCTCCAGGGCAGCGCGATCAGGGCGGGCCGGTGTACGGCCGGTCGGAGGTCCAGCCTACCCATGGTGTTTGTGTTTGCACAGCGTGGCGTGGCGGAATTCCCGCGTGCGCTGCGGCAGGCGGGCACGGCCGATGCCGGAATCGCACCGGCCCGCCGTCCTTTGCACATGCGCGCGAGACCTTCAGCCTCGGGAGCTGCGCCGGCAGGGCTTACGCCGCGCCGACGCCCAGCGCCTGCGCGGTATCGTCCAGCGCCGCCCAGGCCTTGTCGAACAGTTCGTCGACCTGTTCGCGGGTGATGATCAACGGTGGCGACAGCAGCATGGCGTCATGGGTGGCACGCAGGATCAGCCCGCGCCGCAGCGCGAAATCACGGCACAGGGCGCCAACCCGACCGCGCTCGGGAAAGTAGGCGCCGCGCCGGCGTTTGTCCGGCACCAATTCCAGTGCCCCGACCAGCCCGGCGATACGCGCCTCCCCCACCAGCCGGTGTTCGCCCAGCTCGGCCCAACGCTGCGCCAGATACGGCGCGATGTGGGTGCGCGCGCGTTCCACGATGCCCTCGTCCTGCAGCAGGCGCAGGTTCTCCAGCGCCACCGCCGCGCAGACCGGATGCCCCGCATAGGTGCCGCCATGCGCCAATTCGCCGCCCTGCGCCTTGAGCACACCGGCCACGCGATCGTTGAACATTGCCGCTGCCAGCGGGATGTAGCCGGAGGTGATGCCCTTGGCCAGCGTCATCACGTCGGGCTGGAAGCCGAAATACTCCGCACCGAACCAGGCACCGGTACGCCCGAACCCGCAGATCACCTCGTCGGCCACCAGCAGCACGTCGTAACGCCGGCAGATGCGTTCGATTTCCGGCCAGTAACTGCGCGGCGGGATGTACACCCCGATCGCGCCCATGATCGGTTCGCCGATGAACGCCGCCACCTGCTCCGGCCCTAGCTGCAGAATCCGGTCTTCCAGCCGACGTGCCGCCAGCAGTCCGTAGGCCTCGGGGTCCATGTCGCCGCCATCGCCGAAGTGATACGGCGGCGCGATGTGGTGGATATCCGGGATCGGCAAGCCGCCCTGCCTGTGCATGCCTTTCATGCCACCCAGGCTGGCACCGGCCATGGTGGTGCCGTGGTAACCGTCGTGACGGCCGATGAAGATGCGTTTTTCCGGCTGCCCCTGTACCGCCCAGAAATGCCGCACCAGGCGCAGGATGGTGTCGTTGGCCTCCGACCCGGAGTTGGCGAAGAACGCGTGGTTCAGATCGCCCGGCGCCAGCTCCGCCAGCTTGGCGGCCAGATGGATGGTGGGCTCGGTGGTGCACTGGAAGAAGCTGTTGTAGTAGGCCAGCTGTTCCATCTGCCGCGCCGCGGCCTGCGCCAGCTCGGTGCGCCCGTAGCCCACATTCACGCACCACAAGCCGCCGAACGCATCCAGCAGCTTGTTGCCCTGCGCGTCCCAGACATACACGCCCTCGCCGCGGGTCAGGATGCGCGTGCCCTGCTCGGCCAATGCCGCGTTGTCGTTGAATGGATGCAGGTGATGGGCGGCATCGAGTTGCTGCAGGGTTTTCAACGCGGCGGGGTGCACGGCTTGCTCCGGAAGGTGGCTCACGCCAGTGGCGCGAATGCAGTGGCGTTATAAAAAGCAGCTGGCGCAGAACGCGTCGGACGCCAGCAGTGCACGTGGGTTCGAGCCATTGCCAGACAACCTCCCCTCATCCGCCCTTCGGGCACTTTCTCCCGGTGGGAGAAGGGAACGGTGCGGCACGCTGCGCGACGCGCATACGCCTTACACATTCAACAACAGGAACTCGCGCTCCCACGAACTGATCACCCGGAAAAAGGTCTCGTATTCCTTCCGTTTCACCGAGATATAGGCGCGCACGAAGCGCTGCCCCAGCATGTCCTGCAAGGCCTCGCAGCCCTCCAGTCCGTCCAGTGCCTCGCCCAGCGAGCGTGGCAGATCGTAGCCCTGCTCCTTGCCGTTGCTGCTGATCGGCGCAGTCGGCTCGAGCTTCTCGCGGATGCCGAGCAACCCGCAGGCCAGGGTCGCCGCCATTGCCAGATACGGGTTGGCGTCGGAGCCGGCAAAGCGGCTTTCCACCCGCATGTTCTGTGGTGCATCGATCGGCACGCGCAGCCCGCAGGTGCGATTGTCGAAGCCCCACAGCACATTGCTCGGCGAGACCTCGCCGAACATCAGCCGCCGGTAGGAATTGACGTTGGGCGCCAGCAGCCCCATCGCCATCGGGATGTACTTCTGCAGGCCACCCAGATAATGCGCGAAGGTGTCGCTGAAGCCGCCCTCGCGTTTGCCGCTGAACACGTTCTTGCCGGTGCCGGCATGCAGCAGGCTCTGGTGGATGTGCATCGCACTGCCCGGCTCGGTCTCCATCGGCTTGGCCAGGAACGTCGCATAGACGCCATGCCGCAGCGCGGCCTCGCGCATGGTGCGCTTGAACAGGAACACCTGGTCCGCGCGCGAGAGCGCATCGGCGTGGGTGAAGTTGACCTCCAGCTGCGCGGCGCCGGATTCGTGGATCAGCGTATCCACGTCCAGCTCCATCGCATCGCAATAGTCGTACATCAGGTCCAGGATCGGGTCGAACTCGTTGACCGCATCGATCGAGTACGACTGCCGCGCCGTCTCCGGACGCCCCGAGCGCCCGGCCGGCGGCAACAACGGGAAATCCGGATCGGTGTTCTTCTGCACCAGGAAGAATTCCAGCTCCGGCGCCACCACCGGTTGCAGCCTGGCTTCGGCATACGCCTCCAGCACGCGCCGCAGCACATTGCGCGGGGCAAGCTCATGCGGCTGGCCGTCCTTGGTGTAGCAATCGTGGATGACCTGCGCGGTGGGATCGGCCGCCCACGGCACCATGCGCACGGTGGATGCATCCGGGCGCAGATGCATGTCCGAATCCGATGGCGAGGTCAGCGCGTAATAATCGTCCGGGAAATCGCCGGTGACGGTGGTGGCGAAGATGCCTTCCGGCAGGCGGGTGCCGTAGTCGTGCGAGAACTTGTCGGCCGGAATGATCTTGCCGCGTGCGTTGCCGGTGATGTCCGGCACCAGGCACTCGACCTCGGTGATGTGGCGCTCCTTGAGCCAGCGGCGCAGCGCGCTCTCGGGCTGCTTGGGCGTGGATGTGCGCGAACGTGTGCGGATGGACATGCAACCTCACTGACCGCGTCGGGCGGCATATTGGCGACAGGCCTCGCCGAAGGCCTGGAAGATGGCACGGTAGAACGGATGCTGTGTGACACGCCACTCCGGATGCCACTGCACCGCCAGCAAAAAGCCCGGCCCGGGGCCGCGAAAGGCTTCGATCAGGCCATCCGGCGCGGTCGCCTCGATCAGCAGGTCGTCGGCCAGCCGCGCAATGCCCTGCCCGTGCAGCGAGTTCACCGCCACCTGCGCGCTGTCGCTGATGCCGGCCAGCAGGCCGCCGGCCTGCAGCTGCACCGGATGCGCCGGGCCGTACTGCGTGTCCAGCGGCGCGGCGCGGTCCTCGCGGTGATCGGCCAGACCGGGCACCTCATGCACGCGCTGATGCAGGCGCCCGCCCAGCGCCACGTTGACCTCCTGCAGCCCGCGGCAGATCGCCAGCACCGGCAGGCCGCGCGCCAGTGCCTGCGGAATCAGCCCGAGGCTGGTGGCATCGCGCGCCGGGTCGTGCGGATTGCCCTCCCAGCTCGGCTCGTCGCTGTAGTGATGCGGCTCCACATTGCTCACCGCGCCGGTCAGCAACAGGCCATCCAGGCGATCCAGCCAGACGCCCGCATCCAGCGCCGGCTGCAGGCTCGGCAACAGCACCGGCATTGCGCCGGCCGCGTCCACTACCGCTCGGATGTATTTTTCGCCGGTGGCCAGAAACGGATGCGGCCCTTGCTGGATGCGATCGGTCGGCAACCCGACCAGGGGAACGACAGCCATGGGGATATCCCGGTTGTACGCGGCAGGGAAACGGGTGCGCTCACCGTCAGGCAGGCGCTGGCAACGTGCAGGCCACTGGGTGGCGCGCGTTTGCAATCGTGCGCGGCATTGCATGCGTTCGATCGCGACGCAACGTCAGCGTGTCTTCGCCACGGATTGAGGGTCTGTCGTGGATGCCTGCGAACTTACCGCGCAGCCAGCGGCATTGCCAGGGTCGGCACGCGCACGATTGCGAAAGATCACGTGCGCTTTGCTAGTCTGGGCGGCGACCCTGCAGGTGGTGCCCATGGTTTCCGAGAACTCCGTCGCGTGCTTGCCCGCCACCGATGCCGCCACGCTGGCGCGGATCGATGGCTGCGAGGCGGTCGACCTGCTGTTGCCCGACACCAATGGCGTGCTGCGTGGCAAACGCGTGACAGCCGAGGTCCTGGGCAAGATCTATCGCGACGGGGTGTGCCTGCCGATGTCGCTGATCGCCACCGACATCACCGGCAATACCGTCGAGGAAACCGGGCTGGGCTATGCCATCGGCGATGCCGATCGCATCTGCCGGCCCATTGCAGGCTCGCTGCGCCCGGTGCCGTGGGCACCGCGGCCGATGGCACAGCTGCTGCTGGCGATGCATCAGCCGGACGGCAGCGTGTTCGAGGTCGCGCCGCGTGCGGTCCTGCAGCGCGTGCTGCACGGCTTTGCCGCGCTCGGCCTGACACCGGTGATTGCGGTGGAACTGGAGTTCTACCTGTTCGATGCGGTGCCCGATGCACAGGGGCGTCCGCAAACACCGCGCGACCCGCAGACCGGTGCGCGCAGCGACAGTACCCAGGTGTATTCGCTGCAGGACCTGGACGACCAGCGCACGTTCACCGACGCGGTCACCGCCGCCTGCCGGCAGCAAGGCATCCCGGCCGACACCGCCGTGGCCGAATACGCGCCCGGCCAGTTCGAAATCAACCTGCAGCATCGTGCCGATGCGGTGGCCGCCTGCGACGAGGCACTCCTGCTCAAGCGCACCATCAAGGCGATTGCGCAGCAGCAGGGCAAGCTCGCCAGCTTCATGGCCAAGCCGTTTCCCGGCCAGGCCGGCAGCGGCCTGCACCTGCACGTGAGCCTGCTCGATGCCGACGGGCACAACGTGTTTGCCGGCAGCGTCGCTGCACCTGCCGACCGCCTGCGCCATGCCATCGCCGGCCTGCAACGGCATGCGGAGGCCTCGTTGCTGATGTTCGCACCGCACGCCAACAGTTACCGCAGGTTCGTCAGCAACGCCTTCGTGCCACTGGATGCGAGCTGGGGCTTCAACAACCGCACCGTGGCGCTGCGCATCCCGCACAGCGATGCACGCAACACCCGCATCGAACACCGCATCGCCGGCGCCGATGCCAACCCGTACCTGGCCGCCGCCGCCGTGCTTGCCGCCATGCTGGACGGCCTGCAACACCCCGGCGAGCCCACCGCGCCAGTCACCGGCAATGCCTATGCGCAATCGGTGTTCCGGCCGCGCACCTGGCAGGGCGCAGTGGATGCATTCGGCGCCAGCGACTTCGTCGGCGCGCAGTTCGGCAGCCAGTTCCAGCATGTATTCGGCCAGCAGAAACAGCGCGAGCTGCTCGACTACCAGGCGCTGGTGCCGGATCTGGACTACGCCCGGTATCTGCGAATCGTCTGATGGACGGCCCGGGTACGCCCCTGCCGCCTGCCGATCCGCCGGGCAATGGCTATCCTGACAGCTGGTACGCGCGCAGCACGCCGGCCTTGCCGGAGCAACCGCCCCTGCAGGGCGCCGCACGTGCCGATGTCTGCATCCTCGGCGCCGGCTACACCGGCCTCACTGCCGCGCTCGCCCTGGCCGAGGCCGGCTACTCCGTCATCGTGCTGGAAGCCAGGCGCATCGGCTGGGGCGCCTCCGGGCGCAACGGCGGCCAGGCCATCGTCGGCTACGGCTGCGAGCAGGACACGCTGGAAGCGCTGGTCGGCGATACCGACTCGCGGCTGCTGTTCGACTTCTCGCGCGACGGCATGCGCCTGCTGCGCGCGCGCATTGCGCGTCATGCCATCGCGTGCGACTGGCGCGACGGTCACGCCCATGTGCCGCTGAAACCGCGCCAGGTGCAGGCCCTGCAGCACGGCATCGTGCGGATGGCCGAGCGCTATAACTACCCGCTGGAATGGTGGGACCGCGCGCGTACCCGGCAGGTGCTGGACAGCCCGCTCTACCTGGGCGCGATGTTCGACCCGGCCAGCGGCCATCTGCATCCGCTGGCCTATGCACTGGGCCTGGCACGCGCAGCGCTGGCGGCCGGCGTGCGCATCCACGAGGCCTCGGCGGTGTCCCGCCTGGAACATGGCGCGCGCGTGACGATGCAGACCGACCAGGGCAGCGTCAGCGCCGACTTCGGCGTAATTGCCGGAAACGCCCTGCTGCAGGGCATTTCCACAACGCTGGAACGCCATATCATGCCGGTCGGCACCTATGTCGGCGCGACGCCGCCGCTGGGCGCAGCCCGCGCGCGCGCCCTGATCGCCAACGACATGGCGGTCGCCGACACCAACTGGGCACTGGATTATTACCGGCTCAGCGCCGACCACCGGCTGCTGTTCGGCGGACGCGCCAGCTACTCATCACGCCCGCCCCCCGGGCTGGATCGCTTGATGACCCGGCGCATGCACACGGTCTTTCCGCAACTGCACGACGTGCCGCTGGAAACGCTGTGGGGCGGTTACGTGGACATCTCGCGCAATCGCGCCCCGCACTGGGGACGGCTGGGGTCCAACGTGTATTTCGCCCAGGGATTCTCCGGGCATGGCGTCGCCGCCACCGGGCTGGCCGGCCAGGTCATCGCCGAGGCCATCGCCGGCCAGAGCCAACGGCTGGACGTGTTCGCGCGCATTCCGCATCGGCCCTTCCCCGGTGGGCGCCTGCTGCGTACCCCGCTGCTGGTGGCCGCGATGAGCTGGTACCGGCTGCGCGATGCATTGTGGTGAGAGGGGCGCGGTCTTGGGCACTTTGAGACGCGGCGCTCAAGTTTTGGCGAACCGGGCCGTTAGCCGGTAGGACGGTTCGATCCGCACGGCCAGCCGATGTCCCCAGGTACCCTACATCGCAATAGCGAAAGCGCAGTCCTGCCGCAACGCGTGTTGCTGGTGGAGAACTCGCGCACCTTCACCAGCATGCTGCGCGAAGCCATCGAGCAACGTGTGGAACTGCCGGTCACGGTCGTGTCGACCCTGGCGGAAGCGGCCCGCGTATTGGATGAAGAAGACGGTTGGTTTCTGGTTCTGACCGGCCTGGTGCTGGTGGACGGCGACCGCGACAAGGTCGTGGAATTTTTCCTTTCGCGCAAACTGCCCACCGTGGTGGTCAGCGGCGTCTATGACGAGGACCTGCGCCAGCGCGTGCTGCAGCAGCAGATCATCGATTACGTGCTCAAGAACGCGCCCGGCAGCATCGAGTATCTGGCCTGGCTGGTGCAGCGCCTGGAACGCAACCGCCGCATCGCGGCGCTGGTGGTGGACGATTCCCTGTCTGCACGGACCTATGCAGCCGCGTTGTTGTCCATGTACGGCTACCGCGTGGTGCTGGCGGCCGACGGTGCGGCCGGCCTGCAGGCGATCGAGCGCGATCCCGGTATCCGCCTGACCATCGTCGACCAGGAAATGCCCGGTATGGAAGGGGTGGAGTTCACCCGCCGGCTGCGCGCGATCCGTTCGCGCGACAAGGTCGCGGTGATCGGCATCTCCGGCAACAGCGATTCGTCGCTGATTCCGCGCTTCCTGAAAAATGGCGCCAACGACTTCCTGCGCAAGCCGTTCTCGCGCGAAGAATTCTTCTGCCGCGTATCGCAGAATGTGGACCAGCTGGAACTGATCGGCACGCTGCAGGACCTGGCCACCCGCGACTTCCTCACCGGCCTGCCCAACCGGCGCTATTTCCTGGAACAGAGCCAGCGGGTGATCCCTACCCTGCTGTCGCAGGAGCAGACGGTCACCGCGGCGATGCTGGATATCGACCACTTCAAGCACATCAACGACACCTGGGGCCACGAAGCCGGCGACCAGGCGCTGCGGGCGGTGGCCGCATCGGTCTCCAGCCATGCGCGGCCGCAGGATCTGGTGGCACGTTTCGGCGGCGAGGAATTCTGCCTGCTGGTGCCGGGGCTGGATGCCGCCAACGCCGCCAGTTACTTCGAAACCCTGCGCGAGCGCATCAGCGCGCTGCGCGTGCGGATCGGCAATGAAACCCTCAGCATGACGGTGAGCATCGGCGTGTGCATCGCCACCGAAGACGGCCAGTCGCTGCACCACCTGCTGGGCGAAGCGGACAAATATCTGTACCTGGCCAAGGCCGGCGGCCGTAACCAAGTGCGCCTGGCCAGCTGAGACGCGTCGGCTCCGCCGCCGCGCTGGCTAGGTTGAAATCGCCGATGCCGAACGACGCCGCATCGCACGTGCGGCCATCAACGCCACCAGGCTCAGTACCGCAGCGCCGCCCAGATATTGCCCCACCGCCTGCACGCCGAAGCGTGCGGCCAGCTGCGTGGCCACGTACGGCGCCGGCGCCGCACCGAGAATGCTGGCCAGGTTGAACGACAGCGAGGCACCGGTGTAGCGCACCTCGGTGGGATACAGCTCGGCCAGCAACGTGCCGCAAGGGCCGTAGGTCAGGCCCATGAAGAAGAACCCCAGCCCCAGAAATGCCAGTACCTGCAGCGGGTGATTGGCCTGGAACAGCGGCGCGAATGCCAACCCGAACGCGATGATCGCAACACTGGCCAGCATCATCGCCAGCGGCGCACCATGCCGGTCGCCAAACCTGGCCGAGAGCGGAATGCCGATCGCGAAAAACACGATGCCGGCCATCTGCAACAACAGGAATTGCTCCTTGTCGTAGCCCAGGGTCTTGGTGCCGTAACCCAGCGCGAATACCGTCATCAGATAGAACAGCACGAAGGTGGCGAACGCGCCCAGCGTGCCGATGATCAGCGCCGACCAGTGCTGCGAGATCACCGTGCCTAGGGGCAGGCGCACACGGGTCTTGCGGTCCAGTGCCTTCTGGAAATCCGGCGTCTCGGTGATGCTCAGGCGTACCCACAAACCGGTCAGCACCAACAGCGCGCTGGCCAGGAACGGCACCCGCCAGCCCCATTGCATGAACTGCGCATCGTCGAGCACCGCGCCCATGCCGAGAAAGGTGCCGGTGGACAGCAGAAAGCCCAGTGGCGCACCCAACTGCGGAAACATGCCGTACCACACGCGCTTGCCCGGCGGTGCATTTTCGGTGGCAAGCAGCACGGCCCCGCCCCACTCGCCGCCCAGACCCAGGCCCTGGCCGAAGCGACACAAGGCCAGCAGCGCTGGGGCGAACACGCCGATCTGGGCGTAGCTGGGCAGCAAGCCGATCGCCACGGTGGACAGGCCCATCGTCAGCAGCGCCGCCACCAGGGTGGCCTTGCGCCCGATCCGGTCACCGAAGTGACCGAACACCGCCGAGCCCACCGGCCGCGCGACGAAGGCCACTGCAAACGTCGCCAGCGACTGCAGCATCGCCGCGCTGCCATCGCCCGCCGGAAAGAACAGGGTGGGAAACACCAGCACCGCGGCGGTGGCGTAGATATAGAAATCGAAGAACTCGATCGTGGTGCCGATCAGGCTGGCGAACAGCACGCGCGCAGGCGAATTGATGGGAGCAGCGAGCGGCGCGGCAGCAGTCATCGTTGATCGGCTTCCAGACAAGACAGGACAGCCGATTCTGGCAGATTGCAGCAACGGTTTGCGCAGGCCCACCGGTGGGTAAAAAGTTACAGACGTGACCTCCGGCCCAGGTGGGCCATCTCAGCCTCAGTTCTGGCAGTGACCGACAGAGCGCGGCGCGTTCTCTTCACCGAGGATTGATCGCGCCGAAAATGCGTCGGTTGCAGAACGGCGGGGCTGCGACTTGGCTGTAGAGCTCTTGTCTGCTCGCCACAGCAGGACACGCCGCAAGTCCGCTCTGGGTATATCGCTAACTCCCGAAATCCCGCTTATTTTAGGGTGGTCGTCAGACAATGCGGATAGATCACTGACAGAGCGGTTGGTCAGCTATTTGGCTGCAAGGCCCTTGCCGGCCCACCATCGCGGGACACGCCGCAAGTACGTCCATGTAGGCTCCGGCGCGGCGTCCATGCCGCTCAGGGTCCCGCGACGGTGGGCCGGCAAGGACCAGTCGAGATGGTCGGTACGTCACGTAGAGCAGTGCTGGGTGCGCCTTGTTCGATCGTGAAGCATCGCCTCCACGTCTGATGCGCACCGCGCGACAGACAGCTCTTCAAACGAGCGCCGACCAACTGTCTGGTGCGGTGTCCTCGCCGGTTGCGGGACCGTGTGGCGGCATGGATGCCGCCACCGAGCCCCCAGGGACGGGTTCACGGCGTGTCCCGCACGCGGTGGGCCCGTCCTGGGGGCTCGACGCTGCGAGTGTGCTGCAGGGCCCTTGCCCGCCCACCATCGCAGGACACGCCGCAAGTACGTCCTTGTAGGCTCTTACGCGGCATCCATGCCGCGTAAGGTCCCGCGACGGTGAGCGGACAAGGACCTGTCGAGATGGTCGGTGTGCATGATGAGAGCGGTGCTGGATGCGTCTCGTTCGATCATGAAGCATCGGATGCACGTCTGATGCACGCCGCATTACAGACAGCTTTCAGACGAGCGCCGACCAATTGTCTGGCGCGGTGCCCTCGCCGGTTGCGGGACCGTGTGGCGGCATGGATGCCGCCACCGAGCCCCCAGGGATGGATTCACGGCGTGTCCCGCAAGCGGTGAGGGCACCGCGCCCTCGACACTGCGAGTGTGCTGCAGGGCCCTTGCCCGCCCACCATCGCAGGACACGCCGCAAGTACGTCCGTGTAGGCTCTTACGCGGCATCCATGCCGCGTAAGGTCCCGCGACGGTGGGCGGGCAAGGACCTGTCGAGACACTCGGTGTGTTTGGCTGCAAGCAAAGCACGGCCTGCGTTGTTCGGATCAGGTTGCGTCTGATCAAGCTTTCCGTGCAGGTGAAGAGGCTTCAGTCTCCCGCCTTCCTCAGCCGGGAACTGACAGCAAGTTGCTCAGTCGCCGTGCGGCGCTTGTGCGATTGCACGCTGCGCATGCGCAGCGCGCCCGGCATCCGTCAGCACCGCGAATTGGCGCTCGCCGCGCGCTTCCACCTGGATCCAGCCCGGACCGGGGTGACCGTCCAGGCTGGCGCTGCCCGACCACGCCAGGGTGCGCAACAGGACGCTCATGCGCACGCCCAGCTGCTTGCACAACCGGGCCAGCGACACGCCCTCCGGCGTGTCGGCCAACGCAACAAGCAACTGCGCGGTGAGTTGTGGATCAGCGTACAAGCACCGCTCCGATGTCGCGCGGCGCCGCATCGGCGGTTTCGGCGCGGTGCGGCAGCACGATCACCGGAATCGACTTGGAGGTGGGCGTACGCGCTTCGTCGGCGAAGCTGGACAGCGGCACCAATGCGTTGGTTTCCGGGTAGTACGCTGCCAGGCAGCCGCGCGGGATGTTGTAGTCCACCAGCAGGAAGCGGCGTGCCTCGCGATGCACACCGTCCTCGCACAGGCTCTCCAGATCCACCCAGTCGCCGGCCTTCATGTTCAATGCCGCGATGTCCGCGCCATTGATGAAAAGCACGCGCCGCTCGCCGAACACGCCGCGGTAGCGGTCGTCCAGCCCATAGATGGTGGTGTTGTATTGATCGTGCGAGCGCGTGGTGGCCAGCGTAAACACCATCTGTCCGGTGTGGCTGCGGCGTGCGCGGTGGATCGGGTTGTCGGTCGGCACCGCGTGTGGCTTGAACACCGCGCGCTTCTCCGGCGTCACCCACTGGCGATCACGCGCGGTGTTGGACAGACGGAAACCGCCCGGCACGCGCACGCGCTGGTTGAAGTCGGCAAAATCCGGGAAGACCTGTGCGATCAGATCGCGTACGCGGTCGTAGTCGCCCACCAGCCAGCGCCAGCGGATCGCGCTGCGCGCGCCCAGCGTTGCCTCGGCCAGGCGTGCCACGATCGCCGGCTCGGACAGCAGGTCCGGCGAGGCCGGCGGGTTGATGCCGGCCGACAGGTGCACCATGCTCATCGAATCCTCCACCGTCACGCCTTGCGGGCCGGCGTCCTGGATGTCGATTTCGGTACGGCCCAGGCATGGCAGGATCAGCGCATCGCGCCCGTGCACCAGGTGGCTGCGATTGAGCTTGGTGGTCACATGCACGGTGAGTTCGCAGTTGCGCAGCGCGCGGTGCGTGGCGTCGGTATCCGGCGTGGCCGCGGCAAAGTTGCCGCCCATCGCGAAGAACACCTTGCCGCGCCCGTCCAGCATCGCCTCGATCGCACCAACGGTGTCAAAGCCGTCTTCGCGCGGCGGCGCAAACCC
The DNA here is from genome assembly GCF_003993495.1 of Xanthomonas sp. BRIP62418. Lineage (NCBI taxonomy): Bacteria > Pseudomonadati > Pseudomonadota > Gammaproteobacteria > Lysobacterales > Lysobacteraceae > Xanthomonas > Xanthomonas sp. BRIP62418. The sequence goes on from NZ_QEZG01000041.1 coordinate 109,132, forward strand.
GAACAGCGTCTGCAGCTTGTCCAGGAAGGCGGCCGGCGGTTTTTCGTAGATCATCATCGTGCGGTCGCCCTGCACGTTGCTGTGCCCGCGCACCGGGCACACGCCCGCGCCCGGCCGGCCCAGATGGCCGCGCAGCAACAGCAGGTTGGTGATCATGTGGATAGTGGCCACCGAATGCTTGTGCTGGGTGATGCCCATGCCCCAGCAGGCAATCACGCGCTCGGCATTGAGATAGAGCTCGCCGGCCTTGCGCAGCGCGGCCTCGTCCAGCCCGGACTCTTCGATGATGGTGTCCCAGGATTCGCCATGCACCTCGGCAGCGAAGGCATCGAAGTTGGCGGTGTGGGCGTGGATGAATTCCAGATCCAGCAAACGCGGCGTGCCATCGCGCTGAGCCTGCGCGTCGCGCTCCAGCACATGCTTGATGATGCCCTTGACCGCGGCCAGGTCGCCGCCGATCTTGAGCTGGAAATAATCCGAGGCGATGCGGGTGGAGCCGTTGTGCAGCATCTCCAGCTTGTCCTGCGGGTCGGCGAACTTTTCCAGCCCGCGTTCGCGCAACGGATTGAATGCCGCGATCGCCGCGCCGCGCTTGGAGGCCTGGCGCAGCTCGCCAAGCATGCGCGGGTGATTGGTGCCCGGGTTCTGGCCGAAGATGAAGATCGCATCGGCCAGTTCGAAGTCGTGCAGCGACACCGTGCCCTTGCCCACGCCGATCTGCGAACGCAGCGCAGTGCCGGACGGCTCGTGGCACATGTTCGAGCAGTCCGGGAAGTTGTTGGTGCCGAACTCGCGCACGAACAACTGATACAGGAAGGCCGCCTCGTTGCTGGTGCGCCCGGAGGTGTAGAAGATCGCCTCGTCCGGCGATGCCAGCCCGTTGAGGTGCCCGGCGATCTGCGCAAACGCCGCGTCCCAGCTTACCGGCACGTAGTGATCGGTGGCGGCGTCGTAACGCATCGGCTGGGTCAGCCGGCCCTGCCCTTCCAGCCAGTAGTCGCTGTATTGCGACAACAGGCTGACGCTGTGCGAGGCAAACAGCTCCGGCCCGGCGCGGCGCGCGGTGGATTCGGCGGCAACGGCCTTGGCGCCGTTCTCGCAGAACTCGAAGGTGGAGGTGTGATCGCGGTCGGGCCAGGCACAGCCGGGGCAGTCGAAACCGTCCGGCTGGTTGGCATGCAGCAGCGTCTTGGCGCCCTGCACCGCGATGTCCTGCTCCATCAGGTGCTTGGCCACCGAGCGCAGTGCGCCCCAGCCGCCAGCGGGATTGTCGTATTGCTGAATGGTCTTCTTGCTCATGCGGGCTCTCCCACGGCGACGCCCAATTCCAGGCGCTGCGGATGGCTGTAAACGACACAATCGTGATTGCGGGCAAACCCGATCAGGGTCAGTCCCGCACTGTCGGCCAGGCTGATCGCCAGCGCGGTCGGCGCCGAAATCGCTGCGAGCAGCGGGATCCGGGCCTGCGCGGCTTTCATGGCCATTTCGTAACTGGCGCGGCTGGTCACCACCGCAAATCCGTGCGATGCATCCACGCGCGCGCGCGCCAGGGCACCGATCAACTTGTCGAGCGCGTTATGCCGGCCGACATCCTCGCGCACGTAACGCACCACACCCTGCGCATCGGCCCAGCCGGCGGCATGCACCGCGCCGGTCTGCGCGGCGATCGGCTGCTGCGCATGCAGCGCATCCAGTGCCCGCGCCAGGGTCTGCACATCGATCTGCAGCGCGGACTGCAGCACCGGCGGCACACGCAACACCGCTTCGATCGATTCGTTGCCGCATACCCCGCAACCGCTGCGCCCGTCCAGGTTGCGCCGCCGCTGGTCCAGCGCGGCGGCACGTCCGGGCGGAATCTCGATCTGCAGCGAGGCGCCCTCCAGGAACGTCTCCACCGCCGTCACCCGCAAGTCCTGCGGGTGCTCGACGATGCCTTCGCTCAGCGAGAACCCGAGTGCGAAATCCTCCAGGTCCTCCGGCGTGGCCATCATCACCGCGAACGGCACGCCGTTGTAGTGGAAGGCAACCGGCATTTCGGCCGCCACCATGTCCTGCACCGTGGCGTTGCGGCCGCCGCGGTGGCGGACGACCGTGCGCACCACACTGCCGGCGCGCACGGAACGGGAAGACAAAGTGGTCATCTCATCTCAATGAAACAGCACGAAGGCTTTCTGCAGCGTGACCCAGATGCCCCAGCACATCGGCACGCCGACGGCCAGCCAGGCCAGCGCGACCAGCGCGGGATTGCCGCCATGCCCGATGCGCGCCATCTGCTCCGGCGGCAGGATCGCCTTGCCGCTGCGGTCCACCTTCTCGTGCGCCAGCTGCTTCTCGCGCGCCAGTTCGTCGGGCGTCATGAAGTGACGCGCGGCCACCGGACGCACCAACAGGTTGCAGATCAGACCGAGCACCAACATGCCGGCCAGGATGTACATGGTGGTGTTGTAGACCTGTGACGGCGGGCTGCCGTGGGCCAGTTGGTACTCACGCATGTAGCCGACGACCACCGGGCCGAGAATGCCGGCGGTGGCCCAGGCGGTCAGCAGGCGGCCGTGGATGGCGCCCACCATCTGGGTGCCGAACAGGTCGGCCAGATATGCCGGGATGGTGGCAAAACCGCCGCCGTACATCGACAGGATGATGCAGAAGATGCCCACGAACAGCGCGATGCCGCCCACGCTGCCGGCCGACGGCGCCGCCGCATACAGGCAGATGCCCAGCACGAAGAACAGCGTGTAGGTGTTCTTGCGGCCGAGCTTGTCGGACATGCTGGCCCAGAAGAAACGGCCGCCGATGTTGAACAGGCTGAGCAGGCCGGTGAAGCCGGCCGCGATGGCCGCGATGCTGGCCAGCTGCGCCGTATCCAGGCTACCGAAGCCGGCATCCACCCCGATCAGGCGGCCGCCGAACACTTCCTGCAGCATCGGCGAGGACATGCCGATCACGCCGATACCGGCCGACACGTTCAGGCACAGCACGCCCCACAGCAGCCAGAACTGCGGGATGCCCCAGACCTTGCTCACATGCACGTGGTTGGCGGTGATCATGGCGTTGTTGCTGGCCACCGGGGCGGTCCAGCCGGCCGGGGTCCAGCCGCTGGGCGGCACGCGGTAACCGAACGCGCCGGCCATCATGAAGACGAAGTACAGCGCCGCCATCACCAGGAAGGTTTCCATCACGCCCACCGAGGTCGGCGTGGCGAAGTGGCGCATCAGCGCATCGGCCAGGGGGCTGCCGATCATCGCGCCGCCACCGAAGCCCATGATCGCCATGCCGGTCGCCATGCCGCGGCGGTCTGGGAACCATTTGATCAAGGTCGACACCGGCGAGATGTAGCCCAGGCCCAGACCGATACCGCCGATCACGCCCGAGCCCAGCCACAGCATCCAGATCTGGTGGAAGTGGATGCCGGCCGCCGATATCACCAGCCCGCCGCACCAGCACAGCGCCGAGACCACACCGGCCTTGCGCGGGCCGGCACGTTCCAGCCAGCCGCCCCAGACCGCCGCCGAGCAGCCCAGCAGCACGAAGAACAACGTGTACATCCACTGCAGTTCGCTGATCTTCCAGTCACAGGTGGTGGCGACCATGCGCGCGAACAGGCCCATGTCGGCCGGGCACGCGATCGCTTCGGTGATGCCCAGCGCCTTGGACAGCGGCAGCCAGAACACGCTGAAGCCGTAGGCCATGCCGATACACAGATGGATCGCCAATGCGGCCGGCGGTACCAACCAACGATTGAACCCCGGACGCGCGACGATGCGCTCCTTGGACAGCAAGCCGGCGTCTGCGCCGTTGGCGCTCGCCACGGTGGACCCTTGTGTCATTCCCGTTCCCCTAAAAAGTACGATGAAGTGTCCGGAGCGCCTGACACAACGCCTGCACGCAGGCGGTGTCAGTGGCCGCGAAAACGATTGATGGCTGCGATCGATTGACGTGTTGCGATAAGGGCAGCGGCGACTACCAGGCCCAACTGGCACTCGTCTGGCGCATCATCGGCGATCGTTGAATCTTTGCAATGCTTCGGCGCGCCCCGCAGCCGCTCAAACACCCGTCCTGGCCCGCGCCACAAGGCGTTCCCAGAGCTTAGCGGCAGACGCTGCGACTAATTGACTAGTCCGTGCGGATCGGCGCATGCGGGTCCGGAAATCGTGGCCGCCGTCGCGCTCTGCGGGGGTGACGGCCGACGCGCGGTGGCCGTAGAGTCGGACGCTCCCCAGCGACGGAGCCCGCCATGCACGACCACCCTCCGCGCGACGACGCGCATGCGTTGCAGGCAGCGGCGCAGCTGGACGCGTTCTGGATGCCGTTCACCGCCAACCGCCAGTTCAAGGCGCGCCCGCGCCTGCTGGCTTCCGCTGCCGGCATGTACTACCGCGATGTCGATGGGCGCCAGATCCTGGACGGCACTGCCGGGCTGTGGTGCTGCAATGCCGGCCATGCACGCGAGCGCATCGTGGCGGCGATCCGCGCGCAGGCCGGCACGCTGGATTTCGCACCGACCTTCCAGATGGGCTCACCGCTGCCGTTCGTGCTGGCACAGCGGCTGGCCGCGATCGCCCCGCCCGGCCTGGGCCATGTGTTCTTCACCAACTCCGGCTCGGAGGCGGTCGACAGCGCGATGAAGATCGTGCTCGCCTACCACCGCCTGCGCGGCGAGGGCCAGCGCACCCGCTTCATCGGCCGCGAGAAGGCCTACCACGGGGTCGGCTTCGGCGGTATGTCGATCGGTGGGCTGCCCAATAACCGCAAATGGTTCGGCCCCCTGCTGGCCGGCACCGACCATCTGCGGCACACGCTGGATCTGCAACGCAATGCCTACACGCGCGGGCTGCCGGCGCACGGCGCCGAACTGGCCGACGATCTGGAACGCCTGGTCACCCTGCACGACGCGTCGACCATTGCGGCGGTCTTCGTCGAACCGGTGTCCGGCTCGGCCGGGGTGATCCTGCCGCCGGAAGGCTATCTGCAGCGGCTGCGCGCCATCTGCGACCGCCACGGCATCGTGCTGGTGTTCGACGAGGTCATCACCGGCTTCGGCCGGGTCGGCGAGGCGTTTGCGGCGCAACGCTTCGGCGTCACCCCGGACCTGATCACCGCCGCCAAGGGGCTGACCAGCGGCAGCGTGCCGATGGGCGCGGTGCTGGTGGCCGATGCGATCTTTGATGCCTTCATGCACGGCCCGCAGAACGCGATCGAGCTCTTCCACGGCTACACCTATTCCGGCCATCCGCTGGCCTGCGCCGCGGCGATCGCCACGCTGGACACCTACGCCGAGGAGAACCTGTTCGACCGCGCGATCACGCTGGGCCGGCAATGGGAAGACGCGCTACACGGCCTGCGCGGGCTGCCGCACGTCATCGACATCCGCAACATCGGCCTGATCGGCGCGGTCGAGCTGGCCCCGCGCGACGGCGCGCCGGGCGCACGCGGCTACGAAGTCTTCGAGCGCTGCTTCCATGACGGCGGCCTGCTGGTGCGCGTCACCGGCGATGTCGTCGCGCTGTCGCCGCCGCTGATCGTCACCCCCGAGCAGATCGGGCAGATGGTCGAAACGCTGGGGAAGATCCTGCGCAGCACTGCCTGACGGTGACGGCACAGGCGCCCGCGTGTACCGTCCGCGCGTAGCCCGGTCAAGCGCGCAAAGCCGGAGCAGGCTCACTACAATGCCGGCCCCGCACTTCCCCGCAGTTGCCGCATGAACATCGTTGTCAAAGAAGAACTCAAGGCCTACATCGACCCGCTGACGCCCGACGAGCACGAGGCGCTGGAGCGCAGCCTGCTGGCCGAGGGCTGCCGCGATGCACTGGTGCTGTGGGGCGATGTGCTGGTGGATGGCCACAACCGCTACGGCATCTGCCAGAAGCACGGCCTGCCGTTCCAGACCGTGCAGAACCCGCGCTTCCAGTCGATGCAGGACGTGCACCTGTGGATGATCGAGCAGCACCTGGGCCGGCGCAGCGTGTCGGACTTCCAGCGTGGCGTGCTGGCGCTGCGCAAGCGCGAGATCCTGGCCGCGCGCCAGCGCAGCCAGCGCGATGCCGACGCCGCGGCGGAAGCGCCGGTGGTCACCGACGATGACCAGCCCGCCGCCGGCATCGAACACGGCACCGTGCAGACCGCCGCCGACAGCGACAGCCCGCCGTGGGAAGAGACCTCCACCCCGGTCAGCCGCGCCGAGCTGGCGCGCGAGGCCCGCCTGAGCAACAACCAGGTGGTGATGATCGAGCGCATCCACAAACAGGCCGCCCCGGAAGTGGTGCAGGCGGTCAAGGCCGGCGAGATTTCCATCAGCGCCGCCGCTGCCGTGGCCACCCTGTCCGAGGACGAGCAACGCGCCGCCGCGCAGGCCGGCAAGGCCGAGCTCAAACAGGCGGCCAAGCGCGTGCGCGACGCCAAGCGCAAACCCAGGCCCGACGAGGCCGAAGGCGGCGAAGCCGAACGCCGCGATGTGAAAGCCCTGCAACGCCGCGTGACCGAACTGGAAAACGAAAACGCCGCGCTGCAGGCCAAGGTGACCGCGCTGCAATCACAGCTGGAGCGCCTGCGCGGCTGAATACCAGGCGGTGCATCACCGTAGGAGCGCACCCGGGCGCGACACGGCTTTCCCGGTAACGCCATCGCGCTCAGGCGCGCTCCTACCGAACCGATGACGCGCGCCGTGGACATGCCCTGCTCCGGCGACTGGGTACACTTCGGACATGGAACCCAGTCTCAGCACTCCCCGTCCCGTCGATCCCCGTCGTGCCCAGCTGCAGCGCATGAAGCTGTTGGCGGTGGCCCTGCTGCTGGCCATGTTCGCCGGCTTCGTCGTCAGCCACCTGATGGGCGAACAAGGCGTCTGGGCCTGGGTCTCGGCCTTCTGCGAAGCGGCCACGGTCGGCGCATTGGCCGACTGGTTCGCGGTGGTGGCCTTGTTCCGCCGCCCGATGGGCCTGCCGATCCCGCATACCGCCATCCTGCCGCGCGGCAAGGACCGTCTGGCCGATGGCCTGGCGGTGTTCGTGCGCGACCAGTTCCTCGCCCCGGATGCGTTGATGGACAAACTGCGCGTGTTCGACCCGGCCAGCCGCCTCGGCGAATGGCTGGCCAAACCCGAGCAGGCGCGCATGCTCGCGCAGATGGCGCGCAGCTGGATGCTGCAGGCGCTGGAGCTGCTGGACGAGGCTGCGGTGCGCCGCGCGATCCAGCGCTTCGTGGTCGACCGTCTGCGCAAGTGGAATGCCGCCGCCACCGTCGGCGATATCATGGCCCTGCTCACCACCGATGGCCGGCACCAGAAATTGCTGGACGAGGTGCTGCTGCGCCTGGGCGAGTGGCTGGACCAGGAGCAGGTCAAGACGCGCGCCTCGGCGTTGATCGTGCGCTACGCGCGGCGCGAGTGGCCCAAGCTGGTCGGCACGGTGAACTGGGTCAAGCCGATCGAAGAGATCGGCGACAGCCTGGCCGACCGCATGGCGCGTGCGGCGATCGAGGAGTTGCAGGACATCCTCAAGACGCCCGAGCATCCAATCAGGCTCGACTATGAAGCCTGGCTGCAACGCTACATCGCGCGCCTGCGCGACGAGCCGGCAATGGCCGAGCGCGTGGAAGAACTCAAGCAGCGCGCGATCGAACATCCGGCCCTGCAGGACTACGTGCAAGGGCTGTGGGGCGAGATCCGCGATGCGCTGCGCAACGACCTGGCGCGTGAGGAATCATCGATGGCCGCGCACATGGAGCGTTCCATGCAATCGCTCGGCCAGGCATTGTCGCAGGATCCCTCGCTGCGTGAAGCGCTCAACCAGCACATGTTGCAGGCAGCCGACAAACTCACCACGCGCTTGCGCGCATCGGTGACCGAGCATATTGCGTCGACGGTGAAAAGTTGGGACGAACGTCACCTCGTCGAACAATTGGAATTGGGTGTCGGACGCGATCTGCAATACATTCGGTTCAATGGAACGCTGGTGGGCGGACTGATCGGTCTCGCCCTTCACGCATTATCGATCTGGCTGGCGTTCTGATGCATTGGCAATGACGTTGATCGCCCACCGGAAGCACGTGCAGACACGGGGAAGACCGCACGCATTCTGATGATCGTCAGGCGCCACCACGAAGCCGACCTCACTGTCGGTCAGCACACCGGGCACGCAACAGGCAAGGCAAAGGGACACAAATGCCGAATGGCCGCTGGGATCTGCGCAGGAAATACGGGCGCCGTGCGTCGATCGGGGCCCTGCTGATTCTCGCCGCAGGTTTGATTGCCGCCATTTTCGCCGGCCTGTCGCTGCAGCGACATAACGACCTCGAGCGCGAGCAGCGTTTCAACTACGTCGTGCGCACGCTGACCCGCAATATCAGCGAGCGCATGTATACCTTCGAACACGGGCTGCGCGGCGCGCGCGGCGCGGTGATCGGCGCCGGCAAGGAGATCATCAGTCGCGACCGCTTCACCCTGTACAGCCGCTCGCGCGATTACACGCGCGAGTTTCCCGGCGTGCTCGGCTACGGCTACATCCATCGCGTCGCGCCCGCCGACGAAGAGGCCTTCCTGCAGGCCGCCCGTGCCGACGGCGCACCGGACATCAAGCGCCGGCCGCTGGAGCCCTGGGACGGCGAGCGCTACATCGTGCTGTATTTCGAGCCGGAGTCCTCGGGCAACCGTCCGATCGGCCTGGACATCGCCTCCGAGCCACGTCGCCGCGCCGCTGCACTGCAGGCCGCGCGCAGCGGCCTGCCGATCATGACCTCGCCGATCTCGCTGTCCGGTTATCGCATTCCCAGCGAGAGCGGATTCCTGGTGCTGCTGGCCGTCTATCGCGAAGGCATGCCGCTGCAGACGCCGCAGCAGCGCATGGCCGCCACCAGCGGCTGGGTGTATGCGCCCTTCAGCGTCGAGCAGATGGTGCAAAGCACCCTGGGCGAGCGCGACGACCTGGCACTGGACCTGTCCGACAGGAACGAGCCGACCCACAATTTCTACCGCAGCGGCACGCCGTCCAGCGACAGCGCACGCCGCCCGCCGGTGATCCAGCAGCTGCAGATCTACGGCCGCACCTGGATCATCACCGCCCACCCCACCGCCAGCTTCCTGGCCTCGCTCAACCAGACCTCGCCATGGCTGATGGGCGGCCTGGTGCTGGGCGTGTCGGTGCTGCTTGCGGCATTGCTGGTGCTGTATTTCAGCAATGGACTGCGGCGCGAGGAAGTGCTGCGCAAGCAGATGGAGCTGGCGGCGCTGGTCAGCCATTCCAGCGAAGCCATCGTCGCCGAAACCCCGGACGGAGACATCACCCACTGGAATCCCGCTGCCGAAGCGATGTTCGGCTACAGCGCGGACGAGGCGATCGGCCAGAACCTGACGATGCTGCTGTCGCCGCAGCCGTATGCGATTGCCGACATCGCGCACGCCGACGAACACCAGTCGGTCGATGCCTCCGCGGCGCAAAGCATGCGCCATCGCGACGGGCATCTGGTGCATGTACTGGCCAGCAAGGCCCCGATCATCGAACGTAACGACACCCTGAGCGGGCATTCGCATTTCTTCCGCGACATCTCCGAGCGGGTGCGGTCGCACCAGCGCATCGTCGCGCTCAATGCATCGCTCGAACATCAGGTCGCCGAACGCACCAGCGAACTGATGAAGTTCTCCGCGCTGCATCGGGCGATTCTGGCGCATGCCGGCTTTGCCATCATCGCCACCGACTCCGCTGGCTTTGTCACGCTGTTCAATCGTGCCGCGGAAAAACTGCTGGGCTACAACGCCGACGAGGTGATCGGCCGCCGCAAGGCCGGCCAGTTCATCGAGCCCGAGGAACTGCAGCAGCGCGCGCACATGCTCTCCGAGCAGACCGGCGCGCCGGTGGCGCACACCCTGGAGGCGATCGCCGCGCTGACCAGCCTGGGCCGCAGCGACACCAGCGAATGGACCTACGTCAGCCACGAAGGCCGCCGCCTGCCGGTGCTGCTGACCCTGAGCACGCTGCGCGACGACAACGACCAGGTGATCGGCTACCTGGGCATGGCGGTGGATCTGACCGAGCAGAAACTGCACGAGAAACAACTGCGCCTGGCGATGGACGCGGCCAAGAGCGCCAACCAGTCCAAGTCCGATTTCCTGGCCAACATGAGCCATGAGATCCGCACGCCGATGAACGCGATCCTGGGCATGCTGTACCTGCTGCAGCGCAGCGAACTGCCCGCTGCGGCGCAGGACATGGTGACCAAGATCGATCGCTCCGCGCGTTCGTTGCTGGAAATCATCAACGACATCCTGGACTTCTCCAAGATCGAGGCCGGGCGCATCGACCTGGAACGCGCACCGTTCGACCTCAATCAACTGTTCGACAACATCGCCGACCTGATGCGTTCCTCGCTCAGCACCAAACCGGTGGAAATGATCGTCGAACCGCTACCGCGCGACTGCCGCTGGTTGCTCGGCGATGCGCTGCGCATCAACCAGGTGCTGGTCAACCTGGTCGGCAACGCGATCAAGTTCACCGAGCAGGGCGAAGTGGTGCTGTCGGTACGGCGGTTCCCCAGCGGCGATCCGAACAAGTTCAAGCTGTTGTTCTCGGTGCGCGACACCGGCATCGGCATCTCCAAGGAAAAGCAGAGCCTGATCTTCTCGCCGTTCCTGCAGGCCGACACCTCCACCAGCCGGCGTTACGGTGGCAGCGGCCTGGGCCTGACCATCAGCCGGCGCCTGATCGAATTGATGGGCGGCGAGCTGGAAGTGGAAAGCGTACCCGGCCGCGGCAGCGAGTTCTATTTCGTGATCACGCTGGAAAAAGCGGCCCCGCCGCCCGCCCAGCGCGAGCTGCCCGCGCTGCCGCCCGAAGCGATGCCGCGCGTCTTGATCGCCGACGACCACGATGCCGCGCTCAACAACCTGGTGCGCATCGCCACCGAACTCGGCTGGCGCGTGGATGCGGTCGCCAGCGGACAGGCCGCCTTGCAGGCGATCGAACAGGCCAGCGAGCCCTACGACATCTTCCTGCTTGACTGGCGCATGCCCGATATCGACGGGGTGGCGATCGCGCGGCAGATCCGTGCGCGCGCCGTGCCCGGCCCGCATCCGGTGATCGTCATGGTCACCGCGTACGAGCGCCGCCTGCTTGAGCAGCACCCGGAGCAACAGGATCTGGATGCGGTCATGACCAAGCCGGTCACCAGTGCGGCGCTGCACCGGCTGATGGAGCAACTGGTCGACGCACGCCCCGGCGCGCGGCCGGTGACGCCCACCTTCGTGGCGCGCCGCCTCGAAGGTGCGCATCTGCTGCTGGTGGACGACAGCGAGATCAACTGCGAAGTGGCCCAGCGCATTCTCGAGGGCGAAGGCGCCATGGTCACGGTCGCCCACGATGGCGAGCAGGCCATCAACACGCTCAAGCGCGCCCCGGAGCTGTTCCAGCTGGTGTTGATGGACGTGCAGATGCCGGTGGTCGATGGCTACGAAGCCACGCGGCGGCTGCGGCAGATCCCGGCGCTGGCCAGCCTGCCGGTGATCGCGCTGACCGCCGGCGCCTTTCGCCCGCAACAGGAGAAGGCGCTGGAAGCCGGCATGAACGGTTTCATCGCCAAGCCCTTCAATGTGGAGGAACTGGTCACCGCCATCCGCCATTTCCTGCAGCCCGGCGTGCGGCGCATCCCCTCGCTGCCGCACGAAGCCGACGTCCATGCCGGCCCCGAATGGGAACATGCCGACCCGGAGGTGCTGGATGCAGCACGTGCGCGCAGCCTGTGGCGCGAGCGCGAGCCGTACGAGCGCTATCTGCTCAAACTGCTGCGCGACAACCCCGACCCGGCCGAGACCGCAGCCGAGCATCTGCGCCGCAATGAGTTGCCGGCGATCGGCGCGCTGGCGCACAAGCTGCGTGGCGCAGCCGGGTCGCTGGCCTTGCCGGCCCTGGCCGGTGCCGCCAGCGATCTGGAGACCCGCATCGAGGAAGGCCACGACATCACCTCGGCGCTGATCGCACTCAAGGACACCATGCAGCGCACCACCGCCGCGATCCATGCCTTCCTGCAACACGCCAGCAGCGCCGAGGCGGCAAGTGACGATGCGGTCGCGCTGGACGCGGACAGCGTGCAGATCCTGGAAGCGGCCCTGGGCAGCGACGATGCCGACAGGATCGACCACGCGCTGCTGATCTGCGCGCCACGCCTGCCGCGCACCCTGCAGGAAGGACTGCAGCGTGCGGTGGATGATTTCGACTTCCGTCGCGCCGAGGCCACGTTGCGCGACTGGCAAGCCACTCACCTGCACTGACCGGTCGCCACGCAGGTCGCAAGGAGTCTTCATGGCGCATCGTCCCCTGCTGTGTGTCGACGACGAATCCAGCAACCTGGCCACCCTGCGCCAGTTGCTGCGCGATGATTTCCCGCTGGTGTTCGCCAAGTCCGGCCGCGAAGCGCTAGAGGCGGTGCTTCGCCACACGCCGTCGTTGATCCTGCTGGATGTCGAGCTGCCGGACATGGACGGCTATGCGGTGGCGCGCACGCTCAAGCAGCAACCGGCCAGCGCGGCCATCCCGATCCTGTTCGTGACCTCGCGCAACAGCGAGCACGACGAGCGCACAGGCCTGGAAGCGGGCGCGGCCGACTACGTCAGCAAGCCCTACTCGCCCGCCCTGCTCAAGGTCCGCATCGCCACCCAGTTGAAGCTGGCCGAAAACGCGCGGCTGGCCCAGCAGTACCGCGATGCGATCCATCTGCTCGGCACCGCCGGGCAGGGCCAGGATGCCGACACCGGCGCACATATCTGGCGCATGGCCGCCTATGCGCGGGTGCTGGCCGAAAAGATCGGCTGGCCGGCGCAACGGGCGCAGTTGCTGCAGGATGCCGCGCCCCTGCACGACGCCGGCAAGATTGCGGCACCCGGCGGCCTGCTGCACCCGTCCGATACGCTGGACGAACACGAACGCTCGGTGGTGCGCCAGCATCCGCAGGTCGGCCACGCCCTGCTGCGGCACGGTCGCGGGCCGGTGTTTCAGCTGGCTGCGGAGATCGCGCTGCATCACCACGAATGCTGGGACGGCAGCGGCTATCCCACGGGCCTGGTCGGCGATGCCATTCCCGAATCGGCGCGCATCGTGGCGGTGGCCGATGTGTTCGATGCGCTGTGCGGACGGCGCGCCTACAAGGCGCCATGGACGGTGGACGACGCCATGCGCAAGCTCGACAGCATGGCCGGCAAGCAACTGGAGCCGCGCCTGGTGCAGCATTTTCGCGAGGCATTGCCGCAGATCCTGCAGATCATGGACGCCTGGGACGATCCGGCCGCACAGCGTTGATCCACACAATGCGCGCTGCGGCCGCTCCCGGCATCTCGCACCAACAGGGAGCTGTTCTTCTCCGGTCGGGGAGAAAGACAAGCGCCAATGCATCCCTTCTCCGGCCGGGAGAAAGGTGCCGGTCGGGAGAAGGATGGGTGCCAATGCTTCCCTTCTCCGGTCGGAAGAAAGGGGCCAGTCGGGAGAAAGATGCGCGCCGGTGCTTCCTTCTCCCCCCGGGAGAAGGTGGCGCGTAGCGCCGGATGAGGGGGACGCCCAGCCTGCTGGCGACCGACTCGCCACACCAATCAGCCACCCGCGCCGTCCGGAACAACGCTGACGGCGATCCGGACGCCAGCGCAGCTCCCCCAGCATCCCAAAACAGCCCCGGCGCACCCATCTCCAGACACACGCACTGTTACCCCTGCACGCTTGAACCCCGCTGCGCAGCGGCGGACAATACCCATGTTGCGCCGCACAACACCGTGCGACGCGGGCCGGCCCGATCGCCATCTGCGCGCCACCGCTGCGGCCCCGCAACCGAGAGTCCGATGTCCTCCAGCGTGTCCGAGGCCGGCGTCACGCCGCCGCGTTATCCCGATTACCGCATCATCTCGCTGATCCTGGCCTGCGCCATCTTCATGGAGCAGATGGATGCCACCGTGCTGGCAACCGCGTTGCCGACCCTGGCACGCGATTTCGGCGTTGCCGCGCCGGCAATGAGCATCGCCATGACCAGCTACCTGCTGGCGCTGGCGGTACTGATCCCGGCCAGCGGCGCGATCGCCGACCGCTTCGGCCTGCGCCGCGTGTTCGGCGCGTCGATCTGGGTGTTCGTCGGCGGCTCGATCCTGTGTTCGCTGGCCGACAGCCTGCCCACCATGGTCGCCGCGCGCGTGCTGCAGGGCGCCGGCGGCGCGATGATGGCCCCGCTCGGCCGGCTGATCCTGCTGCGCACTGTCGAACGTCGCCATCTGGTGTCGGCCATGGCCTGGACGCTGGTGCCGGCCTTCATCGGCCCGATGCTCGGCCCGCCGCTGGGCGGATTGTTCGTCTCGTACCTGGATTGGCGCTGGATCTTCTACATCAACGTGCCGATCGGCGTGGCCGGTTTCCTGCTGGTGCGCCGTTTCATTCCGGAAATCCCCACCGAGTCGGCCCCGGCCCGCTTCGATCTGCGCGGTTTCGTGCTGTGCGGCACCGCGTTGGGTTGTCTGTTGTTCGGCCTGGAAATGGTCAGCCAGCAGGACGGCATCGGCACCGCGAGCTGGCTGCTGGCCATCGGCGCCAGCGCAGCGCTGGGGTATCTGTGGCATGCCCGCCACCACCCCGCTCCGCTGCTGGACCTGAGCCTGCTGCGGATCGACTCGTTCCGCCTATCGGTGATCGGCGGTGCGCTGATGCGCATCACCCAGGGCGCGCATCCATTCCTGCTGCCGCTGCTGTTCCAGATCGGCTTCGGCATGAGCGCCGCGCACAGCGGCCGCCTGATCCTGGCCACCGCACTCGGCGCACTGCTGATGCGCAGCATCACCCCGCAGTTGCTGCGCCGCTTCGGCTATCGCAACAGCCTGATCGGCAACGGCGTGCTCGCCAGCCTGGGCTACATGGTGTGTGCGTTGTTCCGGCCCGACTGGCCGCCGGCGCTGATGTTTGGCCTGCTGCTGTGCTGCGGCGCCTTCATGTCGTTCCAGTTCGCCGCCTACAACACCATCGCCTACGAAAATGTGCCCGCATCGCGCATGAGCCGCGCCAGCAGCCTGTACACCACCTTGCAGCAACTGATGCTCTCGGTCGGCGTCTGCGCCGGCGCGATGATCCTCAAGCTGGCGATGCTGGCCGGCGATCACACCCAACCGGCGCAACGCGATTTCTCGCTGGCGTTCTGCGTGGTGAGCCTGATCTCGCTCAGCGCCACCTGGTGGCACCTGCGTTTCGACAAGGACGCCGGGCAGGAAATGAGCGGGCACCGGGCGTCGAGCGGCTGACACCACCACCGCGCAGCCGGCGGACCTGCGCGAGCGTGACCTGGAATCGGCACGCGTCAGCAGCAAAACGCCGGTGGAAAGCCCACCCCGGTCAATTGGAAGGCTGCAGCGACGACAGGATCTGGTCGCGACACACCGCAATGATTTCGTCGGCCAGTGGCGAGGCGTTCGGGCACGCCCGCGACAGCACGATGGCGCCGATGGCATGCGCCATCATGCCCAGGTTGCCGGCGCGCTCGGCCGCAGCCTGCGCAGTGCCGGGCGCAGCCCCGCTGCGGTCGAGCGTTGCCAACAGGTTCTCGACCCCGGCAGCAAACGCATCGCGCACTTCCTCCGGCTGGCGCGCGGCATCGGCACCCAGCGCAGCCATCGTGCAGCCGGTGGCAGGGCTGTCGCGATGTTCGCGCGACAGATACGACATCACGAAATCCGCCTTGTCCACCTGCTCGGTCTGCGCGGCGGTGTTGGCCAGGCCGCAGGCCGCCGATTCGGCCATCAGGTCCGCCTTGGAGCGGAACTGCTTGTAGAAGCCACCGTGGGTGAAACCTGCAGCAGCCATCAGATCGGCGATGCCGATCCCTTCGTAACCGCGCTCGCGAAACAGTACCGAGGCCGTCTCGACGACGTGCGCCCGGTTCGCCTGTGCCTGTGCCTTGGTCACTTTCATCGTTGGGACACTCCGTGGTGATGCGCGCCTGGGAAAGCGAGAGCGTACATTGATGTTGACCGACATCAAAGTGTTGACATCTTAGATTTTGATCGTAATCTTTGCCACTTCCTGCTGTCCGAGCCCCGTCAATGACCCACCCTTCGCTGTTCGAACCCTATGCACTGGGCACGCTGACCCTGGCCAACCGCATCGTGATGGCGCCGCTGACCCGTAACCGTGCGGGCGCCGGCCTGGTGCCGAGCGCACTGGCAGCCACCTATTACGCCCAGCGCGCCTCGGCCGGCCTGCTGATTACCGAGGCCACCCAGGTGTCGCCCCAGGCCCAGGGCTACCAGGACACCCCCGGCCTGTACACGCCCGGGCAGATTGCCGCCTGGCGCGCGGTCACCGACGCCGTGCATGCCAACGGCGGGCGCATCTTCGTGCAGCTATGGCACGTCGGCCGGGTGTCGCATGTCGACCTGCAACCGGGCGGCGCGGCACCGGTTGCGCCGTCGGCGATCCGCGCGGCGACCAAGGTGTTCGTCAACAACGGCTTTGCCGATGTCTCCGAACCACGCGCGCTGGAGCTGCACGAACTGCCGGGCATCGTCGACGACTTCCGCCAGGCCGCGGCCAATGCGATTGCCGCCGGCTTCGACGGCGTCGAAATCCACGGCGCCAATGGCTATCTGCTGGAGCAGTTCATCAAGGACGGCGCCAACCAGCGCACCGATGCCTATGGCGGCTCGATCGAAAACCGCGCGCGCCTGTTGCTGGAGGTGGTCGCCGCAGTGAGCGAGCAGATCGGCGCCGATCGCACCGGCGTGCGCATCTCGCCGGTGTCGCCGGCAAGCGGCATTTCCGGCAGCGATCCGCAGCCGCAATACGACTACATCGCCGAGCAACTCGACGCGCTGGGCATCGTGTACCTGCATGTGGTCGAAGGTGCGACCGGCGGCCCGCGCGATGCGGCCCCGTTCGACTATGCCGCGCTGCGCAGCAAGTTCACCCGCACCTACCTGGCCAACAACGGCTACGACCTGGACCTGGCCAACGCCCAGGTGCGCGCAGGCAACGTCGACCTGGTGGCCTTCGGCCGCCCGTTCATCAGCAACCCCGACCTGGTCCAGCGCCTGCGAACCGGCGCAGCACTGGCGCCGTTGAATCCGGCCACCCTCTACGGCGGTGGCGCCGAAGGCTATATCGACTACCCGTCCCTCGCCGGCTGAGGCTGTCTCGCCTGGCGTCCTTCATCCACTCTCATCAAGGAATCCTGCATGTCCACGCTTCCCGCTGTCCTCATCACCGGCGCCTCCACCGGCATCGGCGCCGTCTACGCCGAGCGCTTCGCGCAACGCGGCCATGACCTGGTACTGGTCGCACGCGACAAGGCCCGCCTGGATGCGCTGGCTGCGCGTCTGCGCGATGCACATGGCGTCAGCGTCGATGTGCTGCAGGCCGACCTGACCCAGGCCGCCGATCTGGCCGCGGTGGAAACCCGCCTGCGCGAGGATGCGAAGATCGGCATCCTGATCAACAACGCCGGCATGGCGCAGTCCGGCGGCATCCTGCAGCAGGACGCTGCGGCGGTCGACCGCCTGATCGCGCTCAATGTCACCGCGTTGACGCGCCTGTCCGCCGCCGTTGCGCCGCGCTTTGCACAGTCCGGCAGCGGCGCGATCGTCAACCTCGGCTCGGTGGTGGGTTTCGCTCCGGAATTCGGCATGAGCGTCTATGGCGCCACCAAGGCCTTCGTGCTGTTCCTGTCGCAGGGGCTGCACCTGGAGCTGGGCGCCAAGGGCGTGTATGTGCAGGCCGTGCTGCCGGCCGGCACGCGCACCGAGATCTGGGGACGCGCCGGTATCGACGTCAACACGCTCAGCGACCTGATGGACGTAGGCGAACTGGTCGACGCCGCGCTGGTTGGCTTCGATCGTCGCGAGCTGGTCACCATTCCGCCGTTGCACGTGGCCGAACGTTGGGACGCACTGGATGGCGCGCGCCAGGGCTTGCTGTCCGACATCCGGCAGGCAAACGCCGCCGAACGTTATCAGTCGGCAGCCTGACCGGCCGAACGACGCTGCTGCCCCGCAGCGCTCGCCACGGTGAGCGCTGCGGACCTGCATGGAGACGGCACGCAGCCGCACGCGTGCACGGGTTCGATGGATTCACATGGGCGCATGTGGCGATCAGGCGGCAGGCATTGCTCTGCCAGCGCAGGGGTGAAAGCAGCCGCGGCCCGCGTCGTACCCGGCCACACATCCCTACAACCACGGCATCGGACTGGAACCAGATGAAAGCACTCACCTTCAAACGCTACGGCAAGGCTCCCGGCATCGGCTTCAGCGAGCTGGCCCGCCCGACGCTGCAGCCCGACGAACTGCTGGTCGAGGTGCATGCCGCGGGCGTGAACCCCATCGACAACATGATTCCCACCGGCATCTTCAAGCCCGTGATGACGTTCGAGCTGCCCGCCACGCTGGGCAGCGACGTGGCCGGCATCGTCATCGAGGTCGGCAGCCGCGTCACCCGCTTCAAGCCGGGCGATGCGATTTTCGCCAGCGTGTTCGATCTTGGCCGCGGCACCATCGCCGAGTATGTCGCGGTACCGGAAAGCGCCGCAACGTTGAAGCCGGCCAACCTGGAGTTCGTGCAGGCGGCATCGCTGCCGATGGTCGCACTCACGTCCTGGCAGGCCCTGAAGGAACGTGCCGGCCTGCAGCCCGGCCAGAAGGTGTTCATTCCCGCCGGTTCCGGCGGCATCGGCACCATCGCGATCCAGTTGGCGAAACAGTTTGGCGCCACTGTCGGCACCACCACCAGCACCGGCAATGTCGCGCTGGTGAACAGCCTTGGCGCAGACGAGGTGGTCGACTACAGGCAACAGGACTTCGAGACCGTGCTGCGCGGCTACGACATCGCGCTGGGCACGATGCGGGGCGATACGATCGAAAAATCGCTCGCCATCCTCAAGCCCGGCGGCAGGATCGTGTCGCTGGTGGGGCCGCTGGACGCGGCCTTTGCCCGCGCACGCCGGTTGAATGTCGTGCTGCAATTCGTCTTTGCCATGATGAGCCGCAAAATCATCCGCCTGGCGAACAAGCACAACGTCGCCTACGGCTTCCTGTTCGTGCGTCCCGATGGCGCGCAACTGGCGAAGATCGGCGAACTGCTCGAAGCCGAACGCATCCGCCCGGTCATCGACAAGGTCTTTGGGTTCGACCAGGCAAAGCAAGCGCTGGAATATCTGGCCCAGGGCCGCGCCAAGGGCAAGGTGGTCGTCAAGATCAGATAAGGCAGTGAACTGGTCACGGCAATCGGTGCAGACCCACGCATGCGAAAGGTCGCCCAGACGGCGAATGCCATTGAGTCACTGATGACCACACTATCGCGGTATTCGTGCGCAGGTCGCCATTGATGAGCGCCACCTGCGCTGTATCACTCAATCGCTAAACCTTGAGCGCAATTCGGTCCAGCGCATCCGGGTCTCCCGCCAACAACGCTGCTCGCAGCCAGGATGCAGGAAGTCCGACGCCGTTCGATGACCGACGTTCGCACTGCACCTTACGATGCAGCTGCAAGACGTTCCTGCAACGCATGCAGCGAATCTTTTCCCGACGCAGCCAGCGCACGCGACGCGTAGAGCAGGCGATCGGTGAGCTCGTCACCCAGGCCAGGTTGACCCGCCTCGCGGGCCGCCTCACCGGCGTGCAGCATCTCCAACACGCCCTGCAGCCCGAGCAAGCAGTGATCGATATGCGCGCATTTGAGAGCCAGGCCAAATTGCATCGGCAGATCGGACCAATGCAGGCCGTTGGTGGCTTCCGCACCACGTGACTCGGACAGGCGACGGAAGAACACGTCCTCACGCGCATCACCATGATCGGCCACGGTATGGGCGGTCGGCTGCGAGGCGGTTGCAGTAGTGGCCGAGTGGGCAGGATTGGTACGCGGCATGAGGATCTCCTTGGATAGTGGAGAGCACCGCCATCGTTGACCGGCGCTCGTGCGCCTTGGATTTCGGGCTTCCACACCCGTCTGCAGGATCTACTGCAGCTAAGCGATACTCATCGGACTATTCGAGAGTGTCAAGAAGCCTGGGATTGTTCACCTACTCGCGTGCGTTGTCTGACATGCCTCTGGAATGCAGACATGCTCACAGAAAGGCAGCGCGCGTGTCGTAGCTGACCGGATGTGGACCACGCGATTGGCCGACACCCGGACGACGCATCGGGCTCGCGATCGTACGGAGCAATTCCGCACGTAAACAAGGCGACCCTTGGGCCGCCTTGTGCATGGGCAGACAACTCCATAACTGCGTCAGCTCAGCCTAGGTGATGACGAAGCACCTGCTCCGCCATCACCTCGCTGCACACTATTACATCCCGTGCGCCGCCAACTGGCCCAACCGCTGCACCGCCACCGACACGGTCGGGTAGTCCAGCGTCTTCTGCTCGGCCACATCAGCCAGCATCGCCAGGGTGAAGCGCAGGCTGGAATCGTCGCGCGCCAGCCAGTTGGCCACCTTGTCCTCGGCACTGCTGCCGGGCATGGTCAGCACCTGCGCCACCAGTGCACGCTGATGCGCGGCCAGTTCATCGCGCAGCACACCACGTGCCACTGCATGCCAGCGGCCGTTGACCTCCAGCGCGTCGATCTGCTCGAACAACCACGGCAGGCGCAGCGCTTCGCCCAGGCGGAAATGCACCTTGGACACGTCCACCGGCTTGAGCTTGCGGGTGCGCGCGGTTTCGATGATGTCGAAGGCCGGTTCCAGGTAACGCAACTCGCACAGCTGTTGCGCCAGTTGCGGCGGCAGGCCCTTGTCCTGCCATTCCTGCACGCTGGCTTCGTACTGCGGGCGCTGCGCATCCGACAGCACGCCGGAAGCGATCCGGATGTCATTGAACGGGCCGTGGTAACGCTCCACCGCCGCGGTGATGCCCGGCATCTGGCCCGGACGCAGCAGCAGCCAACGCACGAACGAGCGTTGCAGGCGCCAGATCACTTCCAGTGCATCGATCTGCACCGACTCGGGCACCTTGCCGTCCAGCGCGTCGATCTGCGTCCACAGCGCGCGTGCATCCAGCGTCTCGCGGCTGATGGTATAGGCCTTGGCGACCTCGGCGATGCTGCGGCCGGTGTCTTCCTGCATGCGCATCAGGAAGGTGGCGCCCATGCGGTTGATGGTGGTGTTGGTCACCGCGGTGGCGATGATCTCGCGCTTGAGGCGGTGACGCTCCATCGCATCGGCGTACTTCTTCTGCAGCGGCTGCGGGAAGTAGCGCTGCAGTTCCTTGGACAGATACGGGTCTTCGGGGATATCCGATTCCAGCAGCTGCTGGAACGCCACCAGCTTGGAATACGACAACAGCACCGACAGCTCCGGGCGCGAGAGGCCCTGCCCGCGCGCCTTGCGTGCGGACAGTTCGGCATCGGAGGGCAGGAACTCGATCTGGCGATCGAGCAGGCCCTGCAGTTCCAGCGTGCGGATGAAGTGCTGCTTGGAGCCCAGGCGCTTGACGCTCATCCGCTCCATCAGGCTGATCGCCTGGTTCTGGCGGTAGTTGTCCCACAAGACCAGGTCGGCCACTTCGTCGGTCATCGACGCGAGCAATGTGTTGCGCGCGTCGTAGGTGAGCTTCTTGGCCTGCACCATGTCGTTGAGCAGGATCTTGATGTTCACCTCGTGGTCGGAGGTGTCCACGCCGGCCGAGTTGTCGATGAAGTCGGTATTGAGCAGCACCCCGGCCTGCGCGGCCTCGATGCGACCGAGCTGGGTCAGGCCGAGGTTACCGCCCTCGCCCACCACCTTGCAGCGCAATTCGCCGCCATTGACGCGCAGGCCGTTGTTGGCGCGGTCGCCCACATCGGCGTGCGACTCGCTGGACGCCTTGACGTAGGTGCCGATGCCGCCATTCCAGAACAGGTCCACCGGCGCCTTGAGGATGGCGTTCATCAGCTCGTTGGGCGAGAGCTGCTTGACGCTGGATTCCAAGCCCAGCACCTCGCGTACCGGCGCGCTGATGTCGATGGATTTGAGCGTGCGCGGATAGATGCCGCCACCGGCGCTGATCAGCTTGGCCTCGTAGTCGGCCCAGCTGGAACGCGGCAGCTTGAACAGGCGCTCGCGCTCGGCGAACGAAGCGGCGGCATCCGGATTGGGGTCCAGGAAGATATGCCGGTGATCGAACGCGGCCAGCAGCCGGATATGCCTTGAGAGCAGCATGCCGTTGCCGAACACGTCGCCGGACATGTCGCCGATGCCGACCACGCTGAAATCCTGGCTCTGGCAATCGCGCCCCATCGCGCGGAAGTGGCGCTTGACCGACTCCCACGCACCACGCGCGGTGATGCCCATGCCCTTGTGGTCGTAACCGACCGACCCGCCGGAAGCGAATGCATCGCCCAGCCAGAAGCCGTGGTCCAGCGCCAGCCCGTTGGCGATGTCGGAGAACGTGGCGGTGCCCTTGTCGGCCGCGACCACCAGGTACGGGTCGTCCAGGTCATGGCGTACCACCTGCGGCGGCGGCACGATCTTGCCGCCGACGATGTTGTCGGTGATGTCGAGCAGGCTCTGGATGAACAGCTTGTAGCAGGCGATGCCTTCGGCCTGGATCGCATCACGGTCGCCGCCCACCGGCGAGCGCTTGACGTAGAAACCGCCCTTGGCGCCGACTGGCACGATGACGGTGTTCTTGACCATCTGCGCCTTGACCAGGCCCAGCACCTCGGTGCGGAAATCCTCGCGCCGGTCCGACCAGCGCAGGCCGCCACGCGCCACCGCGCCAAAGCGCAGGTGCACGCCTTCCACCCGTGGGCTGTAGACGAAGATCTCGCGGTACGGACGCGGCTTGGGCAGGTCCGGCACGATCGAAGAATCCAGCTTGAAGCTGATGCAGTGCCCGTGCTTGCCGCTCTTGTCGGTCTGGTAGTAGTTGGTGCGCAGCGTCGCGTCGATCACGCCGATGAAGCTGCGCAGGATGCGGTCCTCGTCCAGGCTGGAAACGCGGTCCATCAGCTTCAGCAGCGTGGCGCGCGCAGCCTCCTGCTGCGCATCGCGGTCGCTGCCGCGCGCCTGCAGCACCGGCTCCAGCGCCTTGAGTGTGGCCTCGTCGCCACCGGCCAATACCGACAGTTCCTCGCGCAGGCGTTCCTGCCCGGCAACGATCTGCGCCTTGGTCTCGCTGCCGGTGGCCGGATCGAAGCGCGCCTCGAACAGTTCCACCAGCAGGCGCGCCAGCAGCGGATAGCGGGTGAACGTCGCCTCGACGTAGGCCTGCGAGAACGGCACCGCGGTCTGCAGCAGATACTTGCAATAGCCGCGCAGCAGCGCGACCTGGCGCCAGTGCAGGCCGGCCGCCAGGATCAGGCGGTTGAAGCCGTCGTTCTCGGCATCGCCGCTCCAGATCCGCTCGAAGGCTTCGCCGAAACCGGCGTCGGCGTTGGCCGCATTGATCCTGCCGGAGGTCGATTCGACCTCGAAATCCTGGATGTAGACCGGCGTCTCGCCGACCTGCAGCCGGTACGGCCGCTCGGAGATCACACGCAGGCCCAGGTTCTCCATCATCGGCATCGCATCGGACAACGGGATGTCGTCGAGCTGGCGATACAGCTTCAGGCGCAGGCCTTCGCCGGCGTCCAGCCGCACGCCGTCGTCGCGACGGATCTCCTGCAGGCTCAGATGCAGGTCATCCGGGCCTTCCAGTGCCGCCAGATGCTCGACGTCGGACACCGCCGATTCGATCGACGAGTCTTCGATATAGCCGGCCGGCAACGCACGCCCGAAGTTGGCCGCCATGCGCAGGCCATTGACCTCGCCATGCCGCGCCACCAGCGCCTCGCGCAGGGCATCGCGCCAGTTGCGCAGCAGATGCGCCAGCCGCGATTCGAGCTCGGTGGTGTTGAATTCCAGCGCCTCGCCACTCTTGGGCCGCACGATCAGGTGCAACTGCGCCAACGGCGATTCGCCCAGCACCACGCTGGAATCGATGTATTCGCCGTGCAGCGCCTCCTTGAGCAAGGCTTCGATGCGCAGCCGCACATCGGTGTTGAAGCGCTCGCGCGGGATGTACACCAGCGCGGAGATGAAACGGCTGTACTTGTCACGGCGCAGGAACATGCGGCTGCGCACACGCTCCTGCAGGCCGAGGATGCCGATCGCGGTGCGGTACAGCTCTTCCTCGTTGGACTGGAACAGCTCCTCGCGCGGCAATGTCTCCAGAATGTGCCGCAGTGCCTTGCCGCTGTGGCTGCTCGGGGTCAGCCCGGACTTGCTCATCACATATTCGTGGCGCTGCCGCACCAGTGGAATTTCCCACGGGCGGCGGTTGTAGGCGCTGGAGGTGAACAGGCCCAGGAAGCGCTGCTCGCCGACGATGCGGCCCTTGGCATCGAATTCCAGGATGCCGATGTAATCCATGTAGCCGACCCGATGCACGCGCGAGCGCGCATTGGTCTTGGTCAGGATCAGCGCGTCCTTGAGCTTGGCCGAGGTGTTCAGGCCATGCGCCGCCAGCGTGGTCACCGGGCGCGCCGGCGAGGTGTCGCGGCCGCGCATCAGGCCCAGGCCGGTTTCTTCCACCGGCGCCAGCACGTCCTGGCCGTCCTGCTTCTCCACGCGGTACTCGCGGTAGCCGAAGAAGGTGAAGTGGTCGGCGGCCGCCCAGCGCAGGAATTCCTGCGCCTCGTGGCGGCTGATGTCGTCCATCGGCAGGCGGCGGGTGGCCAGGTCATCGGCCAGCATCACCATCTTTTCGCGCATCGACGCCCAGTCGTGCACGATCGCGCGCACTTCGGCCAGCACCTTGCGCACGGCCGCTTCCACCTTGGGCATGTCGTCGGCAGGCTGGCGGTCGATCTCCAGCACCATCAGCGATTCGCTCTTGCCCTCGCCCACCGCGGTCAGCTTGCCGGCCTTGTCGCGCGCGATGCGCAGCACCGGGTGGCCGAGCACGTGCACGCCGATGCCCAGGTCCGACAGCGTCATGCTCACCGAGTCCACCAGGAACGGCATGTCGTCGTTGACGATCTGCAGCAGCGTGTGCGGCGACTCGTAGCCGTGGCTCTTCAGGGTCGGGTTGAACACCCGCACATTGACCGTGCCGGCCTTGCGCGTGCGCGCAAATTCCAGCATGTCGGCCGCCAGGGCCGCCCACTGCTCGGGTGGGTGGTTGGGGAACTCGTCCTCTTCCATGCGCCGGTAGAAGTCGGCTGCAAACAGCTGCACCTCGGACTGGCGGGCAGCCGGGTAGCGCTTGCGCAACGCGGCAAAGACCGGCTCCAGGGTGACCGCCTGCGGCGCGGTGGCAAGCACGGGGACGGCATGTTCGGCGACCGGTGTGACCGACGTCGTGGACGATTTCGAAGCAGCTTTCTTGGCTGTCATGAGAGCGCTGGGATGCTCGGTGGAAAACCTGAATTGTACCGGCGCCGGATGAAGGCGCCTTGCTGCATAGCGCAAATTCCCGGGGCCGGCACCGGCCCCGGACGCGGCATCCAAGCGCTACCCGACTGTAATTCCTCGGGCGGCGGCCGATTGGCGGCCGCGCATCGGCCTGCCGGACCGCCACAACCGGCAAAGTTGGGCCCGACGCTTGGCGCACAAGGCGCTGTACAGACAGAATTGCGACCGTCAAGCCTGTTTAAAAACTAAACTGGACGGTATAGTCTACCGCCATGACCCCCCGTTCCCACCCTGCTTCCCGGCGCTCGGATTGCGATCGCCGCATCCATGCGGCTGTGCATACGCTGCTTGCCGAGCGTGGCATGCGGCTGAGCATGGATGCCGTGGCCGAGCGTGCCGGTTGTTCCAAGCAGACGCTCTATAGTTACTACGGTTGTAAAGAAAACCTGCTGCGCGATGTCCTTCAGGACCACGTACATCTGGCCACGGTGCCGCTGGGCACCGCCTCCGGCGAGTTGCGCGAGGATCTGCTGGCCTTTGCGCTGGCCCATCTTGACCGCCTGAACCGGCCCGATGTGCTACAGACCTGCCGATTGGTGGAGGCCGAATCGCACCGGTTTCCCGACCAGTCGCAGCAGATCTTCCAGGACGGGGTCGTCGGCATGCAGCAGCGCCTGGCGCAGCGCTTCGAACAGGCAATGCAGGCCGGCCAGCTGCGCCATGACGATCCGCACTGTATGGCCGAACTGCTGTTGAGCATGATCGTCGGTCTGGATTTCGACCGGCAACGCTTTCAGGTACCCCACCGCGCCGGCCTCCCCGCCAGGCAGCAGTGGGCGCAGTTCGCTGTCGACACGTTCCTGCGCGCCTTTGCCGCGGTCGCTGCCACGCCTTCGCTGTCCCCGCTTTCCTTTCTCACTTCAAGACCCTAACGGAGTTCCTCCTGATGATCGCCCCGCTCCGCACATTCGGCCTGGCCTGTGCCATCACCCTGGCGCTGGCTGCCTGCAGCAAGCCCGAACAACAGCAGGCGCCGCCGCCGCCGGAAGTGTCGGTGCTGGAAATGAAGCCGCAGACGCTGCCGCTGGAACGCGACCTGGTCGGCCGCCTGTCGGCATTCCGCTCGGCCGACGTGCGCGCACGCGTGGACGGCGTGGTGCTCAAGCGCCTGTACACCGAGGGCACCGACGTCAAGGAAGGCCAGCCGCTGTTCGAGATCGACCCGGCACCGCTGAAGGCCACGCTGCTGCAGGCACAGGGCCAGCTGGCCGCCGCCGAGGCGACCTACGCCAATGCCCAGGTCGCCGCCAAGCGCGCGCGCAGCCTGGCCCCGCAGCAGTACGTGTCGCGGGCCGACATCGACAACGCCGAAGCCACCGAGCGCTCCTCCCGCGCCAACGTGCAGCAGGCACGCGGCCAGGTCGAGTCCGCCCGCATCCAGCTCGGCTTTGCCAGCGTCACCTCGCCGATCACCGGCCGCGCCGGCATCCAGCGCGTGACCGAAGGTGCGCTGGTCGGCTCGGGTGAGGCCACCCTGCTGACCACGGTCGACCAGATCGACCCGCTGTATGTGAACTTTGCGATGAGCAGCGAAGAGCTCGCCGCCCTGCGCCAGGCCCAGAGCAGCGGCAACGTGCAGCTCAGCGGCGATGGCAAGTCCACCATCAACGTGGAACTGGGCAACGGCACGCAGTACCCGCACCCGGGTACGCTGGACGTGTCGGCGGTGACGGTGGACCCGAGCACCGGTGCGGTGTCGCTGCGCGCGACCCTGCCCAACCCGGAACAGGCACTGCTGCCGGGCGCGTTCGTGACCTTCAAGGCCAGCCTGGGCCAGCGCAACAACGCCTACCTGATGCCGCAGCAGGCCGTGCAGCGCGATGCCACCGGCGCCTACGCGCTGGTGCTGGGCAAGGATGGCAAGGTGGTGCGCAAGAATCTCACCGTCGATGGCCAGCAGAAAGGTCAGTGGATCGTCACCGGTGGCGTGACCCCGGGCGATCAGGTGATCGTCGATGGCGTGCAGAAGGCCAAGGAAGGCCAGCCCGCCAAGGGCGTGCCGTGGGATCCAAACAAGCCGGCGCAGGGCGGCCAGCCGGGTGCACCGGGCGCGGCTCCCGCCGCCGCCCAGGGTGGCGACGCACAGGCCGCACCGGCAGCCGACAAGGCCGACGCGGCGGCACCGGCCGCGCAGGAACAGTCCAAGCCAGACGCTGCGGCGCAGCCGGCCGACTCCCAGTCCAAGCAGCAGTAACGGAACCCGGACATGCCTAAGTTTTTTATCGAACACCCTGTCTTTGCCTGGGTGGTGGCGATCCTGATCTCGCTTGCGGGCGTGATCTCGATCTTGAATCTGGGTATCGAGTCGTACCCCACGATCGCCCCGCCGCAGGTCACCGTCACCGCCAACTTCCCCGGCGCCAGCGCCGACACCGCCGAAAAAGCGGTGACCCAGGTCATCGAGCAGCAGCTCACCGGTATCGATCACCTGCTGTACTTCAACTCGTCCTCGGCCGCCAACGGCCGCGTGACCATCACGCTGACCTTCGAAACCGGCACCGACGCGGATATCGCCCAGGTGCAGGTGCAGAACAAGGTGTCGCTGGCCACGCCGCGTCTGCCTTCGGAAGTCACCCAGCAGGGTGTGGTGGTGGCCAAGGCCAACGCCGGCTTCCTGATGGTGGCCGCATTGCGCTCGGACAACCCGTCGATCAACCGCGACGCGCTCAACGACATCGTCGGCTCGCGCGTGCTCGAGCAGATCTCGCGCGTGCCCGGCGTGGGCAGCACCAACCAGTTCGGCGCCGAGTACGCGATGAACATCTGGCTGAACCCGGAGAAGCTGCAGGGCTACAACCTGTCGGCAACCCAGGTGCTGACCGCGGTGCGTAACCAGAACGTGCAGTTCGCTGCCGGTTCGGTGGGCGCCGACCCGACTCCGGAAGGCATCAGCTTCACCGCCACCGTGTCGGCCGAGGGCCGCTTCAGCTCGCCGGAACAGTTCGAGAACATCATCCTGCGCACCGACAACAACGGTGCCACGGTGCGCTTGAAGGATGTCGCGCGGGTCACCGTGGGGCCGAGCAACTACGGCTTCGACACCCAGTACAACGGCAAGCCCACCGGTGCCTTCGGTATCCAGCTGCTGCCGGGCGCCAACGCCCTGAACGTGTCCGAAGCGGTCGGTGCCAAGCTCGACGAGCTGCAGCCGACCTTCCCGCAGGGCGTGACCTGGTTTGCGCCGTACGAATCGACCACCTTCGTGCGCATCTCCATCGAGGAAGTGATCCACACGCTGGTGGAAGCCATCGTGCTGGTGTTCCTGGTGATGCTGCTGTTCCTGCAGAACTTCCGCGCCACCGTGATTCCCACGCTGGTGATTCCGGTCGCGCTGCTGGGCACGTTCTTCGGCATGTACATGATCGGCTTCACCATCAACCAGCTGACGCTGTTTGCGATGGTGCTGGCGATCGGCATCGTGGTCGACGACGCGATCGTGGTGATCGAGAACGTCGAACGCATCATGAGCGAGGAGCACCTGGAGCCGAAGGCGGCCACGCAGAAGGCGATGACCCAGATCACCGGCGCGGTGGTGGCCATCACCGTGGTGCTGGCGGCGGTGTTCATCCCCTCCTCGCTGCAACCCGGCGCCTCGGGCGCGATCTACAAGCAGTTCGCGCTGACCATCGCCATGTCGATGGGGTTCTCCGCGTTCCTGGCGTTGAGCTTCACCCCGGCGCTGTGCGGCGCGTTCCTCAAGTCCACCCACTCGACCAAGAAGAACTGGATCTACCGCACCTTCGACAAGTACTACGACAAGCTGGCGCATCGCTATGTCGGCGTGGTCGGCCACACCCTCAAGCGCTCGCCGCCGTGGATGATCGTGTTCGTGGTGCTGGTGGTGCTGTGCGGCTTCCTGTTCACCCGCATGCCGGGCAGCTTCCTGCCGGAAGAAGACCAGGGCTTTGCGGTGGCCATCGTGCAGCTGCCGCCGGGCGCGACCAAGATCCGCACCAACGAGGCGTTCGCGCAGATGCGTGCGGTGCTGGAGAAGCAGCCGGCCGTGGAAGGCATGCTGCAGATCGCCGGCTTCAGCTTCCTGGGCTCGGGCGAAAACGTCGGCATGGGCTTCATCCGGCTCAAGCCGTGGGAAGAGCGCGACGTCACCGCCGAACAGTTGATCCAGCAGCTCAACGGTGCCTTCTACGGCATCAAGGGCGCGCAGATCTTCGTGGTCAACCTGCCCACCGTGCAGGGCCTTGGCCAGTTCGGCGGCTTCGACATGTGGCTGCAGGACCGCTCCGGCGCCGGCCAGCAAGCCCTGACCCAGGCGCGCAACATCGTGCTGGGCAAGGCGGCGGAAAGGCAGGACACCATGGTGGGCGTGCGCCCGAATGGCCTGGAAGACGCACCACAGCTGCAGCTGTCCGTGGACCGTGTGCAGGCGCAGTCGATGGGCCTGGACGTCAGCGATATCTACAGCTCGATCCAGCTGATGCTGGCGCCTGTGTACATCAACGACTACTTCTCCGAAGGCCGCATCAAGCGCGTCAACATCCGTGCCGACGACCAGTTCCGCACCGGCCCCGAGTCGCTGCGCAGCTTCTTCAGCCCCAGTGCGACAGCAGTCGGTGCCGATGGGCAGCCGGGAATGATTCCGCTGAGCAATGTGGTCAAGGCCGATTGGACCTTCGCCTCGCCGGCGTTGAACCGCTACAACGGCTATTCGGCGGTGAACATCGTCGGCAATCCGGCGCCGGGTGGCAGCTCCGGCCAGGCGATGACCGCGATGGAAGAGATCGTCAACAACGATCTGCCGCCGGGCTTCGGCTTCGACTGGAGCGGCATGTCGTACCAGGAAATCATCGCCGGTAATGCGGCCACGCTGTTGCTGGCGTTGTCGGTGGTGGTGGTGTTCCTGTGCCTGGCCGCCCTCTACGAGAGCTGGTCGATTCCGGTGGCGGTGCTGATGGTGGTGCCGATCGGTGTGCTGGGTGCGATCACCTTCTCGATGCTGCGTGGGCTGCCGAACGATCTGTACTTCAAGATCGGCATGATCACGGTGATCGGCCTGGCGGCGAAGAACGCGATCCTGATCGTGGAGTTCGCGGTGGAACAGCGTGCGGCAGGCAAGACGCTGCGCGAGGCGACGCTGGAAGCGGCACACCTGCGCTTCCGCCCGATCCTGATGACCTCGTTCGCCTTCATCCTGGGCGTGCTGCCGCTAGCCATCTCCACCGGTGCCGGCGCCAACTCGCGTCACTCCATCGGTACCGGCGTGATCGGCGGCATGGTGTTCGCCACCGTGCTCGGCGTGATCTTCATCCCGCTGTTCTTCGTGGTGGTGCGCCGCATGCTGGGCGACAAGCTGGACGAACAGTCCAAGGACTACCTCGCGGCACAGGGCGACGCCGGAAGCCATCGTCCGGATCGTTGATCTGGGACATGGCGTAGAACGAAAAGCCCCGGCACTGCCGGGGCTTTTTTTTGGGTTGCGCAACCGTGATAGCTCGTAGGAGCGCACCCGGGCGCGACGTGCATGACCGGTAACGCCCGTCGCGCCCGGGTGCGCTCCTACGGTGGGGTGCGGGGGCCGGTGGAGCCGCGCACCACGCAGCGGCCGGTCATCACCATGCGGCGGATCGGCAGCTGCGGGTTGCCCAGGCGTTCGAGCAGCAGCGACATCGCTGCGCGACCCATGTCCTCGACCGGCTGCTCGACCACGGTAATGCCGGGCTCGACCAGGTCGGTCCAGCGCTCGTTGTCGAAGCCGGCCAGGGCCAGGTCGTCGGGCAGGCGCAGACCCGCGGTGCGGGCGGCCTTGAGCGCGCCCATCAACAGCAGGCTGTTACTGGTGACAATGGCCTCGGGCCGGTCTGCACCGGCCAGCCATTGGCCGACTTCGGCAATCGCCGCTTCGGCGGTGGGCGCCACTTCGCGGTAGGCCGGCGTCAGCCCGGGCGCGCGCATCGCGGCCAGATAGCCGTTACGGCGCTCGGTCGCGGTGGTACTGGTGCCGAACAACCCGCCGATGCGCCGATACCCCTGCGCCTGCAGATGCGCGACCAGCTCGCCCATGGCCGCGGCGTTGTCCAGCACCACGCTGTCGTAGCGGCTGCCGGGGCCGGCGCGGTCCACCAGCACGGTCGGGTAGTCCAGCGCCAGCTCGTGCATGCGCCCGACCGTGCTGCGGGTCGGCGCGAAGATCAGCCCGGTGATGCGTTCTTCCTGCATCAATTGCAGGTACAGCGCCTCGCGCTCGGGGTCTTCGTCGGTGTTGCACAGGGTCACGCGCATGCCCGCACGGTAGGCCACCTCCTCCACCGCGCGGATCAGCGCGGTGAAGTACGGGTTGCGGATGTCGGCAACGATCACCCCCAGGATGCCGGACTGCTGGGAGCGCAGGCGCCGCGCCATCAGATTGGGCCGGTAGCCGGTCTGGCGCACCGCCGCCTCGACCTTGGCCCGTACTTCCTCGCTGACCGGGCCAGTGCCCAGCGCGCGCGAGACCGTCGATTTGGAAACCCCGGCCACGCGGGCCACGTCGTTGATGCTGATACTCACTGGGACCGTTCCCGCTCCATTTGCGCACCTGCAGCCAGGTGCGGTGCCTGATCCGATGCTAACCCGAAAGCACTACACCGTTTTTGTGCAGCGCACATTGACCTGGAACGTGGGAACGTTCCCACTATACTGCCCAGCCCGTTCCTACCCCGGAGTCCGTCTTGTCCTCTCCGTCGCCAGCCGCCCCCGTCACCCCTGAACTCGTGCGTCTGCGTGCGCATGCCCGCGACAAGGACGACGCCATCGCCCAGGCTGCCCAGTTGCTGGTCGCCGCCGGCTGCGTGGCGCCGGGCTACGACGCCAGCATGCGGCGCCGCGAAGGCCTGGCGAACACCTTCCTGGGCCATGGCCTGGCGATCCCGCACGGCGTCGGCGAAGACCGCCACCTGGTGCGCCGCGACGGCATCGCGGTGCTGCAGTTGCCCGAGGGCGTGGAGTGGAACCCGGGCCAGACCACCCGGCTGGTGGTCGGCATCGCCGCCCAGTCCGATACCCACATCACCTTGCTGCGCCGGCTGACCCGCCTGATCCAGGACCCGGCCCAGCTGGAAGCACTGTTCACCACCGACGACCCCGGCGTGATCGTGGCCGCCCTGACCGGCGACCGTGCGCCCGACACCAGCGCCGCACCGGCCACCGACCTGGCCGAAAAATTTGACTGGACCATCGCCTACCCCAGCGGCCTGCACGCGCGCCCGGCCACCCGCTGGGCCGAGACCGCACGCGGTTTCTCGGCGCGCGCCCAGGTGCGCGCCGGCGACCAGGCCGCCGATGCCAAGAGCCTGGTCGGCCTGCTGCAGCTGGGCCTGCATGCCGGCGACAGCATCACCGTCTCGGCCGAAGGCCCCGATGCCGCCGCGCTGCTCAAGCGCCTGCGCGCGGTGATGGACAGCCTGACCGCGCAGGAAAAGGCCGATGCCGAACGCGCCGCGCAACGCCGCGCCGCCCCCGTGGTCGGCTGGACGCCGCCGCAGGCGCAGCCGGCCATCGTCGGCATCGGCGCCAGCCCGGGCGTGGCGATCGGCATCGTGCACCGGCTGCGTGCGGCGCAGACCGAAGTGGCCGATCAACCGGTCGGCCTGGGCGATGGCGGCGCGCTGCTGCACGACGCGCTGACCCGCACCCGCCAGCAGCTGGCGGCGATCCAGGACGACACCCAACGCCGGCTCGGTGCTTCGGACGCGGCAATCTTCAAGGCCCAGGCCGAGCTGCTCAACGACACCGACCTGATCACCCGCACCTGCCAGCTGATGGTCGAAGGCCACGGCGTGGCGTGGTCGTGGCATCAGGCGGTGGAACAGATCGCCTCGGGCCTGGCCGCGCTGGGCAACCCGGTGCTGGCCGGCCGCGCGGCCGACCTGCGCGATGTCGGCCGCCGCGTGCTGGCCCAGCTCGACCCGGCCGCCGCCGGCGCCGGCCTGACCGACCTGCCGGAGCAGCCTTGCATCCTGCTCGCCGGCGATCTGTCGCCGTCGGACACCGCCAATCTGGACACCGCACGCGTGCTCGGCCTGGCCACCGCGCAAGGCGGGCCGACCTCGCATACCGCGATCCTGTCGCGCACGCTGGGCCTGCCGGCGCTGGTCGCGGCCGGCGGCCAGTTGCTGGATATCGAAGACGGCGTCACCGCCATCATCGACGGCAGCAGCGGCCGGCTCTACCTCAACCCGTCCGAGCAGGATCTGGATGCCGCGCGCACCCACATCTCCGAGCAGCAGGCCATCCGCGAGCGCGAAGCCGCCCAGCGCGCCCTGCCCGCCGAGACCACCGACGGTCATCACATCGACATCGGCGCCAACGTCAACCTGCCCGACCAGGTGGCCATGGCGCTAACCCAGGGTGCCGAAGGCGTGGGCCTGATGCGTACCGAATTCCTGTTCCTGGAAAGCGGCAGCACGCCCAGCGAAGACGAGCAGTACCAAACTTACCTGGCGATGGCGCAGGCGCTGGACGGCCGCCCGCTGATCGTGCGCGCGCTGGACATCGGCGGCGACAAGCAGGTGGCGCACCTGGAACTGCCCCACGAAGAAAACCCGTTCCTGGGCGTGCGCGGCGCGCGCCTGCTGCTGCGTCGCCCGGACCTGCTGGAGCCGCAACTGCGTGCGCTGTACCGCGCCGCCAAGGACGGTGCGCGGCTGTCGATCATGTTCCCGATGATCACCTCGGTGCCGGAGCTGATCGCCTTGCGCGCCATCTGCGCGCGCATCCGCGCCGAACTCGACGCGCCCGAAGTGCCGATCGGCATCATGATCGAAGTGCCCGCCGCCGCCGCGCAGGCCGACGTGCTGGCGCGGCATGCGGACTTCTTCTCGATCGGCACCAATGATTTGACCCAGTACGTGCTGGCGATCGACCGCCAGAACCCGGAACTGGCCGCCGAAGCCGACAGCCTGCATCCGGCGGTGCTGCGCATGATCCGCAGCACCATCGAGGGTGCGCGCAAGCACGACCGTTGGGTCGGCGTGTGCGGCGGCCTGGCCGGCGATCCGTTCGGCGCCAGCCTGCTGGCCGGCCTGGGCGTGCAGGAACTGTCGATGACGCCCAACGACATCCCGGCGGTCAAGGCCCGCCTGCGCGGCACCGCGCTGAGTAAGCTGCAGCAGCTGGCCGAGCAGGCGCTGAACTGCGAAACCGCAGAGCAGGTGCGCGCCCTGGAAGCGCAGCGCGAGGGCCAGGCATGAACCTGCACGCCATCACGGTGACGCTGAATCCGGCGATCGACCAGACCATCCAGCTGGACAGCCTGCAGCCGGGCGCGGTGCATCGCGCCAGCAGCGTGCGCAACGATGCCGGCGGCAAGGGCATCAACGTGGCCGCGTGCCTGGCCGACTGGGGCAGCCAGGTCGCCGCACTCGGCGTGCTCGGGGTCGGCAATGCCGGCGTGTTCGAGGCGCTGTTCCGCGAGCGCGGCATCACCGATCACTGCCAGCGCGTGGCCGGCGAGACCCGTACCAACCTCAAGCTGGTCGAGGCGCGCAGCAACGACACCACCGACATCAACCTGCCCGGCCTGCGCCTGGACCAGCCGCACCTGCAGGGCGTGGCCGACCACCTCGCCCCGCTGCTGCGGCCCGGCCTGCCGGTGGTGCTGTCGGGCAGCCTGCCGGCCGGCCTGCCGGACGACAGCTGGGCGCAGCTGCAGGCGCAGGTCAGCGCCGCCGGTGCGCGCGTGCTGCTGGACACCAGTGGCGCGCCGCTGGTGGCCGCACTCGGCGCCGCACGCCAGGCGCTGCCCTACGCAGTCAAGCCGAACCGGCACGAACTGGAAGCCTGGACCGGCCGCCCGCTAACCGACCGCGCCGCCCTCAGCGCCGCCGCGCATGAACTGATCGCCCGCGGCATCCAGCTGGTGGTCATTTCGATGGGCACCGAGGGCGCCCTGTTCGTGCAGCGCGACCAGCGCCTGATCGCGCGTCCGCCGCGCCTGGCGCAGGGCAGCAGCGTGGGCGCCGGTGACGCGATGGTGGCCGGCCTGGCCGCCGCGCTGCTCGACGACTCCACCGACCTGGAACAGTGCGCCCGTCTGGCGACGGCGTTCTCGGTCAGCCGGCTGGAAAGCGGCGATGCGCGCCGGCTGAACCCGCAGCAGGTACGCAAGCTCACCGGCGAGGTCGTCATCGACCAGCTCTCCTAGCAAGGCCGGCGGCGCGCCCGGTGGGAGCACCACCGCAACGCGCCCGGGTCTTGCGCAAGACACCACGTATCCCGCCGGCGCTCGCCGGCGACCGAACAACGCAGGAGATTTGCATGTCCTCTTCCATCGTGGTCATCGCCGCTGGCGACCGCAGCACCGAAGCCGTCCTGGCGGCCGAAGCGCTGCGCCGCGCGGCCACCGCCGCCGGGCGCAGCGTGACGATCGAGATCCGCAGCGACCAGGGTGTGCTCGGCGCACTGCCGGGCGACCTGGCCAGCGGCGCCAGCCAGGTGCTGGTGATCGGCGACGCCGATGCCGACACCGCCCGCTTCGGCGATGCGCAGCTGCTGCGCCTGAGCCTGGGCGCGGTACTCGACGACCCGACCGCCGCAGTGCACCAGCTCGCCGCACCGGCAGCTGCAAACGCGTCGGCTGCCGCAGCCAGCGCAGGCGCCGGCAGCAAGCGCATCGTCGCGATCACCTCCTGCCCCACCGGCATCGCGCACACCTTCATGGCCGCCGAAGGCCTGCAGCAGGCGGCCAAGAAGCTCGGCTACCAGATCCGCGTGGAAACCCAGGGCTCGGTGGGCGCGCAGGACGCCCTGACCGACGAGGAAATCCGCGCTGCCGACCTGGTGCTGATCGCCGCCGATCGCGAGGTCGACCTGGCCCGCTTCGGCGGCAAGCGCCTGTTCAAGAGCGGCACCAAGCCGGCGATCAACGATGGCCCGGCCTTGATCCAGAAAGCGCTGGCCGAAGCCGGCGTGCACGGCGGCGCGGCGCCGGTCGCAGGCGCCGCCAAGGCCGAAAACACCGGCAACGGCCGCACCGGCGCCTACAAGCACCTGATGACCGGCGTGTCGTTCATGCTGCCCTTCGTCACCGCCGGCGGCCTGCTGATCGCCTTGGCATTCGCGCTCGGCGGCATCTATGCCGGCGACGATGCGCACCAGGGCACGCTGGCCTGGTCGCTGTTCCAGATCGGCGCCAAGGCCGGCTTCACCCTGATGGTGCCCGCGCTGGCCGGCTATATCGCCTACTCCATCGCCGACCGCCCCGGCATCGCGCCGGGCATGATCGGCGGCCTGGTCGCGGCCAACCTCAATGCCGGCTTCCTTGGCGGCATTATTGCGGGCTTCATCGCGGGCTATGGCGTGGCCGCGCTCAACCGCTACATCCGCCTGCCGCGCAACCTGGAAGGGCTCAAGCCGGTGCTGATCCTGCCGGTGCTGGGCACGCTGCTGGTCGGCCTGGCGATGATGTATGTGTTCGGCCAACCGGTCGCCGACCTGCTGGCCTGGCTCACCGCCTGGCTGCGCGGCATGCAGGGCAGCAGCGCGCTGCTGCTGGGCCTGTTGCTCGGCGGCATGATGGCCTTCGACATGGGCGGGCCGGTCAACAAGGCCGCCTACGCTTTTTCGACCGGCCTGATCGCCAGCCAGGTCTATACCCCGATGGCCGCCGCCATGGTGGCCGGCATGACCCCTCCGCTGGGCATCGCGCTGGCCACCTGGGTGTTCCGCAACCGCTTCACCGTCGAAGAGCGCGGCTCGGCCACGGCCGCCGGCGTGCTCGGGCTGGCCTTCGTCACCGAAGGCGCCATCCCGTATGCCGCGCGCGACCCGCTGCGCACCATCCCGGCGCTGGTGATCGGCTCGGCCGTGGCCGGCGCGATCTCGATGACCGCCGGTGCCGAGTTGAAGGCACCGCATGGCGGCATCTTCGTGCTGCTGATCCCCAACGCGGTGACCCACCTGCTCAATTACGTGCTGGCCCTGGTGGTCGGCGTGGTGGTCACCGCGGTGGCGCTGCGCCTGCTCAAGAAGCCGGTGGCCGACGTGGTCGCCTGACGGTCGGCCACCTCGCCATTGCCGCGTGGCGCCCGCGCATGCGCCACGCCTGATCGCCGCCCCACTCCACCCCTGACTGGTTTCACCGCTGCGCTGCGCACCTTCGTGCGCGGCCAGCGGCTTGCCCATCCCCTAGCTGTCGCGTTCGCCACCTCGGCCACGCCTTCCTTCGTTCGGAGTCCTGCCATGACCGCCCTCGCCCCCCGCCATGCCCGTCCCCGCCTGCTGTGCCTGTCGCTGGCACTGGCGCTGACCCCGCTCGCCCACGCGCAGGATGCCGCCGATGCCTTCAAGCTCAAGCTGGGTTACACCGGCGAAGCGGCGTCGATGATCGATGGCGGCCGCAAGAACGGCGACGCCTATGCCGGCCAGCTGATGGTCGGCACCGACGTCGACATGGACCGCCTGTTCGGCTGGGGCGGCGCCACGGTCAAGCTGTACGTCACCAACCGCCACGGCACCAACCTGGCCAACAGCAGCATCGGCAACAGCACCTCGGTGCAGGAGATCTACGGCGGCCAGGGCACGCGCCTGGCCAACTTCACCCTGCTGCAAAAACTCTTCAACGACCGCCTGGAACTGGAAGCCGGCCGCAGCGTGGCCAACATCCACTTCCTCGGCTCGGACCTGTGCCAGTACTTCCAGGGCAACTCGGCCTGCGGCAATCCCACCTTCGTGTTCCGCACCAGCAACTTCACGTACTGGCCGGTGTCCAGCTGGGCCGCGCATGCCACCGCCTGGGTCACGCCCAAGGTCTACGTGCATGTGGGCGCCTACGAGGTGAACCCGGTGCAGGCCCAGGACGGCCAGCACGGCCTGAAGTGGAGCACCGACGACACCACCGGCGTGGTGGTGCCTTACGCGGTCGGCTACAAGAACAAGGGCGGCGACGGCAGCATGGCCGCGATGTACGAACTCGGCGGCTGGCAGGACAACTCCGACTACACCGACCCGCTGCGCGACCGCAACGGCAACCCGGCCGTGCTCAGCGGCCTGGGCTACGAGAACAAGCAGGGCCGCTCGGGCATGTTCGCCCGCTTCGAACAGCAGGTCACCAACCCGGATCCGTCCGGCGCCCGCGGCCTGACCGTGTTCGGCGCCATCCTCAAGAGCACCGGCGGCCAGGCGATCGAGGACCACTTCGTGCAACTGGGCCTGGTGCAGAAAGGCACCTTCGCCAGCCGCCCGCAGGACAACATTGCGTTTGTGATCACCCAGCAGAAGTACAGCGACGAAGCCATCGAAAACCTGCGCCTGGCCCGCGCCTCCGCAGGCGGCACCGGCACCCCGGCCGACAACCAGATCATGATGGAGCTCAGCTACGGCATCCAGGTCACCAAGCGCCTGCGCATCGCGCCGAATCTGCATTACGTAATCAACCCCGACCAGTTCAACGAACCCACCCGCACCAACGATCTGAAGAACGCGCTGATTGCGGGCATGCGGATCGACTGGAATTTGTGACCCGTAGAGAAGCTGCGCGCGTTGCGCGCATCATTGGCGGGCACCAGCGCCTGAAGTGAGTGGCGGGTGCGTTGCATCTGACTGCAGTGCAACGCATTGCGCCGACTCGGTTGGCCTAGGCATTTGCCGGTAGCCTACGGAGTTAGATGACCTGCGTAGACGCGCGACCGCACGTGATGAGGCTTTATCGGTCCACCCGGTCGCGCTCAGGCCAGTCACTGGACACGTAAGAGCACGCGACAGCGGATGTCGAAGCTGTAATGACCCACCAATGCCTAGCGCCTGAATTAAGCCGAGCCGCGAAGCAGCTTCGGCTTGAATGAATTGTTAGGGCCCAACCCGAAGAGGTAAGGAGGCCAACCCATGACGGCGAGGTACTCCGAGTGAGTGCGGAAGGGCCAAGCACTTGTATCCCCCATGGCCTTTAAGCGTTTGCGCGCGCCCCGGCCTGAAGCGCCGAGCGTTAGGAGGTTGGCAAGGAAACGTCCGAATGCCTCCGGCTGCGAGTGGGTAGGCCAGCAACAGGGAAGGTCAGATTTTAAGAACAGGATGCAGCGTACGGCAAACTCGCGCTCCTCATCCAGCAACTTGTCCTGCCCGATCAAGCGATGCTCCTTTAGATCGCTGTATTGAGGCCAAAAGCCTTTGGCATAGATCTCGCGGACTGCCGGATCGCTTGAGTGAGGCACGCGCCGCTCAAATTCATCGTTCGTGATTTGACCGGCTAGGAGAGCCCAGGCTGCCTCCGCCAATTGTGACAGTGGGCGCGAATCGATCATTGAGCCGTAACGCCTGATTAAGCCGAGTTGCGAAGCGGCTTCGGCTTGAATGAATTGTTAGCCCCCGACTGAGGCCTCTCGCAGGGAAGTATCCCAAAGGACGAACATATCTGTCTCAGGCGACCGCAGAGGAAGCAATGGGGTTGGGTCAATGCACCAACGATGAAAGACCACCAACAGTTGCCGGACGGAGCCAGCACTCACCGGATAGGTTAGCTCCAAATCTAAAGTACTTAGCCTGCCGCGAACGTCTTTGTATTCGGGTAGCGAGTACAGCCAACCAAAAAACCGATCCTCATCCTCCGAGGCAAAGAATGTTGGACTTCGAAAGGAAATGATCATGGGGCCTAACGCCTGAGTTAAGCCGACCCGCGAAGCGGGTTCGGCTTGAATGAATTGTTAGGCCTCACTCAGTGCTCCGCAGTGCGCGAGCCTTCAATGCTCGCCTTTGGTGCAGTGGTGCGCCGGAGGAAGTCCTGCAGCATGGCTTCTCGACATTCCGCGAATGACCCGTTGTCACGTTGTGCATACATGCGGGAGGCATGCTCGAAGAGATCGGCGAGGAGCTCTCCAAAGTCTTCGGCGGTACCGTCCACATCGCTACTAATGATGACGTGGAGTTGGCCGTGGGCTGCCCACAGGCGCATGAGCTCAAAGGCCTCGGGATCCATCAAAGCGTCTGGAGGAATATCGAGTTCGTCAGAATGCATGTCTGGGGCCTAACACCTGAGTTAAGCCGCGCCGCGAAGCGGCGTCGGCTTGGACGAATTGTTAGGGCGCGACATTGATGAGCCCGAGACCCGACAATGTGGCCACGCCGCCGAGCCCCAGCGCTAGTGCCGCATAGCAAAAAGCCATGACACGCCCTTTCGGGCTGGACCAATGTTCGCAGACCCAGATAAGTGCGCGTAAGAAGAATGTCTTGTGGCTGTAGAAGTAGCTGGCGAGAAACATGGCGCCCCACGCCATCAGGTAGAGTCCCAACAGTACGGTGCTAGGGCCCGTGCGCATTGGACCTGGCTTGAATCCGGCGAGCAAAGTGCTGACAAGGAGGAGGCCCAGAAT
Organism: Xanthomonas sp. BRIP62418; assembly: GCF_003993495.1. Taxonomy (NCBI): domain Bacteria; kingdom Pseudomonadati; phylum Pseudomonadota; class Gammaproteobacteria; order Lysobacterales; family Lysobacteraceae; genus Xanthomonas; species Xanthomonas sp. BRIP62418. The sequence goes on from NZ_QEZG01000041.1 coordinate 149,790, forward strand.
GGCGATAAGCGACACACCTAGTGCGATGCCGGGCTCGTTTTCAGTTGGATTCGGCTGCATCGAAGCTACCAGAGCGCCCTAACGCCCGAGATAAGCCGACTGGCGAAGCCAGTTCGGCTTGATTGAGTTGTTAGACCAGGATGGCCCAAGGCAAGTGGCCGGCCTTGCTGGCAAAGCAGCCAAGCCTCTGTCACGCAATGCGTCCGGTGCGATGCCGACCAAGTGATCCCTCCGACCAACTCCCCAGCCAAGTGTCCGTCAGCCGGTGCGCCCAAAGCAATCACACCACCACACCGAAAAAGATGCCAGCCGCCTAACGACTGAATTAAGCCGTGCCGCGAAGCGGCGTCGGCTTGAATGAATTGTTAGGGGGCAGCCTACGTGGCGTCATGACTGATTGCCAGGCTGCCGACGAACCACAAGTACGCAGCCGCTGCGACAGTAAGCAAGTGCAGCACGCCGACCCAGCGCCACCGAAGGGCCAAGACCGAAGGGGCAACTAGGGCGACCGTTACGACGAGCCCAGCCAGTGGGAAATACCTAGCGAGTTGCGATGATTCAATGCCGGGAATGCCGGCCACAAGGCATGAGGCCGCAAAGAAAAAGAAAGCAGAAAGGCCTGCGGCTGACGCCTTGAGCTTACGGTTTGGCGTCGAAGAGAGAACAAAAGCCGGGAGGATAACGGTGAGCCCGATGAGCCCGGGAATACCTTGTTCAGCGGCAAAGAGAACGTGGTGCCAATCCATAACTGTCACTGCCCCCTAACAACTATTGGACCGCCGAAATGCAGTATTGCGTTGAGTATCTTCGATCACTGGCGTTTTGTGAACGAGAGAAATCCTAGCCGGGTCACGGGATTGCACAATGGCAAGCGGCCCCGACAATGCGGATGTTTGCGGTGTTATCCAGCACTGACGCAGGCGTATGAAATACACCCCCAAAAACAGTGGCGTAACAGCACCTCCACCGTTCCGGCTACTCGATCAGGTGCGCGACCGCCTGCGGATACTGCACTACAGCCTGCGCACCGAGCAGACCCCTCTGAGCTGGATACGGAGCTTCATCCCGGCCAGCGGCAAGTGCCATCCGGTGCAGATGGGCCAGGTTCAAAATCTCGAATAGCGGCCTCACAGTGCGCAACCGTGCGCTCACAACGTCCAACGCCAGAAAAGAAAAAACCGCGCAATGCGCGGTTTTTTCGTCACACCTTTTGCCAACCGATCAAGGACGACGCGCCAGCGCCTCCACGTCCTTGGCCTTGGGCAGCAGATCCTGCTTGGTGACGGCGAACGGGCCGATGCTCAGCATCGGCACCGCTACGATCACCGAGGAGATCACCACGATCACCGCGCCGATCATGTGCGTTTCGGCCAGGCCTTCCATCGACTCGCCGCCGTAGATGTACAGCGCCAGCGCCGACAGGAAGAACATCACCGCGGTGATCACCGTGCGCGAGAGCGTCTGGTTGATCGAGCGGTTCAGCACTTCCAGCGGTTCCACGCGCAGCGCGCGGAAGTTCTCGCGCACGCGGTCGAACACCACGATGATGTCGTTGATCGCAAAGCCCATCACCGACAACAGGCCGGCCAGCACGGTCAGGTCGAACTCGCGGCCGGTCAGCGACACGAAGGCCACGGTGACCAGCAGGTCGAACAAGGCGGTCAGGCTGGCGACCACCGCGAACTTCCACTCGAAGCGGAAGGCGATGTAGATCAGAAAGCCCACCAGCATGAACACCGTGGCGTACACGCCGTTCAAGGCCAGATCCTTGCCGACCTGCGGGCCGACGAATTCGCCCGGCTGCACGGTGGCGGGGTTCTGCGCGGTGCTGACGGCCTTGCGCACTTCTTCGGCCACGGTGCTGGCGGCATCGTCGCGGTTGTTGTGCTGCTCGCGCGCCTGCAGGCGGATCATCACTTCGTTGCCGCCGCGCGCGTTCTGCACCTGGGCGTTCTCGAAGCCGGCCCTGGCCAGCTGCTCGCGCACCTGATCCACGTCCACGGTCTTCTGGAACGAGGTCTGCACCAGCGTGCCGCCGGTGAATTCCAGCGCGTAGTTGAAGCCCTTGCCGACGATGACGCCGACCGAGGCCACCGCGATCACCAACATCAGGAGCAGCACCGGCTTGCGCAGGCGCATGAAGTCGATCCTGGTGTCGTTCGGGATCAGATGAAGCGGAAAAATTTTCATTAAAAGATCTTCCTAAAAAGTCCGCACATGGATGTGCGGGCTCTTGCGAGGGACTCGCATTAAATAGCGACGGTCTTCAGCTTCTTGCGGCGGCCGTAGATCAGCACCGCCAGCGCACGCGACACGGTGATCGCGGTGAACATCGAGGCGAAGATACCGATCATCATGGTCAGCGCGAAGCCCTTCAACGGGCCGGTGCCGAACGCGTACAGGGCCACCGCCACGATCAAACCGGTGAGGTTGGCGTCCAGGATGGTGCCGCCGGCCTTTTCGTAACCGGCGGCAATCGCCGATTTGGCCGGCACGCCCAGCCGCAGCTCCTCGCGGATACGCTCGTTGATCAGCACATTGGCGTCCACCGACAGGCCCACCGACAGCGCCAGGCCGGCAAAGCCCGGCAGCGTCATGGTGGCGCCGAACAGCGACATCACCGCCACCACGATCAGCAGGTTGAACAGCAGCGCCACCGAGGTGATCGCGCCGAACACGCGGTAGTAGACGGTGAAGAACACCAGCGTGAACAGAAACGAGTAGATCACTGCGGTGACGCCGCGCTCCACGTTCTCCGCGCCCAGGCTCGGGCCGATCACGTATTCCTCGACGAAATCCATCGGCGCGGCCAGCGAGCCGGATTTCAGCAGCTTGGCCAGGTTCTCGGCCTCGGTCTTCTCCAGGCCGGTGGTCTGGAAGTTCTTGCCGAACACGCCGGCAATGCGGGTCGGCGACAAGGCTTCTTCCTTGACCCGAACGCTGCGCACTTCCTTGCCGTCGACCATGGTCACGGTGGGGATGCGCTCGATGTAAACCACCGACATCAGCTTGCCGACGTTGGCGCTGGTGTAATCGAGCATGCGCTGGCCGGCGACGTTGTTGAGCGTCACGGCCACCGCCGGCATGCCGTTCTGGTCGGTGCTGACGCTGGCACTGACCATCTGGTCGCCGGTCACCAGCGCGCGCTTGTTCAGCAGCACCGGTGCGCCGGTATCGCGCACGCGGTAGACCTTGGCTTCCGGCGGGATGCTGCCGCTGCGCACGGCGTCTTCGGCATTGCCTTCGACCACCGCACGGAATTCCAGCGAGGCGGTGGCACCGATCAGGCGCTTGGCCTCGGCGGTGTCCTGCAGGCCGGGCAGTTCGACCACGATGCGGTCTTCGCCCTGCCGCTGGATGGTCGGTTCGGACACGCCCAGCGCGTTGACACGGTTGCGCAAGGTGGTGAGGTTCTGCTCGATCGCGCCGCTGGCGATCTGCTTGAGTTCGGCCTCGGGCACCTTCACCGAGATGTTCTGGCCGCTGACGTCGTAGGTCAGCGTCGGCTGCGACTTGGCCAGCGCGGTGCGCGCGGCGTCGACGCTGGCGCCTTCGCTCAGGCTGACCTGGATGCTGTTGTCGCCGCGGCGCTCGACCGAGCGATAGGCGATACGGCCATCGCGCAGCGTGGTGCGGATGTCTTCGGCAAAGCCGTCCAGGCGCTTTTCCAGCGCGGCCTTCTGGTCCACCTGCATGGCGAAATGCACGCCGCCGACCAGGTCCAGGCCCAACACCATCGGCCGGCCGCCCAGCTTGGCCAGCCAGTCCGGCACGGTCGAGGCCAGATTCAGCGCCACCGTGTAGTTCTCGCCCAGTTGCTGGCGCAGCACGTCGTTGGCGCGGGTCTGTGCCTGCAGGTTGGGCAGGCGCACCATCAGGCTGTCGCCTTCCCGGGTGACGGCCTTCGGCGTGATGCCAGCGGCCTTGAGGTCGGCGTCGATGCGGCTGCGCAAGGCGTCGTCGAGCTGGGCACCGCGGCTGGCGGTGATCTGCACGGACGGGTCCTTCTGGTAGATGTTGGGCAGCGCGTACAACGCACTGACCGCCAGCACCAGCAGGATCAGGAAATACTTCCAGCGAGGAAATTCGAGCATTGCGACAGTCCCGCGCGACACCATCCCGGCGACGCGCCTAGCAGTGAAAACGACTTCCAGCGGCCAACACAATGACGCCAGCGGTCGTCAGGTGGATGCGGCGGTGCGCGGAGCGGAGCGATGCGCGCCGGTTCGCGGCACCGACTGCGCCCACCTGACAGTGGGCGCAGCAGGTTGGCTGCCGCTTAGTTGGCAGACTTCAGCGTGCCCTTGGGCAGCACGTGGCCCACGGCACTCTTCTGCACGCGGATGCGCACGTTGTCGGCCACTTCCACGGTGATGAAGTTGTCGCCGATGTCGGTGATCACGCCCGCCACGCCGCCGGAGGTGATGACTTCATCGCCGCGCGCCAGCTTGTCCAGCAGCGACTTGTGCTCCTTCTGGCGCTTCATCTGCGGGCGGATCATCAGGAAATACATGACCGCGATCAGGATGATCGGCAGCGCGAAGGTGGACAGGCTTCCCATCGGGCCGGGCGCCGGCGCGCCGCCAGTGGCCTGCGCCTGGGCGACGGGGATCAGGAAATCGAGCAGATTCATTCAGTGCGTCCTAGTTTTGGTGCCAGCGCGCCAAGCGGCCCGCTCGCTATTCAGGTACCGCCGGAGCGGAACAGCCGGGAATTATGCCATGCAGGTTCCAAACCGTCCGCGCGGGGCGCGGACGGCCGGTCTCAGCTGGTTTCCCCCGGCAACGGCGGCGTGGTGGCGCCGCGTGCCGCATAGAAGGACCGCCGGAACTGCGCAAAGGTTCCCGCTGCGATGGCCGCGCGCAGGTCGGCCATCAGCTTCTCGTAGTACCAGAGGTTGTGCAGGGTGCCCAGCATCGGCGCGAGCATCTCGTTGCAGCGGTCCAGGTGGCGCAGATACGAACGCGTGTAGCCGCTGCTGCAGGCATGGCAGCCGCAGCCCGGCTCGATGGTGTCCAGGTCGCGCTCGTACCTGGCGTTGCGGATGCGCACGGTGCCGAAGGAGGTGAAGTAATGCCCGTTGCGCGCGTTGCGGGTGGGCATCACGCAGTCGAACATGTCCACGCCACGCGCCACGCCTTCGACCAGGTCCTCGGGCCGGCCCACGCCCATCAGATAGCGCGGGCGCTCGGCCGGCAGGCGCGGATGCAGGTGTTCCAGCATCGCATTGCGCTCGTGCTCCGGCTCGCCCACCGCCAGCCCGCCGATGGCGTAGCCGTCGAACCCGATGTCCTGCAGCCCGTCCAGCGAGCGGCTGCGCAGGTCCGGATGCACCCCGCCCTGCACGATGCCGAACAGCGCCGCGTCGTTGCCCAGCCCGTCATGCGCCTGCCGCGAGCGTTGCGCCCAGCGCAGGCTCAGCTCCATCGAGCGCCGCGCCACCTCCTCGGTGGCCGGGTACGGCGTGCATTCGTCGAAGATCATCACGATGTCCGAATCGAGCACCTTCTGGATCTGCATGCTCTCTTCCGGGCCCAGGAACACCCGTGCGCCGTCGGTCGGCGAGGCGAAGGTGACGCCCTGCTCGGTGATCTTGCGGCGATGCGCCAGCGAAAACACCTGGAACCCGCCCGAATCGGTGAGGATCGGCCCGTCCCAGCGCGCGAACCCGTGCAGCCCGCCGTGATCGCCGATCACCTCCAGACCCGGACGCAGATACAGGTGGAAGGTATTGCCCAGGATGATCTCCGCCCCCAGCGCGCGGATCTGCTCGGGCAGGATGCCCTTGACCGAGCCATAGGTGCCCACCGGCATGAACGCCGGCGTCTCGACGGTGCCGCGCGGAAAGGTCAGGCGCCCACGGCGGGCATGGCCGTCGGTGGCTTGGAGCTGGAACTGGAGTCGGGACATTGAGGGGCCGGGATTTGGAATTGGGGATTCGGGATTGGCAAAAGCGAGGAGGCGGCAAACGGTGTGCTGTTACGAATCCCCAATCCCGACTCCCCAATCCCTGCTCCACAGCAACATCGCATCGCCATACGAAAAGAAGCGATAGCGCTGTTCGATGGCGTGTTGATAGGCGGCGAAGATGCGCTCGCGGCCGGCGAAGGCCGAGACCATCATCAGCAACGTGCTTTCGGGCAGATGGAAGTTGGTGACCATCGCGTCGACGCTGCGGATGCGGTAGCCGGGCAGGATGAAGATCTGGGTTTCGCCGGCAAACGGCAGCAACTCGCCCTCGGGCGCGGCATCGGTGATGCGCCAGGCGCTTTCCAGCGAGCGCACCACGGTGGTTCCCACCGCGATGACGCGGCCGCCACGCGCACGCGTGCGCCGCACCTGCTCGACCAGCGCGGCACCGACGTTGAGCCATTCGGTGTGCATCACGTGCTGATCCAGCGCGTCCACGCGCACCGGCTGGAAGGTGCCGGCGCCCACGTGCAGGGTGACATGGCCGAACTCCACCCCGCGCTCGCGCAGCCGTGCCAGCAGCGCCTCGTCGAAATGCAGCCCGGCGGTGGGCGCGGCCACTGCGCCCACTTCGCGCGCGAACACGGTCTGGTAGCGCTCGCGGTCTTCCACCCCCGGCTCGCGGCGGATGTACGGCGGCAGCGGCAGGCGCCCGGCCTCCAGCAGCCAGTGCTCCAGCGGCGTGGGGATCTCGAAGCGCAGCAGGTAGAACTCGCCGTCACGGCCCAGCACCTCGGCCTGGCCGCCGGCATCCAGCGCGATCCAGCTGCCGGTCTTGGGTGACTTGCTGGCGCCGATCTGCACGCGCGCTTTCCGCTCGCCCAGCAGGCGCTCGATCAGGATTTCCACCCGCCCGCCACTGGCCTTCTGCCCGAACAGCCGCGCCGGGATCACCCGGGTATCGTTGAAGATCAGCAGATCGCCCGGCTGCAGCAGCTCGGGCAGATCGCGCACCTGCCGGTCGACAAGCGCCTGCGGCGATGGCGGCACCACCAGCAAGCGGCTGGCCGCGCGCTCGGCCAATGGCGCCTGGGCGATCAGCTCGTCGGGCAGCGAATAGTTGAAATCGGACTTCTTCAAGGCCGCAGGATGTGTTGGCTGAGGAGCCGGATAGTGTAACTGCGGCGGATTGGGGATTCGGGATTCGGGATGAGTTAAGAACAGGATCCGCAGGCCGGAACGTTCAGGACACAAGCCGGCCTGCTTTGACGAATCCCCAATCCCCAATGCCGAATCCCGGCTCCCCTCACCTCTCGAACTTCGTTGACAAAATGATCGACGTCGTCGTGCGCTCCACGCCGTCGATCGCGCCGATGGCGTCGGTGAGCACGTCCATCTCGTTGACGCCGCCGACCACGCCCAGGGCGATCAGGTCGTAGGCGCCGCTGACCGAATGCAGCAGGCGCACCTGCGGGATGTCGCGCAGCGCCTTGACCACCGCGGGCATCTTCTTGGGCAGTACGGTGATCAGGATGTGCGCGCGGATGCGGCCCTGTTCGTAAGCGTCGTGGGTGCGCACGGTGTAGCCGCTGATCACCCCGTCGCGCTCGAGTTTGTCGATCCGGCTCTGCACGGTGGTGCGCGACAGCCCGAGCCGGCGCGCAATCTGCGCGGTGGAGGCGCGCGCGTCCTCGCGCAGCAGCGACAGCAGGCGTTCGTCGGAGGGAGTGATTTTCACTTTTCGCCCAAATGGTTCGTCGATTCGACGAAAATACCCGACTTCCTGCCCGGATTCACGCTGCCAAACGCCGATCTTCTGCCGATAATAGAAAGGGAACGCCACCTTGCAGGAGATGCGCCATGTCCGTCCTCGCCCCGCTCGCCCCGTTGCGCGCCCATGCCGGCCGCCGCCTGACCGATGGCCTGGACGATGCCAGCATCGCGCGCCTGGCCGCCAGCCACCCGGATCTCGCACACGCCATCGACGCGGCCGCTGCCGAGTACGCGCTGGTGCGCGCCGAGGCCGCCGACCTGCTGGACCTGGACGAAGACGCACAGATCGGCGCGGTGCAGGACGGCTTCATCAACTTCTACGCCGACGATGCGGTGACCCCGTACGTGGCGCTGGCCGCGCGCGGCCCCTGGGTGATCACGCTCAAGGGCGCGGTGCTGTACGACGCCGGCGGCTACGGCATGCTCGGCTTCGGCCACACCCCCGCGCCGGTGCTCGAGGCGATGGCGCGTCCGCAGGTGATGGCCAACGTGATGACGCCGAGCCTGGCGCAGCGCCGGCTCGACCGCGCGCTGCGCGCCGAGATCGGGCATACCCGCGGCGGCTGTCCGTTCGCACGCTTCATGTGCCTCAACTCCGGTTCTGAAGCGGTCGGCCTGGCCGCGCGCATCGTCGATACCAATGCCAAGCTGCACACCGACCCGGGCGCGCGCCATGCCGGCGCCAGCATCAAGCGCGTGGTGGTCAAGGGCAGCTTCCATGGCCGCACCGACCGCCCCGGCCTGTATTCCGATTCCAGCCGCAAGACCTACACCAAGTACCTGGCCAGCTACCGCGACGAAGACTCGGTGATCGCGATCGCGCCCTACGACGTGGCGGCGCTGCAGCGCGCCTTCGACGAGGCCGCGCGCAATCACTGGTTCATCGAGGCGGTGTTCCTGGAGCCGGTGATGGGCGAAGGCGACCCGGGCCGCGCATTGCCGGCCACGTTCTATGCCGCCGCGCGCGAGCTGACCCGCCTGCACGGCAGCCTGCTGCTGGTGGATTCGATCCAGGCCGGCCTGCGCGCGCACGGCGTGCTGTCGGTGGTGGATTACCCCGGCTTCGAACAGCTCGACCCGCCGGACCTGGAGACCTACTCCAAGGCGCTCAACGCCGCGCAGTACCCGTTGTCGGTGCTGGCGGTGACCGAACACGCCGCGCAGGTGTATCGCAAAGGCACCTACGGCAACACCATGACCACCAATCCGCGTGCGCTGGATGTCGCCTGCGCCACGCTGGCGTTGTTCACCCCGCAGGTGCGCGAGAACATCCGCACCCGCGGCGCGCAGGCGATCGCCAAGCTGCAGGCACTGCAGTCCGAGCTGGGCGGCCTGATCACCAAGGTGCAGGGCACCGGGCTGCTGTTCTCCTGCGAGCTGGCGCCGCAGTTCAAGTGCTATGGCGCCGGTTCCACCGAGGAATGGCTGCGCCACCGCGGCGTCAACGTGATCCACGGCGGCGAGAATTCGCTGCGCTTCACCCCGCACTTTGCGATGGACGAAGACGAGCTGGATCTGCTGGTCGGATTGATCGGGCGTGCGCTGAAGGAAGGCCCGCGCCAGAGCCAGGCCGAGGCGGCCTGAGCGCTACCGAGACGCATGGCGAGCAGTCGCCAGCGGGAAGCGGACGGTGCGCAGGAACGTCGGTCACCGAGCGGTACACGCCGATGCGGAGCACCGGCCCGCGCCCCGGGCGGCCAGAGCGATGGTGTTGTAGACCGCTCGACTTCAAGGCGACGCAGGCAGTGCCTGCGCGCCTGCAGGATAGGCGCGGCCACTCCCGGGCAACCGCCACGCACCGTCGGCGCTGCGCGCGGCGGGGGTGCTGCCTGGCCCGGTCAGATCGGCACGGCGCTCAGCTTGCGACGCAGGTAATTGGTCACTGCCCGGCGTGGCGACTTGCCGCGCCAGGACGCCCAGCACAGATGCGAGCCCACCGCGACCGTGCCGCCACGGTGGCCGAGCCCGAACCAGGTGCGATCGGGATGGAACGCATCGCGCGCCGGAAACACGATGCCGGCAAACTCGCCGGCGTGCGCGTTGTAGAAACGCGTCAACCCGCGCGGGCCGGAAATCATCGGAATCTGCCGGTGGTCTTCCAGCGTCTCGGGCGCATGCATGGTGAAGATGTGCTCGATGAAGGCGCGCCAGAACGGATGTCCTGCCTCCGAGCCGAACACCGCATTGCCGATCTTGAACTGCTCGTTGCCGGGCGCGCCCTCTTCGATCGGCAGCACGCATTGCTGTGCCAGTACGTCCGCGCCAAGCGTGCGCAGCAGCTTGTAGTCGGTGTCGAAATAGAACCCGCCATAGGTATGCATGTAGGCGCAGCGGGCGATGTCTGCCTTCATCACACCGAAGCGGATCGCTTCGTAGCGGTCGGCCAATTCCGGGAAGGCGCGACGCATCAGCGCCGAGTTGTCGGCATCGTCCCAGACATGGCAGGTCCAGCCCGGCAGCAGCCGCTGCAGACGGGCCTGGATTTTGCGCTCTTCCCAAAGCAGGTGCTTGGTCGGCGCAGTGAGATGGAACACGTGGGGAATCATGGGGGCTTCTCGGGCTGGGGGAGGCAGAACCTCCACCGAAGCACCCGCGTCGAAGCCGGCTACCCGGGTGGAGACCCGGTCGGCCCTAACAGTAGCCCCATTATTAGTGTGACGTAATTCACAATTTTAAATGGTTACGCTTACCGTCGATGTGCAAAATCAATGCAGCACCGAAGTTTGCTCACCGGGTCGTCATCCGGAACGGCAGCCTCATCCAGACCAGCTCGCCTGTGCCGCGTCCCCATCATTCCCAACATCTGTCGGCGCGTCCTTTCAGGGTTGCACTGCGCGGGCAATCGCGTGGTGCGATGCGTCCGGCCTCTTTCTCCACCAGTCGCTTGCCGCCATCGCTGCCGCGCTCCAGTTCGAACGCATCGTAGAGACGCCCGGTGGCGGTGCGCGACTCGTAACGCAAGGTGTGGTTGTCGATGCGAAGCACCTGGTAGAGCTGGGTGTCCTCGCCGACCGGACGCATGGTCTTGCGCGCCATGTCCGAGAGCCGGTACTGCTTGGGTCCGGCCACCGAGACCACGAACACCGGCGTGGCCTGCCCTGCCGCATCGCCGCGCCTGCCGTAGGTGTGGTCGTGGCCCTGCAGCACCAGATCGACCTTGTGGCGGCGTATCACCGGCAGCACCTGCTCGACCAGTTTCTCGTTCTGGCGATCGGCGCGCGGAGAAAAGAACGGCTGGTGGATCAGCACGATCGACCACGGGTGCGGGTTGTCGGCCAGTACCTTGTCCAGCCACTGCGCCTGTGCCGGGCCGGTGCCCAGATCCAGAACGGAGGTGCCATCGAGCACGGCGATGCGCACACCCTGATAGTCGAACCAGTAGCTCGTGCGTGCGGTGGCCGACGGCCCGTTACGCGGCAGCGCGAAGGTCACCGGCCAATGCGTGCCAAGCGTGCGCGTGGCCTGTGGGGTGTCCTCGCCCTCTTCGTGATACTCGTGATTGCCCGGCGCCGGCGCCACCGCGGTGCCTTCCAGCAGCCAGCGCCCGGCGTCGAACCACTCGGCCCATTCGTTGTCGTCCTGGCCGTCCTTGCCGCTGACCAGGTCGCCGGCGAACAGCGCCAGCCGCGCATCCGGTGCCGAGCGCCAGGCCTGGCGGATCACCCGCGAGACGAGGCTGAGGTTCTTGTTCTGGGTGTCGCCGAAATACAGCAGCGTCAGCGGCGTATCCGCGGTGGCGGCTGTGCGGAAATGATTCCACGCCCCCCAGGTGTGGTTGCCCTGCACGCGGTAGGCATACAGCGTGTCCGGCGTCAGCCCGTCGATATCGGCGCGGTGGTGATGCGAGCTGCCGTTTTCGCTGGTCAGCGTGGTGGTGCTGGCGCGGATGCGGCGCGGCGTGCCCACATCGGGCGAGTCGCCGGCAACCACCAGTTCCAGCCACGGCTGGTCGACGCTGGTATCGGTACGCCAGGCCACCGCGAAACCGGTCGCCGCCGCCTGCGCGGGCGTGGCGACGATGCGGTCCGGAAAGCCATCGGCAACATAATGGGTGGAGCCGGCCGGCACCTGGGTGTTGGGTTCGGCCGCGCGCTCGGCAGCGAACGATCCAGTGCCCGTCATCGCCACCAGCAACAGCGCGCAAGACAGCATCGCACGTGCGGCGATCATGGCGCGCATTCTTTCAAACGTAGCGTGCGCGCGATATCGTGCCAGTCGAAGGCCGCCACCGCCTGGTCGTCGTGCAAGGCGTAGAACACCCCGCCCGGAAAGCGCGCATCGCCACGTTGATCCAGCCACACACCGTCGGTGTTGGCGGTCACCCGGCCGGCGAAGGCGCCGACATGCGCCAGGCTCTGGCGGTCGAACACCTGGAACACGCTGCGGTCCTTGAACTGATCGGTGGCGATCCAGTAACCGCTGCCGTCCTTGCATGCAAACAGCGTCATGCCTTCGGCCTGCGCCTTGAACAGGCCGCTGCCGACATTGCGCCCGCGGTAGCGTCCGTCCATCCCGTATTCGCGCAACTGCGTGCCCACGGCAACATCCTCTTCGGCAATCATCAGGCGCGCATGCGCTTCATCGCCGAATACCGACTCGGCGATCCGTATCGCGCCCGCCTCGGTGGTATCGCCGAAGCTCTGGGTCAGGCGCGCTTGCCAGACCTGCCCTGCGTCGTCCACCTGATAGCGACGGAAACGCTGACCGAGTTCGGCCAGCGGCGGCGGCTCATCCTTGTTGGCAGGCGACATGTAGTTGTCGCTGACCACCACCTCGTAGCCGCCGTCGTGCTTGCGCACCCACAGGCCATAGGGCTCGCGCAATTCGTCCTGGCCGAAGCTGGTCAATGAGGTGAAATCCGGCAGCGAGAACACCTGCACGCGGCGGTTGTCGCGCTCGACCACGAACACCAGATCGTCGACGACCGAAATTCCGTTTGGCCGATCCAGCTTTCCCAGGGCCTTGCCCTTGCCGCCGACCACGCGCAGGCGCTTGCCGCTATCGCCATCGAACACCACCAGCGCATGCGTGGCCTTGGCGGTGGCGATCAACCAGCGGCTGCCATCGGGCGCACTCCAGCTGGCCGGCGAATCCAGGTTGTCGGCCGGGGTCAGCGCGGTGATGAAGGCTTCCGGCACCACTTCGTGCGCCACCTTGGCCTCGCTGAGCAAGGGGTCCTTCAGCAGCGCCTCGTCGGCTTCGCGGTCGGCCGGTGCGCTGGCGCAGGCGGTCAGCGCCAGCGTGGTGGCGAGCAGTGTGGTGTGGAGTAACGTGGTGTGGAGCCGCGTGCGCGTTGCGATCACAGTGCCACCTTCAGGCCGAGCGCATAGGTGCGGCCGTATTCTTCGTTCTGCAGCGTGCGCGAGGGCACGCCCTGGTACAGCTCCAGCGGTTCGTCCAGCAGGTTCTGCGCCTCCAGATACAGGCTGACATGGCTGTTGAATTGGTAGTTCATGCTGAAATCCAGCTGGGTGTGCGGGGCGACGTAGATATCGTACGCGCGGCTTTGGCCGATGGTGTCCAGGTACTCGCTGCGATACACCGCCGCAACGCGCGCACTGAAACCGTATTTTTCATACCCCAGATGTCCGCTGTAGATGCGCTTGGACGAGCGCGGCAAGGTGAAGTCGTCGCCGGCGCGATCGCTCAGGCCGGGATTGAAATCGCTGTCCAGCACGGTGGCGCTGGCGCCGACCAGCAGGCCATTCCAGCCCTCGGGCAGGAAGTCCAGCGCCTGCTGCCAATTGAATTCGGCGCCGCGCACCTTTGCGGTGTCGCCGTTGATCGAGCGCGTCACCTGCAGGTTGGGGAACTCGGCATCGTTGGTGCTGATGGTCTGCACGATGTAGTCGTCGATCGACTTGTTGAACACGCCCAGCGAGATCAGGCCGGTGCTGCCGATGTATTTTTCGAACGACAGATCCAGATTCTTTGAGCGATACGGATTGAGATCGGGATTGCCCAGGCTCACCTCTTCGTCGCCGCGATTGATGCTCACGCGCGGGGAGACGTCGCCGAACGCAGGCCGCGACAAGGTCTTGTTGGCCGCGAACCGCAGCACCCAGTCGTTGCCGGTGTCGTAGCGCAGATGCAGGCCCGGCAGCACATTGGTGTAGCTGCTGGAGGCTTCGCGCGGCGTCACCGTGGCGGAGCGGCCGTTCTCGGCCACGTCGACCTGGTTGCCGGTGGCGTCGAACTGGGTGTTCTCCACCCGCACGCCGGCGATCATGCGCAGCGCACCGATGTCCCAGGTGCCCATCGCGTACGTCGCAAACACGTCTTCGGTGGCCCTGTAGTCGTCCTGCAGCGAGACCTGCAGATTGCTGCCCACGTCCTGCGGACGTGCGCTGTACAGAGTGCCGGAGGTATTCCAGTAACGGCGCATGCCGTCCGAGCCGATGCTTTCGCCCAGCGTGCCGCCGCGATGTTCCGGTGCGGCGGTGGTCCAGTCGCTCAGATCGATCGCCGGGCCACGACGCAGCTCGTTTTCGTCCACGTTGACATCGCGCTCGCGCCAGCGGCCGAGCACGCCCATCTTCAGGCTGGAATGCTCGCCATCGAAGCGCACGTTGACCTGCGCGCTGCGCTCGCTGTCGTCCACCCGCTTGGGCGCCAGCACGAAGCGGTCGAACACGAAGTCGTCGTTGCGCTGCCAGCCGTTGTCGGAGAAGCCCAGGCGCGGAATGCCGCTGTTCTGATCGACCGTGGCCGACAGATCGTCGCCGGCGTAGTTGAAGCGCGCTTCCATCTCATCGTTCACGCGCTCGGTGGTCTTGGTGTAGCCCAGCTTGTAATCCACCGTGGCCGCGCTCAGACGGTTTTCACCGCCCACGCTCAAGGCCATGGTGTCTTCCTTCTTGGTGCGGTAGCGCACGCGCTTGGAAATGGAATCGGCAGGCAGGTCGGCCACGTCGTAGGTGCCATCGCCATTGGCGCTGACCTGCCCATCGGCCAGGCCGAAGATGGTGCGCTGGCGCGTTTCGGCATCGTCGAAGCGGCTGTAGAGCGTACGCAGGTAGTAGCGGTTGTCGGCGTCCGGGCGCCAGTCCAGGTTGAGGTTGGCGCCCATGCGGGTACGCTCGATGAAGTACTTGCGGCGCTGCACTTCACCGGCGAACAGATCGTCGGCCGCACCGCCGTCGAAGCTGTCGTAGGCCACTTCGGTGTTGTCCGATTCGAATTCGCGGTCCTGGTAGTTCACGCCGACCGCCACACCGAAGGTGCCGTCGAAGATGTCGCTGTAGTTGAACGCGCCCTTGGGGCTGGTCTTGCCCGACAACGACTGGTGGCTGCCTTCGATCGAGCCGCGCAGCGTGCGGCCATCGCGATCGAAGGCAGAGGTGGACTCGACCTGGATCGCACCGCCGATGGAATCGCCCGGCATGTCCGGGGTCGGCGACTTGACCACTTTCAGGCGCTCGGTCGAATCGGAGGGAATCACGTCCAGCGGCGCCGAGCGCGTGCCGTCTTCCGGCGTGCCCATGGTCATGCCGTCGATGGTGACGCTGTTGAGCGCCGAATCCAGGCCGCGGATGACCACGAAGCGCCCTTCGCCCTGGTCGCGGGTGACGCTGACGCCGGGCAGGCGCTGCAAGGATTCTGCAACATTCTTGTCGGGATACCGGCCCAGCGCATCGGAGGCGACCGCATCCTGGATCGCATCGGAACCCCGCTTGAGATCGACCGCGCGCACCTGCGATTCCACCTGCGGGCGCACTTCCAGCCGCTCCAGGTCGATGGCTGCCGCACCGGAGGCGCCGGTTGCCGCTGCCGCACCCTCGGCCGCCTGCGCAAGCGGGCTCCACGTGGCCGCCGCCAACGTCAGCGTGATCGCCAGGCACAGCGGAGTCTTGTTCAACACGGGTGCTTCCCCAATCGGTTAAGAATGGGTGGGCACACTATGTCTACGACGTTTCACTGACATGACATCTGCAAGCACGATCACGCCCAATGTGTGGCGACGCTGCCGCTGGCTGCGGCACACTGTGGGTCTTTCCCGCCTGTCGCTGCCCATGAAAATCGTCGAAGTCCGTCACCCCCTCGTCCAGCACAAGATCGGCCTGCTGCGCGATGCCGCCTTGAGCACCAAGGGCTTCCGCGAACTGGTCACCGAGCTGGGCACACTGCTGGCCTACGAGGCCACCGCCAATCTGGACACCGAATCGCACGTGCAACCCGGCTGGGCCGGCCCGGTGACCGTGCAGCGGATTGCCGGCGCGAAAATCACCCTGGTACCGATCCTGCGCGCAGGCCTGGGCATGCTGCCCGGCGTGCTGGCGCTGATCCCGGCCGCGCGTGTGAGCGTGGTCGGCCTGCAGCGCGACGAAGAAACCCTGCAGCCGGTGCCCTACTTCGAACGCCTCACCGGCCGCCTGGAAGAACGCGACGCACTGATCCTGGACCCGATGCTGGCCACCGGCGGCACGCTGATCGCCACCATCGACATGCTCAAGCGCGCCGGCGCGCGGCGGATCAAGGGCATCTTTTTAGTGGCCGCACCGGAAGGCTTGAAAGCCTTGGAAGCCGTGCACCCGGACGTGGAGGTCTACACCGCCGCGATCGACGACCACCTCAACGACAAGGGCTACATCCTGCCCGGCCTGGGCGATGCCGGCGACCGGATCTTCGGCACGCGGGTGGAGTGAGTGTCTGAAGCGACCAAATCAAAAAGCTGATGCGCGCTGGACGATTGCCGATCACGCTGGAGCAGCGCTGGTGAGGTAATCGGCGGATTGAAGCCCCTCTCCCCACGGGAGAAGGGTTGGGGTGAGGGTACGGTGTGTCGGTGTTGCTGCCGCTGCCGCACCCTCACCCGGCGCTGCGCGCCACCTTCTCCCGATGGGAGAAGGGAAATCGCGCTGCCGCCTGGAGCCCGCCGCCTCAGCGCGTGGACGCCTCGATCGCCGCGCTCACATACACCAGCGGTGCGTTCCAGTTGATCGCCACTTCATTGCTGGCATAGCTGCAGGCGTTATCCAGATACGACAAGGCCGGCAGTTTTGAGGGATACGCCACCTTGCAGTCCTTGGCGTCCTGCTGGCCCGGTTGCGGGCCGCCGGCCAGCCATCCCGGTACCGGCGCGTCGATGCCGTCGGCTTCGGAGGGGCGATGGTGGATATGCAGCGGGCTGCGCAGCCCGACCCCGGTGACGAATGACAGCCCCAACGGATTGCGCCCCAGGATGTAATCCAGCTGCGACTGCGCGGCGTCCAGATACGGCCGCTGCCCGGTCAGCCGATAGCCCTGCATCAACATCATTGCGCGGTTGAGCACCACCGCATTGCTGCCCCACACAAAATCGGTGTCGGTCATCGCCAGACGCCAGGGCGAGGCCTGCCACTGTTCGGCAAGCCGCTGTGCCAGACCGGTGATCTCATGGGCGATACGTGCGCGATCGGCATGCGGAGTGAGCCGGTCGCGATGTTCGGCCAGCGACATCCAGGCCAGGCCGCCGACGTTGCTCCAGCCCGGCACGCTGGCCGGCACGTTGCGCGCCATCATTGCGTCATAGAAGCCATCCTCGCGCGTGCTCACATACAGCTCGGCCGCGGCCCAGGCGAATTCGTCGTCCACCTGCGCGTCGTCGTAGCCGCCGGTACGCACATCGTCGGGCTGGCGGTAGATGACATCCGGATGCTGCTGCGCCCACGCCCAGGCGCTGCGCGCGGCCTTCAACATGCGTGCCGACGCGCCCGGATACTGCGTGTCGAACGGCGCATACACGCGGCTGGCGCCAGCCATCACCGCGGCAAAATCCAGCGTGGCGGCAGTGGCCTTCATCACCACGTAGCGCTGCTGCCTGGCCTGGTCCGGCATCACCAGCCCATCGAACTGCTTGTCGGTGAGCTTGTGGTACACGCCGCCATCGGCCGGGTCCTGCATGGCCAGCATCCATTCCAGGTTCCACCAGGTCTCCTGCAGGATGCCGGGCACGCCGGGGGCGTCGTCGGGGATGGTCAGCGGCTGCGCCTTGAACAGCGCCGGATACTGCGCGTAGGCGGCCAGCAAGGTGTAGGTGCTGATGCCGGAATTGACGATGTACTTGTTGTAGTCACCGGCGTCGTACCAGCCCTTGGGCGCACGGATCACGCTGTCGGCCGGGCGCGTGGCAGACGCAGCAGAAGGATGGATGCGCACATCGGTGTCCGGATGCCCGGCCGCACGTGCATAGCGCCCGGCGAACTGCGCCGGCAGCGCGGTGCTGGCGCGATTGAAGTAGAACGCCTTGAGCGAGGCATCCACGACGGGCTGGTAGGCACCGGCCGCAATCGGGAATGGATCCGACGCCGGCAAACCGGCGATCTTCACCCGATACGTCCCTGGGGCGCGCAGCGCGGAAAAGTCGGCCACGCGTGCCTGTTGCCCCGCTGGTGCCCAGGTGGCCACCGGCGACAAGCGGCCCTCCAGCACGCGGCGGCCGTTGGCATCCTCGACCGTGAAGCGGTCTGCCGCAGCCGCAGCGGACGGCGGCAAGCCGACCACCGCCAGCTTGGCCGAGCCCGGCAGATAACCGAGTTGGTTGACGTGGATCGCGGCGCCGGCAGCCGCCGCGCTGCCGGGAGTGCCGGCAGTGCCGGTCGTATCGGCCGCGCAGGCGGCGATGGGCGATGCGATCACCACGGCGGTGAGCAGGGTCTGCAAAATGGTCATGCCACGATGGTCGCCAAATCGACGCACAGCGACAAGTCCAATCCCGACATAGGACACGGCAGCAAACCGTATTGCTGCTGGCAGGAAGTGACCTTCCGGCCCCCACTCAGGCCGGTGCAGGCGTGCTGCACATAGTTGCCGAGACAGGGACACGGTTCGCCACGCCGCGTGTTCGGCACTTGTGCCGCCTGCGCCGAACCGACAGGCCAGGCCCGCGCCTCAGTGCACGCCGGTTCTCATCGTTCGCAGTGTGACGCCTGCCCCGACGCACGGAGCAGGCATGCGGCACTCACCGTGCAGGTGTCGCCAGCTGAACCTGCGCCTTGCCCACCGGGTTGCGCGGGTCGCTACCGCCGGTGAGCACGTTGCTGCGCTTGTCCCACTCCACCGTCTGCAGGTTGCCCCAGACGTGGCTGGAACCGCGGCCGCCCTCGGCGGTGTCGCCAGGCAGCTTGAGCGCATGTCCCATCGCCTGCAGCGCCTTGGCGGTCTGTGGCGAGAACGCGTTGCTCTCGGCCTCGATCACGTCCGGCAGCCACTGGTGGTGATAGCGCGGCAAGGCGTGCGTCCAGGCCGGCGTCGTAGCCCAGGATGCCGAGCAGCACCATGGTGATGATGCGGCTGCCACCCGGGGTGCCGATCACCGCGACCTTGTTGGCCGATTCCATGAAGGTCGGCGTCATCGAGCTGAGCATGCGCTTGCCCGGCTTGGGGGCGTTGGCCGCGTAGCCCATCACGCCGAAGGCATTGGGCGTGCCCGGCTTGAGCGCGAAGTCGTCCATCTCGTCGTTGAGCAGCACGCCGGTGCCCTTGGGGATCAGCCCCGAGCCGTACAGCAGGTTGACGGTCTGGGTGGCGCCGACGCGGTTGCCTTCGCCATCGATGATGGAAAAGTGCGTGGTCTCGTCGTCTTCCAGCGGGGTCGGATTGCCCGACAGCAGGTCGCTGGGGGTGGCCTTGTCCGGGTTGATCGTGGCGCGCAGGCCTTGCGCGTAATCCTTGCTGGTCAACACGCGCTGCGGCACCGCGACAAAGTCCGGGTCGCCCAGGAAGAAGGTGCGGTCGCGGTAGGCGCGGCGCATCGCTTCCACCACCAGATGGGTGCGGTGCGCATCGTCGAGCGTGTCCAGCTCCCAGCCTTCCAGGATCTGCAGCATGGCGGCGAGTGCGATACCGCCGGAAGACGGCGGCGGCGCGGTGGTGATCTTCCAGCCGCGGTAATCGAACTGGATCGGCGTGCGCTGCTTGACCCGGTACCCGGCCAGCTCGGCGGCCTTCCACTGCCCGCCGGCCTGCTTGACGCCAGCCAGCAGCTTGCTGGCGGTTTCGCCCTTGTAGAAGCCGTCAAAGCCCTTGTCGCCGAGCAGCTTCAAGGTGTGCGCCAATTCGGGCTGCTTGAAGATGTCGCCTTCGGCGATGGGCTTGCCGCCGCGCAGATAGACCTCGCGCGTGCCGGGATAACGCTCCATCACTTCGCGCCGCGAGGCATAGCCCTTGGCCATGCGCGCGTACACCGGAAAACCTTCGGTGGCGATGCGGATCGCCGGTGCCAGCGACTGCTTCAACGGCAGCCGGCCGTGCCGGGTGGCCAGCTCCACCAGCGCTGCAGGCAGCCCGGGAATCCCGGCCGACCAGGGGCCGTTGACCGAGCGGTCGCGGTCCAGCGCGCCCTGCTTGTCGAGGAACTGCGCCTCGCTGGCCGACTCGGGCGCGGTCTCGCGCGCATCCAGCATCACGTCCTTGCCGGTCTTGGCATCGTGCAGCAGGAAGAAGCCGCCGCCGCCCAGGCCCGAGCTGATCGGCTCGACCACCGCCAGCGTGGACGACACCGCGATTGCCGCATCGAACGCATTGCCGCCTTCGCGCAGGATCTGCAGGCCGGCGTCGGTGGCCAGTGCGTGCCCGCTGGCGATCGCCGCACCGGGCGGATGCCCCGCCACCGGCGAGGACGCGGCCGCCGCCGGCCTGGCGCCATCGGCCGACCAGGCCGGCGGTGCCAGTACGAAGGCCAGCAGCAACAGGCCGCGCGAAGGAAAACGTCGGGAAAAGATGCTCACGGGGCGGGAGGCTCCTGTTCGTACAGTTCGGGGTGATCGCGCTGCAGCTGCATGAGCTTGGCGAGCAATTGATCGTGGGTTTCCGGGATGTCCGGATCCGGGTCGATGCATTCGACCGGGCACACCACCACGCATTGCGCCTCGTCGAAATGGCCCACGCACTCGGTGCAACGTGCCGGGTCGATCACGTAGATGGTTTCGCCCATCGAGATGGCCTGGTTCGGGCACGCCGGCTCGCAGACATCGCAGTTGACGCAGAGCTCGTTGATCTTCAGCGACATGGCGGCACCACCATGCGATGCGACGCGGCCCGATACAACGCCAGGCGCTGGAACGCAACGTGCTGCCGGACGCCAACGCGCCCGGCCCGGGGCCAGGCATGGACACCGCCACGCACGTGGTCGGCAACCGGTCCGAGCGGACCGGCCCCGATGCGGTGCGGAATCAGCGGCATGCCGCGATTGCGCAAGGCGGCCGGACGCGCCCTCCCGCGCATCCGGCCCGGTACGGCATTACTTGGCTTCAACGAAGGTGTATTCCACGCCCTTGGGCTGGACGATGGCCTGCACGCGGGCATTCTCGGCGGCATCGCCGATGAACAGCACGCGCACGCCCTTCATCGAATCCGGCTGCACGTCCTTGAACGCGGCGTCGATCAGGTCGGCCATCTTGGTCGAAGCCGACGAACCGAAGGCCAGCATGTTGCCCGGCTGCACGCCGCGCGCCAGTGCGGTCTTGACGCTTTCCAGCTGACGCTCGTAGCTGCCGGCGAATTCAGCATCGGACTCCGGCGGCAAGTAGTACAGGAACGGGCTGTTGGTGGTGGCGCCCAGGTTCTGGCCGACCACTTCCTGCAGGTACTTCTTCCAGCCGGCGTTGTCGTCCTTGGCCGGCGCCTTCAGCGGCGCGGGAGCCGCGGCGGCGGTCGGTGCCGGCTCTTCCTTCTTGCAGGCGGTGACGGCCAGAGCGGCGATCGAAGCGAGCGCCAGCGCGCGCATGGTGTGTTTCATGAAACTCCTCCCTTTGAAAAGCATGTGGTGATGTGACTGCTAGAGAATCAGGCCTGCGCGCGGGCTTGCCGCACCTGCCGCAGGGCTT
Source organism: Xanthomonas sp. BRIP62418 (assembly GCF_003993495.1). Classification (NCBI taxonomy): domain Bacteria; kingdom Pseudomonadati; phylum Pseudomonadota; class Gammaproteobacteria; order Lysobacterales; family Lysobacteraceae; genus Xanthomonas; species Xanthomonas sp. BRIP62418. The sequence continues at coordinate 171,278 of NZ_QEZG01000041.1, forward strand.
CGACGACCGAAGCTGGAACGAAACCGGACACATCCCCGCCCAGCCGCGCGATTTCGCGCACCAGCGAGGACGAGATGAAGCTGTACTGCTCGGCCGGGGTGAGGAACAGCGTTTCCACCTCCGGGATCAGATGGCGGTTCATGCTGGCCATCTGGAATTCGTATTCGAAGTCGGACACCGCGCGCAGGCCGCGCAGCAGCACGCCGGCACCCATGTCGCGCACGAAGTGGGCCAGCAGCGTGTCGAAGCCGCGCACTTCCACGTTGGCATGCGCGGCCAGTGCTTCCTGGGCCAGCTCGACGCGGCGTTCCAGCGGCAGGGCCGGGCCCTTGGAGGGGCTGTAGGCCACGCCGACCACCACGCGCTCGAACAACGGCGCGGCGCGGTTCACCAGATCGATATGCCCGTTGGTGATCGGGTCGAAGGTACCGGGATAGACGGCGGTGCGGCTATTGGCCACGCTCATACGGAAACTACCGGGGTCGGATCGCCGTTCAGTGTAGCAGCGGCCCGGCGGTACAGCGCATAGCGCACCTGCTGGGTGGCGCCTTCGCGGTGCAGGTGCCAGCCGGCCGGCACCTGCGGCGGCAGCTCGGCCGGGGCTTCCAGATACAGCCAGGCATCGGCGGTCAGGTGCGCAGGCAGGCGTTCCAGCACGCTGGGCCACAGGCCGGCAGCAAACGGCGGATCGACGAACACGATGCTGGCCTGCGCCACCGGCGAGCGCTCCAGCCAGCGCAACGCGTCGTCCTGCAGCACCTGCACCTGGTCGTCCGCGTCCAGCCGGGTCACGTGCTGGCGCAAGCGCTGCGCCAGGCCGGGGTCGCGCTCGACCAGCGTCGCATGCGCCGCACCCCGCGACACCGCTTCCAGGCCCAGCGCGCCCGAGCCGGCGAACAGGTCCAGCACGCGCGCGCCGGGCAGGCGCGGCATCAGCCAGTTGAACACCGTCTCGCGGACGCGGTCGCTGCTCGGGCGCAGGCCGGGCAGGTCCGGCACCGACAATTTGGTGTTGCGCCAGCGCCCACCGACGATGCGCACCTGCCCTTCCGCGCCGCGTGGCGCCGGCCGTGCGGGGCGGCTCATCGCCACGCGCCGAGGGCGGGCGAACGGAGGCGGGACAGCGGCGGCACGGATGGCGACATGGCTCAGGGCAGGACGGTTGGGCGGCCATGATACCGCCGCGATTGCCGCAACCGCCCTCCCCCGACCGGCATCGACGCAGGCGATCTGGCGCACGCTCGCCTTGAAAAATCCCCACACGGCCTCATCCCCCAGGCCATCGGCCGCGTTGCGGCCTGGGCCACCATGGAGCACGACCCCAATGACCGTTGAAACCGACAAGCAGACGCTTGGCTTCCAGACCGAGGTCAAGCAGCTGCTGCAGCTGATGATCCATTCGTTGTATTCGAACAAGGAAATCTTCCTGCGCGAGCTGGTCTCCAATGCCGCCGACGCCGCCGACAAGCTGCGTTTCGAGGCACTGGTGAAGCCGGAGCTGCTGGAAGGCGGCGGCGAGCTGCGCATCCGCGTGGATTACGACAAGGACGCGCGCACCGTCACCATCGACGACAACGGCATCGGCATGAGCCGCGAGGACGCGGTCTCGCATCTGGGCACGATCGCCAAGTCCGGCACCGCCGACTTCCTCAAGCATCTGAGCGGCGACCAGAAGAAGGACGCCAACCTGATCGGCCAGTTCGGCGTGGGCTTCTACAGCGCCTTCATCGTCGCCGACCAGGTCGATGTCTACTCGCGTCGCGCCGGCCTGCCGGCCAACGAGGGCGTGCACTGGTCCTCGCGTGGCGAGGGCGAGTTCGAAGTGGCCAGCGTCGACAAGCCCGAGCGCGGCACCCGCATCGTGCTGCACCTGAAGGACGGCGAGGACAGCTTTGCCGACGGCTGGACGCTGCGCGGCATCCTCAAGAAGTATTCCGACCATATCGGCCTGCCGATCGAGATGCGCAAGGAACACCACGGCGAAGCAGCCGACGCGCCGGCCGAGCCCGAATGGGAAGCGGTCAACCGCGCCAGCGCGCTGTGGACGCGACCCAAGTCCGAGATCAAGGACGCCGAGTACCAGGAGTTCTACAAGCACGTCGCCCACGATGCCGGCAACCCGCTGGCGTGGAGCCACAACAAGGTCGAAGGCAAGCTGGAGTACACCTCGCTGCTGTTCGTGCCCGGCCGCGCCCCGTTCGACCTGTATCACCGCGATTCGGCCAAGGGCTTGAAGCTGTACGTGCAGCGCGTCTTCATCATGGACCAGGCCGAGCAGTTCCTGCCGCTGTACCTGCGTTTCATCAAGGGCGTGGTGGATTCGTCCGACCTGTCGCTCAACGTGTCGCGCGAGATCCTGCAATCCGGCCCGGTCGTGGATTCGATGAAGTCCGCGCTGACCAAGCGCTCGCTGGACATGCTGGAGAAACTGGCCAAGGACAAGCCGGACGACTATGCGACGTTCTGGCGCAACTTCGGCCAGGCGTTGAAGGAAGGCCCGGCCGAAGATTATGCCAACCGCGAAAAGATCGCCGGCCTGCTGCGCTTTTCCTCCACGCATGACACCACTGGCGCGCAGAGCGTGGGCCTGGCCGATTACGTGAGCCGCCTGGCCGAGGGCCAGGACAAGCTGTACTACCTCACCGGCGAAAGCTACGCGCAGATCAAGGACAGCCCGCATCTGGAGGTGTTCCGCAAGAAGGGCATCGAAGTGCTGCTGCTCACCGACCGCATCGACGAATGGTTGATGAGCTACCTCACCGAATTCGACGGCAAGTCGTTCGTGGACGTGGCACGCGGTGACCTGGACCTGGGCAAGTTGGATTCGGAAGAAGACAAGAAGGCGCAGGAAGAAGTCGCCAAGTCCAAGGAAGGCCTGGCCTCGCGCATCAAGGCCGCCCTGGGCGACGACGTGGCCGAAGTGCGCGTCTCGCACCGCCTGACCGATTCCCCGGCGATCCTGGCCATCGGCCAGGGCGACCTGGGCCTGCAGATGCGTCAGCTGCTGGAAGCCAGCGGCCAGGCCGTGCCGGAAACCAAGCCGGTATTCGAATTCAACCCGGCCCACCCGCTGATCGAAAAGCTGGATGCGGAAGCCGACATGGATCGCTTCGGCGATCTGAGCCGGGTGCTGTTCGACCAGGCCGCGCTGGCAGCGGGCGATAGCCTCAAGGACCCGGCTGGCTATGTGAAGCGGTTGAACAAGTTGTTGCTGGAGTTGTCGGCCTGAGAGCTGCGATGGCGTAGCTGAAAATACAACGGCCAGCGCAGGTACTGGCCGTTGTATTGAATCTGCCAGCTGTTCGAGTCATTGTCTCTGCACCGCTTCGACCAGATGCCTCGGTAATGCTTGACCGCAGACAAAGTCTCCTGTCCATTCAGCGCAGTTCGTGAGACTTGAAAGATGCTTCAAGCATTGCTGACAAAAAATCCATCGATTTATCCTGTTGGGGCGCGGTTTCTGACGCGTAGCCGAAGCTAGCGTGGCGAAGGACCTGCCGGCGCCATGGCTTCAGCGAAGCCTCGCGCTATCTGTAGCACAACGAATTGGTTGAAATGCGCGTACCCGATGCCAGGCGGCTCAGCGCAGAGATGCGAGGGAATGCAGGTTTTTGACGTCGAGGACGGGTACCGAAGTGGCCTGCATGGAACGCCCCTAGACTAGAACGACCGCATTATTTCCTGAACTCAATCCGTTCCGGCACCTGGTTGTTGTTGGCAACCAATACGCCGGATTCCAATATTCTTTCAAAATTCCGCTCATTCCTTGCAAAGCAGGGTTGGCTCCGCGTTTCAAAAGACATCCCAAAGCTACGCAAACCACAGACTTCCTTTGCTTTTGCGGAGATGCAGGATCGTATAAATTCACCAGGAGCAAGGTTTTCGACCAGGCAACGCCATGATCAGTGGTAGAGCATCCATGAAACCACGAGCGGCATCTTTAGTTTTTATCGCCATGGGCTTAGCAGCAGGGACTGTGACTGCCTCAAACTTGGCGAGTGAGTCTCGTGAGGTCGCAGTCCATCTAACTGACAAACCGTCATCAGCTGAGGTCGCGCAGCAATTAATTGCGCTTGTCGAAGAAGATCAGCGTGATCGCAAGCAGGCCATGACCCCCGGATTCGATGACGCCCGACTTGCAGAGGCAGACCGGCGCCGGGAGGCAGCCTGGCTTGAGATCACCTCGGGGAGGCTACTGGGCCTGAGCGAAGTGGGTGAAGCTGCGGTGTCCGCGCAATTTCTCATCCTCCAACACTCTGACAACCGCACGCTCCACGCGGACATGACCCAACAGCTGCAAGAGCTGGTTGAGAAGGGTGAATTTCCCAAGGATGCCTTCGCCACATTCATTGATCGCCAGCTGGTCTACGCCGGGAAGCCTCAACGTTTTGGCACCCAAGCAAATGAATCTTTTGAGCTGTATCCCATTGAGGACGAAAGCAATGTAGACAAGCGGCGGGAATCCATGGGATTGCCGCCCATATCGGAGTTGCGCGCAAAGCTACGGCACGTCAAGAAGGCCGTGGCATCCGGTAAGGGACTGGGTGAATAGCCTTGTGTCATGAAGCATGCATCGGATCACCGCGATGCTTCGAGGCCATGCTGCGCCTGCCATACAGCCTCACCGACCGAGGCCGCGTAGAAGCCCCCATGGTGCGGCGAGCCAGCGGCAAACGAACGATCAAAGTTGCAAGCTGCAGATCACTGCGCGCGGGCGAGCTGGTGATGACGGTGGCGCGCAATGCTGGACAGTGAGGTGCTGAACTACAGGCTTGGCGCGACTGAAATGACTCTGCGCTAGGCCCGTACCCCTACCCCTCTCCCGGGGGAGAGTGGCTTTTATCTTCTGCGCAGGCTGCTCTTAATGCTTCGCTCCTTGCGTGCTCGGGATCGCTGTGTGATGTGCCATCTACACCTGACGCAGCGCGTAGGTAAGCAGAGCAATATGGCGGTCCATGCGTTGATCACGCCGACTCCAGCACCCAACACCCAAACGCCGGCCCGGCCGAGTAGCCGGTCTCCGGTTCGATGCGGATCTGCAGCGTGTCGCGTCCGGCGACCGATGCAGGCAAGGCGTAATCCACATCGACGAAGTCCAGGCCGCGGTTGCCATCTAGGCGTTCGTTGGCGATGAGTTCGCCGTCGGCGAGGATGCGGAAGCGGCGGCGGGTTTCGTCGCCCCAGTAGCGCAGGCGCAGGATGCGGGCCCGGGCGGTGTTGCGCAGGGTGAAGGCGATGAAGCCGCCGGTGCGGGCGTCGCGGCCGGCGCGGCGGCGGTAGCTCAGTGCGTAGGAGCTTTCGCTGTGCAGGCCGTGGGCTTTTTCGGATGCTTCATCGCCCAGGGCGATGCGGTCCAGTGCGCGCGCGTCCAGCGCCCGTTGCTTCGCGTCTACTGCGGTCTGCTCGGCTTGATGCTGCTGCCATGCGGCGGCATCGCGATGCTCCAGGTAGGGCGCACTGCGGCGATCGAACTGGGCGTAGAACGGCGACAAGCGCCACTGCTGATCGCCGTCGCGGTAGTCGAACGCGGCCTGGCCTGCCACCGGCTGCAGGCGCTGCAACACCTCTTCGCCGCCGATCAGTGCCGGGGCCTTGCCCGACCAGGGTTTTGCCGCATCGCCCAGGTCGGCCGCCAGCACCAGCGGCCCGCGCAGCAGCGAGACCCAGGCCGGGTCGTCGGCTGTGGCTTCCAGGCGCAGCGGCATCTGCAACGACAGGGTGAGCGTGTCGCCAGCGCGCCAGCGGCGGGTGATGCGCAGGTAGCCCTCGCTGACGGCGGCATCGACCGGCTGGCCGTTGAGCTGCAGCAGCGGCGACTGCGCCCAGGCGGGTACACGCAGTGCGAGCGTACGTTGCTCGGCCGGCGCGGCGTCGATGCGTAGCGAGGCGCTGCCCTGCTCCGGCATCGTGCTGTGCAGGGTCATGCCCAGCCCGGCGGCATCGCGCACGCTGGAGGGCACATACAGGTTGACGTAAACGCCCTGCCCGTCCTGCCAGTAGATCGAATCGCCGAACTGGGCATGCGCTTCCATGCCGCTGCCGACGCAACACCAGAAATCGTCGAACGGCGACGACCACCCACGTGCTTCGCCGGCCAGCATCGGTGTCATGTAGGTGAACATGCCGGTGCGCGGATGCTGCTGCGCCATCACGTGGTTGAGCAGCGTGCGCTCGTAGTAGTCGAAGAACTCGGCCTGCGGGCCCCACTGGTACAGGTGCCGGGTGAGCTTGAGCATGTTGTAGCTGGCGCAGTGCTCGCAGGTCTGCTCGGTGAGAAACTTCGAGATGCTGTCCGGCTGCTGGAAATACTCACGGTCGCCGTTGCCGCCGATCACGTAGGTATGGTGGTCGGTGACGGTGTGCCAGAAGAAGCGCGCCGCCGCGCCCGAGGCGGCATCGCCGGTGACTTCGTACTCGCGCGCCAGGCCGATCAGCTTGGGGATGTTGGTGTTGGAATGCTGGTGCACCAGCTCGTCGCGCTGGGCGATGAGTGGGTCGAGCACGGCGTGATGGTGCAGGCGCTGCGCCAGCGCCAGCCACTGCGCATCGCCGGTACGCACATGCAGCTCGACGAAGGATTCGTTGAGGCCACCGAATTCGCACGACAGCACCTTCTGCAGCTGCGCGTCGTCGAGTGCGGCGAAGACGCCTTGCAGATAGCCGGCCAGGCCCACCGCGACCTGCAGCGCCTGCGCATTGTCGCAATGCGCGTGCACGTCGAGCAGGCCGGCAAACAGCTTGTGCCAGGTGTACAGCGGTGCCCAGCTGCCGTTGAGGTAGAACGGGGCCGGGTCGATCTTGCCGCGCTTGAGCTCATCGAACACCGCGCGGCCGCTTTCGATCTTGCCTGCGGCATTCTTGCGGGTGAAGCCGGCCACGTAACCATCGCCTGCGTGTGCCTGGCACCGCGCCAGCTCGCCCACCAGATAGGCTGCGCGTGCGCGGCATTGCGCATCGCCGGTCTGCGCATGCATCAGTGCCAGCGCGCTGAGGTAGTGGCCCAGCGTATGCCCGGCGATGGTGTCCGCCTCCCAGCCGCCGTAGGCCTTGGCCTTGGGATCGAGCCCTGCGTACAGCACGAAGTTGTGCAGCAGCCGGTCCGGCTGCAGCCGCATCAGATAGCGACGATTGGTCTGCAGCGCGTCCAGGAACAACGACGGCGCGAGCCGCACCTGTGCCAGCGGCACGGCGCGCACGCTGCCGGGTTGCGCGGCACTGGCCTGCGCCGGAAACCTCAGGAAACCAGCCGCAACCGCCAGGCTGCTCCAGGCCAGAAAACGGCGTCGTGACAGGCTCGGCGCGTGGTCGTCGGGCAAGTTGCTTACATGCATATCTGTCATGAGCTCAGCTTAACTCCTGTCGGCGCGCACAGACCGCGCGCCATTGCGACACACGCCTGCACAGCCGCGTACGCCCGCGACCGCACAGACATGCGCGCGACCGATCACATCTGGCCGCACGCACCGGCGACAAACCGCCCGATCAGAACTTCACCGTGGCACGCGCCCAGTAGAACCGACCCAGAAGATCGTAGGTGGCCACATCGGTATTGGCATTGCCGACGTTGTTGGAGTAGTACAGCGGCGGCTGCTTGTTGGCGATATTGTCCACGCCCACTTCGAAACGCGTGTGCCACGGCTCGACGTTGTAGCCGAGCTGCAGGTTGTTGTAGACGTAGGCGCCGATCTTGCGCACCACCATCGGTTCGCTGGAATCGGCCGACAGGCTCTGGTCCGGGTCCGAACTGCCGATGGCGGTGTGCCCCACATAACGGATGCGCCAGGTGGCGCTCCAGTCGCCCAACGCCCAGTTCACCGTGCCCAGCGCACGCCAGCGCGGGAAATTGCCGTAGGCCTGGGTATAGCGGCCCACGTTGTGGATGGTGACCGAGCTGGGGTCGGTGGTATCGGGCAGCACGTCGTAACGGGTGAGATAGGTGCCGTTGAGCCCGGCGCTGAGATTGCCCCACGCGGTGGGCGGCGCGCGATAAGTCAGGTTCACGTCCAGGCCCTTGGCCCACAGCTTGCCCAGGTTGACGGTGGGTTCGGCGATGTAATTGATGGTGCCGTTGCCGTTGCGATGGATCAACGCGCAAAAGGCGCTGGCCGAATTGGCGAAACATTGATTGAGCACGGTCTGCGCCGACACCGTGGTGATGGTGTCTTCCAGATCGATGCGCCACCAGTCCGCGCTCAGCGACAGGCCGTCGATCCACTGCGGGTCGTAGACCAAACCCACGTCGTAGGACTTGCCGGTTTCCGGCTTGAGCTGGTACCCGGCCACCGCCGCGCCGGACACCTTGCCCGACACCTGGCCATCGGATTGCTGGTAGCTGCCGTCGGTGGGCACATTGGCGCAGGCCACGCTGTTGCCACCGGTGTAGCCATTGCACGGGTCGTTGACGGTGGCCGCATCGCCGGCCACGCCGGCATACAGCTCGTTGATGTTGGGCGCGCGGAACACCTCCGACACCGTACCGCGGATCAGCAGGTTCTCGATCGGGCGATATTCCAGCGACACCTTGCTGTTGGTCTTGCTGCCCACCGAACTGAAATCGGAAAAGCGCGTACCCAAGGTGATGTTCAAGGCGTTGATGCCGGGCAAGTCCTTCAATAGCGGGAACAGCGCCTCGGCATAGGCTTCCTTGACGTCGAAACTGCCGACCAGGGTGGACGAACAGAATTCGATCACCCCGCACAGGCCGTCTTCATCGCCGGTCCATAGCGGGTCCGAGGCGGTGGTCGAGCGCTCCTTGCGATAGGAGACGCCGGTTGCCAGGCTGACGGTGCCGGCCGGCAGATCGAACAGCGAGCCGTTGGCATTGGCCTCGAATTGCTTGACCGTGTAGACGCTGGTCACGATCGGGTTGACCACCTTGCCCTGCAAGGTGGACAGGTTGGCGCTGTCGTTGAGGTTGAAGAAGTTCAGCGGTGTGCAGCCGGCAATCGCCGCGCCTGCGCTGCCGCACTTGACTGCGCCATCGCTGTCCAGGAACGACGGGCCGATGGCCTGGTTGAATGCGGCATAGTCGAGAAAGCCGTTGTTGATCGACTTCTGTTTGACCTTGCCGTAGTTGAAGGTGGCATCCCACTGCCAGGAGCTGTCGCCGAAGCGGCCGCGCAGGCCGGGGCTGATCTGGAAGTTGTAGGTGTTGTACTGATAACTGCGGTTGCCCAGTACGGTGGCGCGCGTGTTGAGGTCGTTGTAGGAGGTGCCGGTGCTGCGATCGGTGCCGAAGTTCACCCCGAACGGGTTGTAGTAGCTCTGCGACGACACCAGGATGTTGTCGCCGTTGGCGAAGATCGGAATCGGCGCAATGATCGAGGCGGATTCGGTTTTACTGAACCAGGTGTTGACGTAGCCCTCGACGTTGTCGCTGAAGCGATAGCTGCCCAGCAAAAACGCATTGGTGCGCTTTTGCGGGGTCTGCAACAGGTTGAACGGCTGGTAGTTGTAGGAGTCGGCGCTGGCGTTGTAACAGTGGAAATCGCCCGGGCCGGCACGACCGCTGACGCCGCTGTTGAGGGTGACCCGCCCGCAGCCGTTGGCCTGCGCAAGCTGCGCGGACTGATCCGAGCCATCGTTGAAGTTCACGGTACCGGTCGGCGTTGCGGACGAGCCCTGCTTCACCGGTTGCCCGTTGGTCAGTGCGAGCGCGTCCCTGGAATAGTCGCGCGCCGCTGCCGAGACCGGATCGATGTTGTGATACGACAGGCCGCCGATCAGGCTGCCGCGCTCCCAGGTCTTGCCGGTGGTCAGGGTGAAGTTGCGTCGATTGCCATCGCCTTCGCTGCTGGTGCCGAAGTCGCTGCTGAACTGCACACCGTCGAACTGGCTGCGCAGGATGAAATTGACCACACCGCCGATGGCGTCGGAGCCATAGACCGCAGAGGCGCCGTCGCTGAGCACTTCGATGCGCTCGATCATGCTGGACGGAATCGCGTTGACGTCGTTGTAGGCCAGACGAATACCGTTGACCAGCACCAGCGTGCGTTTGTCGCCCAGACCGCGCAGCGAAATGGCCGACGCACCGGTGCCGCCGCCGTTGTTGGTGTAAGGATTCGTGGCGTTGCCAGCGATCGATGGCAGCTCCTGCAGCAGGTCGCCGACCGTGGCCTTGCCGGTGGCGGCGATCTGTTCCTGGCTGACCGTGACCACCGGGTTGGCGGTTTCGGTATCCACGCGGCGCAGACGCGAGCCGGTAACGACCACGCTATCCAGCGTTTGTGGCGCATCAGCGCTGTTGCCTGCCTGCTGCGCAGACACGGGAGCGGCGGCGCCCGCAGAGAGCGCCAGCAGCAGTGCGGCGCTGAGCATGCTCGGCAGCGGGCGCGTGGTCGTGCCGGTGGTCCGGGAGAGAGGCAACAGCAACATCGGCATGCAGGGCTCCTGAGTCGTATGGCAGACAAACGATGGGCAACACACGCCCGTGCCGGCGGACACCAGCGCAGGGCAAGATGGATGGCAGACGCACACGCAGCGACATCTCTCGCCACGGCCGTGCTGCAGACATGCAGGCAACCCGCGACGCGCACGACCACCCAGGGTCGCGCAGCAGCGCGTGTTGTCGAAAAAGGTGTTGGTTCCGCACCGGAGGCGCCCATGCGCTCCAGTTTCATCAGCTGGTCACAATGTGCCTGTGCGCATGCGCCACGTCTTGTCGCATTTGGCGACAGCGCATGCGGATAACCGCATGGTTCGCAAATGAACCAGCCTGTGTCGATGCGCTCTGCAGCGATGTCGGCAGCTGGACGTTACGCGCAAGACCAATGGTGACGCACCCTGACGATGTATCGCCTGCAACCATCTGCGATGTCAGTCGATCCAGGCATCGCGCGATGCGTCTGTATGCAGCAGCGCACTGAGGGCCGTCAGCGTGCACTGCCCTGCCCGCACTCGTTCAACGGCCGCGGTCTATGCAGTGCCGTCAACCGGTGTGCCGGCAGGCCCGAACCTGGGCTGTCACGGCGTCTGCGTCGGTGTCGCTGCCTGGGTGTGGTTCCAGTCCGGCGTTGGCGCTTGCTGCATCCAGCGCAGGAAGAAATCCAGCAGGCGGCGCTTGCCGTAGTCGCCACCGGCGCCGTGATCGCCGCCGGGCACCACCAGCAGATCGAAATCCTTACCCGCCTTGATCAGCCGATCGGCCACCTGGAAGGTGCTGGCCGGATCGACATTCATGTCGATGTCGCCGGTGACCAGCAGCAGATGGCCTTGCAGCCGCGCGGCATTTTCCACGTTCGATGATTCGGCATACCACGGCCCGACCGGCCACCCCATCCATTGCTCGTTCCACCAGATCTTGTCCATGCGGTTGTCGTGGCAACCGGAATTGGCCACGCCTGCCACATAGAATTCCGGATGGAACAGCAGCGCACCCAATGCGTTCTGGCCACCGGCCGAGGTGCCGTAGACACCGACGCCGCCGTCGACGGCGTACCAGGGATAGTGCGCGGCAGCGGCCCTGTGCCAGGCAATGCGATCCGGCAAGCCCGCATCCTTGAGGTCACGCCAGGCCACATCGTGGAAGGCGCGCGAGCGATTGTTGGTGCCCATGCCATCGATCTGCGCGACTGCAAATCCCAGCCCGGTCAGCGCTGGCGTGCGGGTGCTGAACGTCTTGGGGACGAAGGACCCCTGCGGGCCGGCGTAGATGTCTTCGATCACGCGGTAGCGCTGCTGCGGATCCAGGTGTTGCGGGCGCTGGATCACGCCCCAGATCTCGGTTCTGCCGTCGCGGCCGGTGGTGTGGAACGGCAACGGCGGCTGCCAGCCGGCAGCCTGCAGACGACGCAGGTCGGTGCGCTCCACCGTGCGTGCCAACCCGCCGTCGGCACTGCGTCGCAACTCCAGTACCGGGCCAAGATCCACGCGCGAGTACAGGTCCAGATACCATTTGCCATCGGGCGAATAACTCACCTGGTGATCGGCGGCCGCTGGTGTCAATGCAGTGAGCCCGCTGCCGTCCAGACCGATGCGATAGGCGTGGCGGTAATACGGGTCCTCGCCGGGCTGCATGCCGGAGGCGGTGAAATACAGCTGGCCTGCGGCCTCGTCGATGTAGTCGAGCTTGCGCACCACCCAATCGCCACGCGTGACCTGGCGGATCACCGCACCGCTGGGGCCGTCGTACAGATACACGTGCTCCCAGCCATCGCGCTCGGAGGCCCACAGGATCTGCGCGCCATCGGCCAGATCGCGCCGCGCATGCTTGCCGCCGTCCTCTTGGGTTCCGCTGAGTTCGGAGTATTCGATGAAAGTGGGCGAGGTTTCCTCGATCAGCGTGCGCGCGGCGGCCGTGCGTGCGTCCACTTCGATGACCCGATACAGCTGGTGTCCGCGTGCGTTGTATTCGAAGGTGAGGCCGCGGCTGTCCTTCCACCAGACCATCTCGCTCAAGCTGAAGGCATTGGACAGCAGCGTCATCGCCACCGGATGCGCGGCGCGCGTGGCGATGTCGAACAACACCGGCTGCATCACCGGCAAGGCATCGCCGGGCTTGGGATAGACCTGCTGATGCAACTTCGGCTGCAGCTGATCGGCTGGCGCCGATTCGATGTAATAGACCATGCGCGGCGGTGGCGCCTTGACCCGATACGCAGCCAGATGCTGCGAGTCCGGCGACCACACCACGCTGTCGAGTGCGTAGTAATCGTCGGCACTGCCATCGCGGCTGAGTACGCTGCGCGCGCCACCACCGACCGGTGCGATCACCAGATTGGCCTGCTCCACCCAGGCGCGCCAGCGGCCATCCGGCGAGAGCCTGGCCTGCCGCTCGCCCTGCTTGAGCGGCAGGCGCATGTCCATCGACTCGGCCTGCACGTCGCGTTCGGGCACACGCGCGCAGCGATAGCGGGCCAGATCGCACTGCCAGCCCAGCTTCGCCAGCTGAAAGCCCAGGCGCTGCTGTTGCAGCGTGGGTTGTTCCAGCTGCAGATGCGTGGCGTCGATGCCTTGCGCACCGGCCTGCGTCAGGGCCGCCGCCAGCCGCGCATGATCGAAGGCCAGCGTATTGCGGCCGCTGGCCGCATCCACCAGGCGGTACTCGATGGCCGGCGCCTGATCGGCACGTGCAACGCCACGCCGATACAGGAAATGCCCTGCATCGATCCACACCGGCGCGGTCGGTTGCCTGTCGACCAGCGACGCGTAGTGATCGGACAGGCCGATCGCCTGCGCGTACTGCGCGGGCGTGGGCGCTGGCGTTGCAGCCGCCGCGCTTGCCGACAGCGTCCAGAGTGCAATGCTCAGGCAGCACGCAGCGATGCGGTGCCACCGAAAGGTCTGATGCAGGAGTGGCGTCATGTGTCTATCTGCGGAGATGGCGCGGTTATTGGCTGCGCGTCGTGCACGTCGAGGTGAAAGGACGTGCATTGGCAATGGGGTGCATGCCCGAAGCGGCCTGTACACAACGGGCTGCGAAGGCCTCCGTGGTCGATGGCGGCCGCGGTAACGCGACAGGGCTGGCACGGTCATCGCGCCAACGGCCCATCACGCGTACCAGGCCTGCACCTTCACCTCCGCCGTGCTGCCGGGCAATGCCACACGATCGGCATGCGGGCCTTGCGGACGCGCCGGCTTGCCGTCGACGAGTACGCGGGTGAGCTTCTTACCCTTGGGCACGCGCAGGCTCAGCCAGGTGTGCCTGGGTGACCGTTCCGGCAGTTGCACCTCGGCATCGATACGGCGTGCCTCCACATCAGCGCGCAAGCTCAGCGTGAGCGTGCCCCAGCGTGTGGGCGCCGCCGTGATGCCGACCGCAGCGCCACTGCCCAGCCATGCGCGCGGCAGCGCACGTGCCAGGAACAACTGCTCGCCCGCGCTGTCGTCGCTGACCAGCATCCAGCGCAGCAGCAACGGGATGGTCATCTGCGCGGGGATGCAGAACAACGGCATGCCGCCGGTGATGCCGCTGACCTCGCCGGCCGTCCAGCTGCCGCGGGTATGCACCTGGTAGCGATGCGCGTAGACGAACAGCAGATACTCTTCGATGCGATCCAGCCGCAGCAGCTCTTGCGCATAGCCGTAGGAAATGAAGCCGAGCAGATCGCGGCTGCCCGGCTCCGGCGGTGCGATATTGGCCACCACGCCGATGCTGGTGCCGCCATGGCCGCGCAGGCAGTCGACCACCAGGTTGGCCAGGTCGTCGGGCAGCACATCGGCCTGCAGCAACTCGGCATAGGCGCGATGCGGCCACTGCTGTTCGCTGGGTTTTTCCTGCAGCAGCGATTGGCGAAACGTCAGTGTGGTGCCCGGCAACGGGCCGATATACGGCGGCGACAGATCGCGGCGCACGTTGGCACGCAGGCTGGCCTCCAGCCGTGCACGCAACTGCCTGGCGCGACGCTGCCATTGCGCGGCCAGGCCGGCATCGCCGCCGAGCGTGCTCCAGACCTGGGCAATGTCTTCCCAGCCGCGAATCGTCAGCGCGCTGTTGGCGTAATACGGTTTCCACCACAGCGACGGGTCGGGAAACAGGCAGGCATCGGATTCGTTCCAGCCGTGCAGCAGGCCATGCCCATGCGCGCTGCGCGGCAAGGCCAGCGCCTGGTCGTGCAGCTCGCACAGCAGCTGCGCGGTGGCGGCGATCTTGGGCAGCAGGCGCCGCAACCGCGCCGCATCGCCGGTGTAGCGCAGATAGCGCGCCAGCAGCGACAGGGTCAGCCCGAACTGACCGACCTCCGGCCCGCGCATGTTCGGCAGGCCGTCGTCCTGCACGAACTCGTCGAAATAGTTATCCAGTACCGCAGCGGCCTGCGCGAAGCGGCCCCATTCCAGATTGGCGTAGAACGAACTGGTGAAGGTGTCCTGGAAACCGTCGTACTCGTTGCCGTAGTAGTCGCGCTCCACCGCACCGTACTTCGGGTAATCGCCACCGGGGCGCACTACCAGCTCGCGCGCAAACGCAAATTGTGCCATGTCGTTCCAGCTGGCATCGGGCAGTTGCGCCTGCACCGTGCCGTCCAGGGCCTGCTGCCAGTACGCGGCAAAATCGAGCAAGGCCGCGTAGAACTGTTCGGCAGTGGCCGGCTTGCGTGACGGTGCGAACGCGGGATAGCTGTGGGTGTAATGCACGCCGACGATCTCCCCGCCACGCACATGCATCGTGCGGTGCCAGGTCTGCACCACGAAGCGATCGCTGGCACGCACATCGGCAAACACCAGCACGTCGTACCAGCCATCGGCCTCGCCGTCGCGCCGCATCACCTTGCGCACCGCCGGCATCCAGCCGCCCAGCAGGCCTTCCTCGCGCCGTTTGATCAACGCCTCTTCGCCCAGCTCGGCGAAGGCGTGTTCCGGCCGCGAGGTGCGGCTGCGGCCGTTGGGCAGGATCGGCATGGTGTCCAGGCCTTCGCGCGTGCCGACGAAGGTGGTCCACGGCCAGCGGCCACCATTGTCCTTGGGGTCGAGCAGCGAGGCCGGCGGCGGCGCGACATCGCGCACCTGCGCCTCGTCCGGGTCGCCATCGCGCAGCAGGCGGTCGGCGAGCAGATCCGCCTCGGCCATCGCCACCTCGGCCAGCGGCATGCCGAAGTAGGGCTTGCCCTCGGCCGGATAGGCCGGCTCGGTGCGTTTATCCAGGCGCAGCATGCCGCTGTCGGTCCACAGCGTCAGCGCACCCTGCGGGTCGTCGAGATGCTCGTAGACGGTCCAGTCCTGCTGCAGATGCCGAAAGCTGCAAAGTTTGCTGCCGACATGCGCGGCCGACGGCAATGCTTCAAGACGTGGCAGCGCCGGTGGCGGCAACGTCGCCGGGGTGTGTGGCCTGCCCGGCTTCGCGAGCGCGGCACCTGCGCCCACCGCCGCGGTCGCGGCCATGCCCTGACGCAAAAAGGTCCTGCGGTCCATCGTCGCGCCCTCGAGTGATCTCATCCACATCGTGCGCGACTGCGCGGCTTGCGTCTTGTGGCAGCTGTCTGGCACGTATGCGGAAATCCGCACAGAAACAGCTATTGCTGCGTTGCCATCGCAGCAACGGCGCAGCGCCCAGTTGCCGCCCCCCTGCCATTTAGCCGCGTGACTTTCTGGCCACGCCGGCATCTGCGCTGGCAGCCACACTGGCTGTACAGACGCAGGCGGCACCGTCGCCAGATCGCCGCGCATCCCAAGCCCACTACAAGGACCGTCATGCAGCCATCCTCACCGCGCATCGCGCACAGTGCCCGCGCCACAGCGCGGTTTTTCGATGCCGGCAGCGCGTCCGCCAGGCGGTTGAAACGTCCGGCGCATTGCTGGCTGTGGCTAGCCTTGATCGCGCCCTGCATCGCGCAGGCGCAGGTGGACCTGTCGCAGCTCGATGCCGAGATGGCCGCGCCGCGCACTCAGGTGCTGGTACTCGGCAGCGTGCACCTGTCGCAGTTGCCCAAGGGCAGCGATATCCGTGCCGCGCGCCTGCAACCGTTGCTGGACCGGCTGGCCGCCTACAAGCCAGACATCATCACCACGGAGGACTTGTCGGGCGAAACCTGCGACCTGATGCGGCGCCATCCTGCGGTCTACCTGCCCGAGGACACCACGACCTATTGCCCCGACACCAGCGAGGCAGCGCGTGCCACCGGGCTGGACGTTCCCACCGCCATCGGCCAGGTCCGCACAGCGCTGCGCACCTGGCCGGCTGCGCCCACGCCGGCACAGCGTCGGCACCTGGCCGCGCTGTTCCTGGCCTCGGGCGAGCCGGCGTCTGCGCTGGTGCAGTGGCTGCAGCTTGCGCAAGCCGACCAGCGCAGCGGCGATGGCCTGGATGCGGCGCTGGTCGCGCGACTGCGCAGCATGGAACAGCGCCCCAACGAGAGTTACCAGATCGCCGCACGGTTGGCGGCACGCCTTGGCCTGCAACGCGTCCACCCGGCTGACGATCACACCGGCGACAACGTTGACCTGGGCGACCCGGCGGCGTATGGCAAGGCGATCCAGGCCGCCTGGGACAAGGCCGCACCGCGGGCGAGCACCATGCGTGAGCGCGAGGACCAGTTGGCTAGTCAAGGCAAGCTGCTGGAGCTCTATCGCGCGATCAACCTGCCGGCCAGCCAGCAGCTGGCCATCGCGGTGGATTTTCGCGCCGCACTGAGCGAGACCTCGCCGCAACACTACGGCTATCGCTACGTCTCCGGCTGGGAGATCCGCAACCTGCGCATGGTGTCCAACGTGCGTGCCAGCTTTGCCGACCAACCCGGTGCACGTGTGCTGGCGATGGTGGGCGCGATGCACAAGCCCTGGTTCGACAACTGGTTGGGACAGCTGCAGGGCGTGGATATCGTGGATGCGGCGCAGGTGCTGGGTGCTGACGGAAAGTGAGTACAACGACTTCAGCGTGACGCTCTAACGCAAAAGCCTGATTGGCCGAGGGCGCGGTGCCCTCGCCGCTCGTGGGACACGCCGTAAACCTTTCGCTAGGGGCTCGGTGTCGGCATCCATGCCGCCATACGATCCCGCAACCGGCGAGCACACCGCATCAGAGAGTTGGTCGGTGATTTGGCAAAAATCTGCTTGTTGCTCGGGGTGCATTGGAAGGCTGATCGGAGGCGACGCTCCAAACAACACACGTCATGTTTTGCTCACGACCTTGCGCGCCGACCATCTCGACTGGTCCTTGCCTGCCTACCGTCGCGGGACCTTACGCGGCATGGATGCCGCGTAAGAGCCTCCATGGACGGATTCACGGCGTGTCCCGCGATGGTGGGCGGGCAAGGGCCCGGCAGCCAGGTAACAGATCAGCCGCTCTACGCTTGCGGGCTGCCCGCACGGTCGTAACACCCGCAGACAAGACAACCGCAGTTATCGATACCGGTATGAGCAGCAGCCATCAATTCGCTGACTCCACGAGATGCAGAACGTGAGTCCGGTTTCAGGTGCAGCCAGATGCGGCATCAAGGCGAAGGCCGTGCACTTAATGCACTAGATCGACAACCGGCCTTCGTCAATCCAGGCTCTCAGGTCAGCACATCCAGCAAGCTACCCAGCATCTCGTCGGAACGCCGTAGCGCATTGGCGTTGGCCTGGAAGTCGTTGCGTGCCGAGAGCCCCTCGACCAGATCGGTGGCCGGTGCCGATGGATCGGCGTTGGCGTCGACCACGCTGGCTGCCACTCCACCATTGAGCTGCGTGCTGGCTGCAACGGCCTGACGTGGACTGCCGTCCACCGGCTGACGCGCCACATTGCTGGCGGCCACCTGCTGGCGCAGTGCGGCGACCTGCATTCCGGAACTGGCGATGCTGCTTATGCTCATGATGGCTCCGGTGCAGAAACTGAGAAATACCAATGACGTTTGCTTACCAAACAATCAGCACAACCGCTGCTGGCAGTTGCGCCGTACCGCTTTCGCTCTTACGCAACCCACTTACGCCACCCAATGCGCGTGGCGAGCGTGTCTCACGAGTTGGAACCAGCCAACAGGAACCGCAATGACGTGTCCCACCCACCGATTCCGATCACGCCCACCTCACGGCTGCGCAGTCGCCTCACGCCGGCTCAATAGGTGCCTACCCGCACACGCAACACCACCGGCACCTCGCCGGCCGCATCCACCCGCCCGAAGTTGAGCCCGTAGTCGGTCTGGTCGCCGTTGAGCTGTCTTTCGACCTGCCAGCGCCCGTCCACATACCGCCCCTGCTCCACCCGCAACAGTTGTCCATGACGGGTATCGGCCGCCTCGCGGAAAAATTCAATGCGCGCAGCCATGCCGGTGACCAGGAACTCCTCCGGCCCCAGCTGCGCCACCAGCAGCCGGCCCGCATGGTCGTCGTTACCGGGCAGGATGGCCGGCGCATCGCCCCACAGCGGCGCGCCGAACGACACCCTGGCCTGCCAGTCGCCGAAGCGCAGCGTGCGTTGCGGCGCGCCGGGCTGTTCGGCCACCGCCTGCAGCCGGCCGTCGAAGGCGGCCTGGGCGATCACGCGCTGCAGCGGCGCCAGCAGCTTGAAATTGGCGGCGTGCGCAGCGATCGCGTCGCGGTTGGCTGCGCTGTCCGGGTTGCCATCCATACCGAACACCGAAAACCCGATCCCGCCCTGCCCCAGCA
Organism: Xanthomonas sp. BRIP62418; assembly: GCF_003993495.1. Lineage (NCBI taxonomy): Bacteria > Pseudomonadati > Pseudomonadota > Gammaproteobacteria > Lysobacterales > Lysobacteraceae > Xanthomonas > Xanthomonas sp. BRIP62418. The sequence goes on from NZ_QEZG01000041.1 coordinate 190,295, forward strand.
CATGGAACAGATACGGCGCGGTCGCCGCTTCGAAGCCGGTCTCCGACACCCAGGCCGGATTGTCCGGCCGCGCGTACTGGCCGATGACCTTGGTGTATTCGTTGTAGTCGCTGGTGTAGATGTCGGTGCCGATGAAGTCGATCGACGGGGTGGCCGCGCGCCACAGCGCGAACACGTTCACCGTCGCACCGCCGGACGGATAATCCAGCCCCGGATAGCGCTTGCCCTTGTAGCGCAGCCAGGTGTTGACGTAGAGCGGCAGCGGATATGCACGCCGGCCGGCCGCAGCCACCTGTTCGATATACGCCGCCGTTGCATGCGCATTGAAGGCTTCGGCAGCTTCTGCACCGAACAGCTGCTGCCAGCTGCCCTGCGGCTTGCCCAGCGCCTGCGCAATCGCGGCGGGCACCTGCTGCGCGAACGCCGCCTCGCCGGCCGGGCCATGGTCGCGCACCGTGCCGATCGCGCCGGGCTCGTTTTCCACCTGCACCAGGATCACCGTGTGGCGGTCGCCATCGACCTTGCGCAGGTGCTGCATCAACGCGGTGAAGGCGCGCGCATCGGCCTGCACGTTGGCGGCCACATGCGGCGACAGCACGTCCACCGGCTCGCCATTGGCATCGCGCATGCGCGGGTACATGGCGTCGTCGCGCTTGATCCACTCCGGCACGTAATGCATCTGGCCGTTCTTCCAGCTGCCGAACCACAGCAAGGCCACGCGCAGGCCGCGCTTGCGTGCGCCGGCGACCAGTGCATCCACATTGGTGGTATCGAAGCGGCCAGGCGCCGGCTCGAACTGCTCCCAGTACACCGGCGCTTCCACCGTATTGGCATGCAGCGCGACTACCTCGTCCAGTGCCTTGGGCAGCACCGCCGGCCAGGCGCTGGAGTTGTGCAGCTGTGCTGCCAGCACGGTGTATGGCGCACCATCGACGAACAGCGCATGCCGGCCATTCTGGGTAACGAAGCGCGGCAGCTCTTCCGCGCTGGCCAGCAACGGCACGCAACCGGCCAGCACCGCCAGCGACCACAGCAGGGTTGCGATGCAGCCGCGCGGCCAAGGCATCTTCAGGGCAAGCAAACGCATCATCGCGCCTCCGACGGTAGTGAATTCCAGTGCGGCGTGGGTTCGTTGCGCAGGTGGCGCACGAAGAAGTCGTACTGGCGACGCTGCACATAGTCGATCGGCCCGCTGGAACGGCCCACCGAATGCTCGCCACCAGGCACGTTGAGCAGCTCGAAGTCCTTGCCGGCCTTGATCAGGGCATCGACCACCTGCGCGGTGGAGGCCGGGTCCACATTGCTGTCCTGCTCGCCGACGATCAGCAGCAGGTCGCCCTGCAACTTGGCCGCATTGACCACGCCCGAGGCCTGCGCATACCCGGCATCCACCGGCCAGCCCATCCACTGCTCGTTCCAGCTGATCTTGTCCATGCGGTTGTCGTAACAACCGGCAAACGCCACGCCCACCTTGTAGAACTCCGGATGGCGTTCGAGCGCGCCCAGCGTGCTCTGCCCACCGGCCGAGGCGCCGTAGATGCCGACCCGGCCGATGTCGTAGGAAGGGTCCCTGGCGGCCAGCGAACGGTGCCAGGCGATGCGATCGGCAAAGCCGGAATCGCCCAGGTTCTTCCACGCCACATCATGGAAGGCCTTGGAGCGGTTGGCGGTGCCCATGCCGTCGATCATCACCACGATGAAGCCCAGATCGGCCTGCGCCTGCATGCCGATCTGCTTGTCGCCACCGGAGTGATAACCGAACGGCCAGAACGTCTTCGGCACGAAGGAGTCGTGCGGGCCGGCGTAGATGTTCTCGATCACCGGATACTGTTTGTGCGGGTCGTAATCGCGTGGGCGCACCACCATGCCCCAGATGTCGGTGCGGCCATCGCGGCCCTTGGCCACGAAGGTCTCCGGCGCGCGCCAGCCGGCGGCCAGCAATTTGTCGATGTTGCCCTGCTCCACCTGCTGCAGCAGCCGGCCATCGATGGCGTGCAGCTCCATCACCGGCGGCAGATCCGGACGCGAGTAGACATCGACGTAATGCCGGCCGTCCTCTGCAATGGCCACATCGTGATCGGCATCGGTGTGGGTCAGCCGGGTCAACCGGCGGCCGTCGAAATCCACGCTGTACAGCTGCCGGTAGTACGGGTCCTTGCCCGCCTCAGTGCCGCTGGCAGTGAACCAGATGCGCCGTTGTGCGTCGTCCACGCGCAGCACATCGCGCACGATCCACGGCCCGCGCGTGAGCTGGCGTTTGAACCTGCCGCTGCGGCCATCGACCAGATACAGGTGCCGCCAGCCGTCGCGTTCGGAGATCCACACAATCTCGTTGCCATGCGCGTCCACATCGTGACGAAAGCTGCGGTCCGCATAGACGAAGGTGCGTGCGTCTTCGGCCACGGCCACATGCGCCCGCCCGCTGCGGGCATCCACCGCAATCACGCGCATGTGCTGAAAGCCGCGTTGCACATACTCAAAGCTCACGCTGCGCCCATCCGTCCGCCATTGCAGCGGCGACAAGGAGTACGGCGTGGCAAACAAGGCGTTGTCCACCACCCGCCGCGTGCCATCCACCGCCAGCAGCACCGGCCGTTCCACATCCACCGCATCGCCCGGCTTGGGATACAGCTGGGTGTGCACGAGCGGTTGAAGACGTCCGGCCGGCGCGGCCTCCACGCGGGTGACGCGGCGCGCAGTACCCGGCCGTACCCGATACACCGCCAACCGCTGCGAATCAGGCGACCAGGCAATGCTTTCCGGATCGAAATAATCCTCGGCGCGTCCATCGTCGGTGCGCTGCACGCTTCGGCCATCGGCCACCCGGCGCACGATCAGGTTCCAGCCATCGGCCAGCGCTTCCCATTGCCCGTCGGGCGAACGGCGTGGGGTGGTGTCGGCCGCCACATCCGGGTCGCGCACCACGCCGAAGCCGCGTGGTCGCTGCTGCGACTGCGGTTGCCGGCCGGGGGCATCGGGCGCGCATTGATACGTGGCCAAGCTGCAGCGCCAGGGTGCTTCCCCGATGGCGAACACAATCGCGCCGTCTTCGCGCGCACCTTCCTGCGAGTACGCAAACCGCTCGAACGGCAACGCCAACGCCGCATATGCGGCGCCGGTGGCGGCCTGCAGCGCCTGCGCCACGCGCGCCTGGTCGAAGGCCGGCTGCTTGTGCCCTGTCGCCACGTCCGCGCGAACGAAGGCGAAACCACCAGGCACGGTCTTGCGGTAGTAGAACGTACCGTCGTCCTGCCATTGCGCCGGCCAGGCGACGTTTTCGGTCAGCGTGCTCCAGTGCGCGCGCAGGCCAAGCGAACGCTGGTAATCGGGCACCCCGGGCTCCGCCTGCGCAGTGGCGGCGAGCAACAGCATGCAGGCGGCCATGGCGCGCGAGACCTGCACTGCCCATGCGGGACGCCGAGCGTCATTCGCCATCGTCTTCTTCCAGCGCCAGCTCGTCGCTGCGCAAGCCGCTGCGCGCGCCCCAGTGATAGATGAAGAACGCGATCACCGCCACGCTCACGGTGTCGAACGGATGCGCGATCCAGCCGTGACCGCCGAACGTACCGGCCCAGGACACCGCCATCACCAGCACGAAGAACACGATCAGCCACAGCGATGCGCGCACCTGGCGCAGCAGGCGTGCCCTGCCCGCGCGCGAAGGCAGGCGATACAGCACGTACAGCGCAAACGCGAGCACCTGCAGGCCGAGCAACCACGACAGCGTCGGCCAGGTGGACCAGTACACGATCAAGGCCGCGACCATGAACGACAGCGGCCCCAGCACGGCAAGGCCACGGACGCGAAACGGACGCGGCAGCTCCGGCGCGCTGCGGCGCAACGCCGCCACCGTGACCGGCGCCACCGCATAGCTCAGCACCAGCGCGGCCGACACCACGCCGATCAAGGTCTCCCACGAGGGAAACGGCAGCGTCCAGAAGATCGACAAGCCCAGGCTCAGCCACAATGCCGGACGCGGAATGCCCGAAGCCGGATCCACCCGCGTCAGCACCGGCAGGAACCCGCCGCTACGCGCCCAGCCATACACCACGCGCGGGGTGGCATTCATGTAGATGTTGCCGGTGCCGCTGGGCGAGACCATCGCATCGCAGATCACCAGGGCGGCCAGCCACGCCATCCCCAACGCCAACGCGATGTCGTGGTACGGCAGCGCAAACACCTTGTCGATGCCGCTCCAGCCCGGCGCCAGTTGCGCGGCCGGGATGCTACCCAGGAACGCCAGCTGCAGCAGCACATAGATCACCGTGGACAAGGCCACCGACAGGATCAGGGCGATCGGGATATTGCGCTGCGGGTCGCGCACCTCGCTGGCCACCGACACGATCGGCGTCAGGCCCAGGTAGGCAAAGATGATGCCGCCGGCGGAGATCGCCGCCTCCACCCCGGCCATGCCCGACGGTGCGAACCCGTGCACGCTCAGGTTGCCTGGATTGAAGTGCTTCATCAGCAGCACGATCACCAGGATCGGCACCAGGAACTTGAAGATGCTGACGATGTTGTTGGCCAGCGCAAAGGTCTTGACGCTGAAGTAGTTGAGCAGGAAGAACAGCAGCAGCAGGGCCAGCTGCACCAGCCAGCCCCAGACGCTGGGATGGGTGCCGTTGGGCTGGTTGAGCAGCGGAAACCACGCCGCCGCATATTGGCGCGCCGCTTCCACCTCGATCGCGATCAGGCTGGAAAACGCGATCAGGGTGATGAAGCCGGTCAACGAACCCAGCAAGGCGCCATGCGAATACTCCGGGTAGCGCACCACCCCGCCGGCGCGCGGCAGCGCGGCGCCGAGTTCGCAATACACCAGGCCGAGCAGCAACACCGCAATGCCACCGAGAATCCACGACAGGATGCCGGCCGGCCCGGCGATGGACGAGACATGGCTGGCCGAGAACAACCAGCCCGACCCGAAGATCGAGCCCAGCCCGATGAAGGTCAGGTCGGTCAGGCTCAGTCGCTTGTGGAACTTGCCTTGCGTGGTCGCACCGTGTGTGGTCATAGCTGGCCCCGGACAAATGAAAGCGCGTGCTGCGGAAGATGGCGTGGCGTATGGCGGTCAGTGGTTCTGCGATCGCGCGTCGGTGGTCCTGTACGACGGCAGCAACACAGGTCCGGCAAACGGATGCAGGCGCAACTGGCCGCACTCAGTCATCGGCAGCCGCCCCCGTCCCTGCATCGGCGGTATCTGCCGCGGTGCCGTCCGCATAGGGCGAGACACCCCCGTCGGCGATGAAGCGGTCGATGCGCGCTTCCAGCACCGGCAGCGGCACCGAGCCGGTCTGCAGCACCGCATCGTGGAAATGGCGCAGGTCGAATTTTTCGCCCAGGGCGGCTTCGGCCTTGCGCCGCAGTTCCAGGATCTTCAACTCGCCCAGGTAGTAGGACAACGCCTGCCCCGGCCAGGCGATGTAGCGGTCCACCTCGGTGGTGACTTCATGCTCGCTCAGGGCGGTGTTGTCGCGCAGGTAGGCCTGCGCCTGCGCGCGCGTCCAGCCCTGGTGGTGGATGCCGGTGTCGATCACCAGGCGGCAGGCGCGCCACATCTGGTAGGTCAGATAGCCGAAGCGATCGTAGGGCGTGTCGTACATGCCCATTTCCTGGCCCAGGTACTCCGAATACAGCGCCCAGCCTTCACCGTAGGCAGAGATGTAGGCGTAGCGGCGAAACTCCGGCAGCCCCTGCGCCTCGGCCGCCAGCGGCATCTGCAGCGCGTGGCCGGGCGAGGACTCGTGCAGCGTCAACGCGGTCAGGTTGTACAGCGGCCGCGATGGCAGGTTGTAGGTGTTGACCAGGTAGATGCCGGGGCCGCCACGGCCGCCGGTGTAGAACGGCGCCAGGTCCGGCGGTACCGGCTCGATCGCGAAGCGTCGCCGCGGCAGCCGGCCGATGTAATCGCCCACCTTGGCGTCCACGCGCTTGGCGATCCAGGCGGCCTGCTTGAGCAACTGTTCCGGCGTCTTGGCATAGAACTGCGGGTCGCTGCGCAGGAACTGCAGGAAGGCCGGAAACACCGCCTGCCCGGCCGGCGCCTTGAAGCCGCTGGCGGCGATGGTCTGATCCATCTGCGTGCGCAGCTTGGCCACTTCCTGCAGGCCGATCCGATGGATCTGCTCGGGGCTGAGATCGAGCGTGGTGAACTCGCGGATCTGCGCGCGGTAGTACGCCTGCCCATCCGGCAGGGCTTCGCCGGCCAGCGTGGTGCGCGCGCGTGGCTGGTATTCGTTGCGGATGAAGTCCAGCAGCTTGGCGTAGGCGGGCAGCACCTGCGTATCGATGGTGTTGACCGCCTGCTGCCGCAATTGCGCCTGCACGTCGGCAGGCAGCGTCGCCGGCATCTGCTTGAACGGTGCGTAGAACGGATTGGTCTCGCCCTTTGCCTGCACCACGTCGGCAATGGACTGGTCGCGCCCGGTCAGGGTCACCCGGGGCTGGCTGAAACCACGCGCCAGGCCGGCACGCATGTTGTCGGTGTGCTCGGCGAAATAGCGCGGGATATCGGCCAGCATCTTCAGATAGCGCTGGTAGTCCTCGCGCGTGCGCAGCTTGACCTCCGCGTTGAAGCCCAGGTCGCTCCAGAACGCCGAGTCGCTGTTGAACGGCATTTCCCAGGCGCGGAAATGCTGCTGGTCCAGCAGCACCAGCAGCTGCTGCCGGTACACCTGGTAGCTCACCTGATCTTCGGCCGGCAACTGCGCTGCCGGAATCGCATCCAGTTCCTTCAAGGCCTGTTGCCAGTACGCGGTACGCAGGTTCTGGGTGGCCACATCGACCTTGGGCAGATGGTCGGACTGCCTGTCCTGGGTGGCCTGATTGTCTTCATCCACGGCGCCGGACAACTGCGCCTGGCGCCAGCGCCATTCGCGCGTATACAAGGCCTTGAAGCGTGCCGCTGCACTGTCCTGCGTGCTTGCTGCCGGCGCTGCGGCCTGCGCCTGCATTGCGGTGCCGCCCAGGCTGGCAGCAATCAGCACACCCAATGCGCTCGCGCGCCAGACGGTGATGGTCCTCATCCGCGTGCCTCCGGCGCCGCCTTGGCCTGCGCGATCCACTGGCGCACGCGCTGCTGCAGCATCGCCAGCGGCATGGCGCCGCCGCCGAGCACCGCATCGTGGAAGGCGCGCACATCGAAGCGGTCGCCGAGTTCTTTTTCCGCCTCCGCACGCAGCGCAAGAATCTGCAGCTGCCCCAGTTTGTAACCCAGGGCCTGGCCCGGCCAGACGATATAGCGATCGGTTTCGGACTGGATGCTGGGCTCGTCGTCGGACGGATGCGCGTGGAAGAAATCCACCATCTGCTGGCGGTTCCAGCGCTTGTAATGCACGCCGGTGTCGAGCACCAGGCGATTGGCGCGCAACAGCTCGCCCGACAGCCGGCCGTAGTCGTTGTACGGGTCCTTGAAGAAACCGATCTCCTTGCCCAGCCGCTCGGCATACAGCGCCCAGCCCTCGATATAGGCGTTGTAGCCGGCCTGCTGCCGGAACGGCGGCAATGGCAGCGTCTGCGCAAGCGAGATCTGCAGGTGATGGCCCGGCACGCCCTCGTGATAGGCGGTGGTTTCGATATTGACCAGCGTGCGGCTGGCGAAGTCGCTGGTGTTGACCTTCACGATCGCCGGCTTGGTGCCTTCCGGATTGCTCTGCCAGTATTCGGCGCCGGGCGCGCTGCGCCGGAATGCGGGCATCGCCTGTACCTCCAGCGCGGTCTTGGGCAAGTGGCCGAACAGCTTGGGCAGCTCCGGCTGCATCGCGGCGATGTAATCGCGGTACTGCTGCAGGATCTGCTCGCCGGAACTGGCGAAGTGGCGCTTGTCGGTGTCCACCGCCTTGCGGAAGCTGGCCAGGTCGGCAAAGCCCTGTGCCTTGGCGATCACCGTCATCTCGCCTTCGATGCGCGCCACTTCCTTCAGGCCGATCTGATGGATCTGCTCCGGCGCCATGTCGGTGGTGGTCTGGGTATGGATGGCATAGCGATAGCGGCGCTCGCCATCGGGCAGCGACCACAGCCCTTCCTGCGCGCGCCCTTGCGCGGCGTATTCGTCGCGCACGAACGCGGCCAGCTTGGCGTAGGCCGGGCGCACCTGCTGCGCGATCGCGGCCAGCAACTGCGCGCGCAGCGCGGCGCGCTGGTCGGCCGGCACCGCGGCATCGAGTTTTTTCAGCGGCGAGGCGAACGGGCTCTGCTCGTCGGTCAGCGCGGCGATCTTGTCGATCTGCTCGGGCAGGCGCTCCAGCAGATAACGCGGCTGCACCAGGCCGTCCTTCGCGCCCTGGCGCGACACCGCGATCACCTGGTCGATCACCGTCGGAATCGTCTGCAGGCGCTTGATGTAGTCCTGGTAATCCTTGGCGTTCTCGAACGGAAACGCATCGCCGTAACCGGCCAGCCCCAGCTGGATGCCGCCGATCGGCTCCAGCGGCATCGCGTAGGTCTTCAGGTCGATGCCTTCCAGCGTGTCACGCAGCTGGCCGAGCATCATCTGCAGGCTGAGCTGGCGCTGCTCGTCCAGCGTCTTGCTATCGATCGCTTCGAATTGCGTGAGCAGCTCGGCGGTGGCGCTGCGTTCGGCCTGCACGGCCTGAAGCGAATAATCGCTCCAACGGTCGTTGTACCGCTTGTCGCCGATGATGCTGGCGAACTCGGGGTTGTGCTGCAGGTGGTATTGCCACTGCTTGTCCAGCAGCGCATCGAAGGCCTTGGCGGCCTGTTCGCCGGTCGGCGCGGCCGTGGCCGCAGCCGATGTTTCTGCGGCAGGCGGCGCCGGCTTGCAGGCAGTGAACAGGGCGGCGGCCAGCAGGCCGATGGCGACAGGACGCAGGTGGTTCATGCAGTGACTCCAGGATGCAATGGCGGCGGTAGGAGCGCGCCTGAGCGCGACGGCTTTTTATCGGAAATGCCCGTCGGGCTTTATCGGAAATGCCCGTCGCGCCCGGGTGCGCTCCTACGCGTGCGTGGGCCTGTACAGGCTCATGCAAAGGGGTGGTCGATCGCCGGCGACGGCGGCGTAAACCACTGCGCGCCGGCATCGGTGACATGAAAATGGTCTTCCAGGCGCACGCCGAACGCGCCGGGCACCACGATCATCGGCTCGTTGCTGGCGCACATGCCCGGCTGCAGCGGCTGCGCATTGCCGCGCACCAGATACGGCGCTTCGTGGATCGCCAGCCCGCAGCCGTGACCGGTGCGATGCGGCAGGCCGGGCAAGCGGTAGTCCGGGCCCAGCCCTGCCACCTCCAGCACGCTGCGCGCCGCCTGGTCCACTGCTTCGCACGCAACAGCCGGGCGGATCGCTACAAATGCCGCCGCCTGCGCTGCCTGTTCCAGGTCCCAGATGCGCCGTTGCGCGTCACTGGGCGTGCCGTAGATCCAGGTGCGGGTGATGTCGGAGTGGTAGCCCTGCACGGTGCAGCCGGTGTCGATCAGCACCAGCTCGCCGGCGCGCAGGTGCTGCACGCCGGGAATGCCATGCGGGAATGCGGTGGCATGGCCGAACTGCACGATGCAGAAGCTCGAGCCGTTGTCCGCGCCCAGCGCGCGATGCGCCTCGTCGATGAAGCGCACCAACTGGTCGGTGCCGATGCCTTCCTGCGCGATGCCGGCAGCCAGCCGCTGCACCAGCAGGGTCATGTCGCAGGCCTGCTGCATCAGCGCCAGCTCGGCCGGCGACTTGCACATGCGGCAGCCATCGATGATGGCCCCGGCATCGCGGATGGCCGTGCCCAGGTGCGCGCGCAGGCCGGTGTGCACGGCAAAGGCGATGCCCGGATCCAGCGCCAGTGCATGCGCGTGGCGGTCGTCCATCACCTGCACCACCAGCGCGTACGGGTCCTCGTGTTCCTCCCACAGATACTTGGCGACCGGAATCTTCAACACCGCATCCAGCGAGCCTTCCTCGAACGCGGGGCAGATCAGCACCGGGTCGCCGTCCAGCGTGAGCAGCAGCGCGACCAGGCGCTCGCTCGCGCCCCACGGCACGCCGGTGAAATAGCGCAGCGAAGTACCGGCGCCGATCAACAGCGCATCCACGCCGTGCGCAGTCATCAGGCGGCGCGCGCGTTCGATGCGCTGTGCGTATTCGCCCACGGCGATCGGCGCGGCGCGTTGCGTCCACGGCGCCAGTTGCGCGCGCGCCTGCTCCAGCGACAGCCCGCCGATTTGGCCGCTCATGTGCCCCCTCCAAGATCGGCGGTGCTCCATTGCCCATCGACCAGACGCGCCGCCCCGCCCGGATTGCGCTGGCGCAACTCGGCCGGCAGCAACGCGTCCGGCACCGCGTCGTAGCTGTGCAAGGCGGCAAAGCGGCGGATGGAACCGGGCATGCCCACCGCGGTGAAGCCCGGATGCCCGGTGCTGGGGAATGGCCCGCCGTGATTCTGCGCCGCACTCACCGCCACGCCGGTCGGCATCTTGCTGTTGATCAACCGCCCCACCCGCGCCCGCAGCACCGGGGCGATGGCCTGCCAGGCCGCATCGTCGCTGCCATCGGCTGCACGATACAAGGTGCCGGTGAGGTTGCCTTCGAATGCCGCGGCAAGCTGCGTCATCTGCGCGAGGTCACGCGCACGCACCAGCAGGCTCACCGGGCCGAAGGCCTCGGTCTGCAGTGCATGCGGATTGGCGAGAAATGCCTGCGCATCCACGCTCAGCAAGGTCGGCGCGTAGCGATAGCCGTCTTCGCCGGTATGTCCACCGGCCAGCAGCGCGGCACCGGCAGCGCGCAGGGCCGCCACACCGCGTTGCACGCCTTCCACCCCGGATCCGGAGAACAGCACCATCGGCAGGGCGGCCTCGAAATGCGCCGTGGTCGCGGCCACGAAGGCATCGCCGGCTTCGCCCTGCGGCACCACCACCACCCCCGGATTGGTGCAGAACTGGCCACTGCCCAGGGTGCACGAGGAGAAGAATTCCTGCGCCAGCGCGGCACCGCGTTCGGCCAGGGCGCCCGGCAGCAGGAACACCGGGTTGACGCTGGACAGCTCGGCATAGAACGGCACGCCGGCCGCATCGGCGGCGGCCTTCAGCGCCAGCCCGCCGGCACGGCTACCGGTGAAGCCGATCGCCCCCAGCCGCGCATCGCCGGCCAGTCGCAGGCCGGTCGCGTTGTCGACGTGATACAGCAACTGCACCGCCGCAGCCGGCAGGCCCGCCGCGAGCAAGGCTGTGTGCGCGAGTTGTGCCATGCGCTGGCTGGTGGCCGGATGCAGCGGATGCGCCTTGGCGATCACCGGATTGCGCGCGGCAATGGCCGAGGCGAAATCGCTGCCGGCAATCGCATTGAAGGCGAACGGGAAATTGTTCGGGCCAAACACCACCACCGGCTTGCCCAACGGCGCCAGATGCGAACGCAGGTCGGCAGCGGTGTCGATGATGGGCTGGGTCCAGCTATAGCTGCGCACCGCCTGTGCGGCCTGACGCAACTGCCCGCTGGTGCGCGGCAGTTCGTTGCCGCGCAAGCGCGTGGGTGCCGGCAATGCGGTTTCTGCATGGGCCAGCGCCACCAGGGTGTCGGCATCGGCATCCAGCGCGTCGGCATAGGCGTCCAGGAATGCGGCGATCCTTTCGACCGGCGCCGCCGCAAGCTCTGCTGCAACCGCTTGCGCTGCCGCAATCGCGGTTTCGACATCCTCCGCACCGCTGACCGGAAACTGCGGCCCGATCGCCTCGCCCGTGGCCGGGTCGGCGGCACGGAAGCTGCCGGTGGCGGCGCGGCTAGGTTGCCACTGCCCGGCCAGCAATACCTCGGCCTGCTGTCTGGAGGTGGAGTGGAGCGTCTCGTTCATTGCGGCACCTTCGGTTACATGAGGACGGCCGCTGCACGCCATGCGGCAGCGGCCGACCAAAAAACGCCGAGGATGCCATGTTGATGCGACACCCTCGGCGACCCGCGTCTCGCTACACCGGCCACCCCATGCGCGCATGACTCCGTGCGCGTCGCGTATCCAGGGACGTGCGGCGAGACCTCATCGTCAGGACAGTGTGGGCGCAGTGGCGATGGCGTGATCGATGACCTTGAGCGCCGCTTCGCGTTCGGCACCGTCGACCACCAGCCGCGGGGCGCGCACGCGCTCGCTGCCCAGGCCCACCTTTTCCTGCACCAGTTTGATCAACTGCACGAACTTGGGCACGGTATCCAGGCGCAGCAGCGGCAGGAACCAGTCGTAGAGTTCCTTGGCCGCCGGGTAGCCGCCATCGCGCGCGAGTTCGAACAGGCGCACCGATTCCTTCGGGTAGGCGTTGACCAGCCCGGCAATCCAGCCCTTGGCGCCCATGCTCAGGCCTTCGACGATGGCATCGTCCATGCCGACCAGCAGCGCCAGGCGGTCGCCCAGCAATTCCTGCAGCGCGGCGAAGCGGCGCACATCGCCCGAGGACTCCTTCACTGCCTGCAGGTTGGGGAATTCGGCGGCCAGCTCGGCAATCTGGGCCGGGCCGAAGTCGGTCTTGTAGGCCACCGGGTTGTTGTACAGGATCACCGGCAGGTCGGTCGCGGCGATCACCGCGCGCACATGCGCGCCCATCTCGCGCCAGTCGGTGGAGTAGACGTAGGGCGGCAACACCATCAGCCCGCCGCAACCGAGCTCCTTGGCCGCCTTGGCCAGCGCCACCGCCTCACCGGTGGCCAGGCTGGCGATGCCCGGCACCACCGGCACGCGGCCGTTCAATGCGCTGATCAGCGTCTTGAGCACGGCGATCTTGTCCTCCACGCTCAAGGTAGCCGCTTCGCCCAGCGAACCCAGCGGCACGATCGCGGTGCAGCCGGCGTCCACCAGTTGATTGGCGTGCTTGCCCAGGAAGGCGTGGTCGATCTCGCCGGAGGCGGTGAACGGGGTGGTGATGGCCGGCAACACGCCGTGCCAGAACGCAGCAATACTCATGGATGATTCCCTTGCGAGTCGGAAGTGAACGGGTCGGCCAGCGCCGCGAGGCGGACCGGGAACAACGGCGGCCGGCGGCCGGCGTCGGTGGAAAGCGCGGGCGGGCAGCGCCCCAGTTCGGCCAGCGCGGTGCCGCAGATGCGGCCCTGGCAGGCGCCCATGCCGCAGCGCGAAGCGAGCTTGGCGTCGCGTGCATCGTCGAAGTTGTCCAGCGCAGCCAGCGGCACGTCTTCGCAGCGGCATACCAGCGTGTCGGGCCGGGCCAGCGTGCGGATGCGTGGATCAAGAGCGAATTGCTGTTGCACTAATTCGGCAAACGCACGCGCGGCACGCCGCCGCGGCTGCAGCCGCAGCGCGGCGTCCGGTGCGTCGGCAGCCATATGCCCGGCCATCGCACCTTCGACCAGCGCGCAATCGCGCCCGCCGATGCCGCAGGCTTCGCCCGCCGCAAACACCTGGGGCACGCTGGTGCGCAGCAGCGCATCCACCTGCACCTGTTGATGCGCGCCGCATGCGTCCAGCCGGCAGCCGAGCAGCTGTGCAAGCTCGGTGTTCGGCACCAGGCCATAGCCCACCGCCAAGTGATCGCAGGCGATACGGACGCGACCGGCAGGGCCTTCGATGTCGATCTCGCGCAGTTGCGTGTCGCCGTGCGCGGCAACCACGATGCTGCCGGCGCGATAGGCCACCGCGCGCAATTGCAGGCGCAACGCCACCGCCTGCGCCGCCTTGCCCGGCCAGCGCCACAGCTGCAGCGCAAACTGCCGCAACGCGGCTGCCGACGTCTGTTCGTGAATACCGAGCACCCGTGCGCCATGCCGTTGCAGCGTGGCCGCACTGGCCAGCAGCAGCGGGCCGCTGCCGGCGACGACCACGCGCGTGCCGGCCAGCGGCCAGCCCTGTTTGGCCAGCGCCTGCGCCGCGCCGGCGCCGGTCACGCCGGGCAAGGTCCAGCCGGGGAACGGCAGCAGCAGTTCGCGTGCGCCGGTGGCCAGTACCAGGGCGGCGTAATGCAGCTGCAGGGAACCGTCCGGGCCATCGGCCAACAGCCAGCCCGGCTGCGCCAGCAGGATCTGCGTGCGCGTCAGCAGCGTGATCGACGCAGCGCCCTGCACCTGCTGCAACAGCGTGCGCGCATCGGCGGGCGCGCCATGCAGCAGGTCGCTGCGCCACACCTGCCCGCCGGCACGCGGCTGCATGTCGACCACGCCCACGCGCATGCCATGACTGGCCGCGGCCTGCGCCGCCGCCAGGCCGGCCGGGCCGGCGCCGATCACCAGCACATCGAAATGCTGCACCCGCTCAGCCATCGGTGCGTACCTGCATGCCGTCGCGCGCATCCACCAGGCAGGCACGTTGCTGGCCGATGCCGTCGATGCGCACCCGGCATTCGAAACACACGCCCATGCCGCACAACGGCGCGCGCGGCTGGCCGCTGCACGATTGCCGGAACTGCAGCGTCGCCTGCGCCACCGCCGCGGCCACGCTGGCGCCGGCCGGCACTTCGACCGCTTGCGCATCCACGTGCAGGCGCACCGTCGCGCTCATGCGGCGGCACCGTGCACGGCGCGTGCCGGTGCGTACGGGCTGGGGTCGATGGCCGGCGTGCGCCCGAGCAGGCTGTCCACGATCACCCGGGCGCTCCCCAGCGCCGTGGTGACGCCCAGCCCCTCGTGACCGGCGGCCACCCAGACATCGCGCCGCCCGGGCACCGCCCCGAGATACGGGCGCCCGTCCGGGGTCGCCGGGCGCAGCCCGGCCCACACCCGGATCGCCTGCAACTCGCGCAGCACCGGCAGGTACGCGAAGGCGCGCTGCAGCATCTGCTGCAGCACCGGCAGCGACAGCGCGCGGTCGTGCTCGCCGAACTGGCGCGAGGAACCGATCAGGATCTGCCCGGTCGGCCGCGGCTGCACATTGAACGCCACGCTGGTGGCGTCGGCGCCATGCGCCGAATCGGCATAGCCCAGTTCCAGTAGCTGATGCCGGATCAAACCAGGATGCCGGTCGGTGATGACCAGATGGCCCTTGCGCGGGCGCAGCGCCAGCTCGGGCAACAGCTGCGGCAAGGCCACGCCGCTGGCGACCAGTACCGGCCCCGCCAACAGCTGGCCATCGTCCAGACGCACCCCCTGCGCCTGCAACTGCTCCACCCTGCGGCCGGCAAACAGCTGCGCGCCGGCCTTGCAGGCCAGGCTCACCAGATGCCGCGCCACCCGCGGCGGATACACCACGGCCTCGCCGGGCACGCGCATGCCGCCGGCCAGGCCCGGCACCAGGTGCGGCTCCAGCGCATACAACTGGCTGGCAGCGATGGCATCGGCCTGCAGACCGGCCGCCGCCAGCCGCGCGATCTTGGCCGGCACCGCCGCCAGTTCACGCGCATCGCGCGCCACCCACAGCGTGCCGCAGCGGCTGAACTCGGCTTCGCTTAGTTGTGCGAACCGCTCCCACAGCCGCAGCGAGTACGCCGACAACGCCAGCTCGGCCGGGTCGTCGTCCATCGCCACCAGGTGCCCCATCGCCGCGGCGGTGGAACCGCCGCCGATCGGCCCCGGCTCGACGATCGCCACCCGCAGCCCTTCGCCGGCCGCCGCCTCGGCGCAGGCCGCCCCGACGATGCCCGCGCCCACCACGATCAGGTCGTAACTGCGTCGCGTACCGGCAGCGGCCGGCACGTTGCGGGTGTCGGTGGCTGGCGCATCCGCGGCGGCCAGCGACGCATCGGGCAAGCGGGCGGCCGCGGCAGACGCTGCGCCGGCGTGTCCCTCCTGCGCGCGCAGCTGCTCGTCCATCAGGCCACGATGCCCCAGGCGAACGGGTCGGCCGGGTCGATCAGCAGCTGCGTGCGTGCGGTGATGTAGGCCTGCCCGCTGATGCGTGGCGCAATGCCACGCCCGCTGAGGCGATAGCTGCCTTCGAAGGCGCTGCCCAGGATGCCTTGCTGCACCCAGCGCTCGCCTTCGGCCAGCTTGCCGTCGGCGGCCAGGCAGGCCAGCTTGGCGCTGGTGCCGGTACCGCACGGCGAGCGGTCGTAGGCCAGGCCCGGGCACAGCACGAAGTTGCGCGCCACGCCGCTGCCGTCGGGTGCGGCGCCGTTGACTTCGATGTGGTCGATCTCGCCACCGGCCTCGCCGGTGATGCCGGCCGCTTCCAGCGCCAGCCGGATCGCCTCGGTGTAGGCGGTCAGTTCGCGCTGATGCGCCAGCTCCAGCGCACACGGCGCCTGCCCGGTGATGAAGAACCAGTTGCCGCCCCAGGCCACATCGCCGCGTACCGGCCCGTGACCGGGCACGTCCACCTCCACGTCGGTCGCGACGCGATAGCTGTCGACATTGTCCACCGACACCGTGCCGTCTTCGGCCAGTTCCACGCCCACCGTGCCGACCGGCGTCTCGATGCGGTGCCGGCCCGGCGCGATGCGCCCCAGCTCGGCCAGCGTGCGCACCACCCCGATGGTGCCGTGCCCGCACATGCCCAGGTAGCCGACGTTGTTGAAGAAGATCACCCCGGTGCAGGCGCCGGGGTCGCGGGCCGGCAGCAGCAAGGCGCCGACCATGGTGTCCGAGCCGCGCGGTTCGCAGGCGATCGCGCTGCGCCACGGGTCGAAATCACGGCGAAACCGCTCGCGGCATTGCGCCAGATCGCCATCGCCCAGGTCGGGGAAGCCGGAGAGGACCACGCGGGTGGGTTCGCCGGCCGTATGGGAGTCGATGACGTCGATCGTGTGCATGGCTCATGCTCCCACTGCCGGCTGGCAGGCGACTAGCGTCCAATGCGAGTTGCAAATGCGGAAATCCGCACAATCGACAAGCCGATTCACGGCCCCGCGTTTGCGCTAGGATCCATACAGGGCCGCGCCTTTCGTGCAGCCGTCAATCGTGACCTCCACCATGACGCCGATGGACCTCAACCTTCCCGCGCTGGAAATGCAGACGCTGTTCGATGCGCTGCCGGACGTGGTGTTCTTCATCAAGGACAGCGAGGGCCGCTACACCCATTGCAACCTGACGCTGGTGCGCCGGCTCGGACGCAAACTGCGCAGCGACATCATCGGCAGCTCGCCGCTGGAAGTGTTCCCGCTGCCGCTGGGCGGCAGCTACATGATGCAGGACCGCCGCGTGCTGTGTGGCGAGCTCATCGACAACCAGTTGGAGGTGCATCTGTATCCCAACCGCCTGCCCGGCTGGTGCCTGACCTTCAAGCGCCCGCTTTGCGAGGCCAATGAGGTGATCGGCGTGGTCGGCATTTCGCGCGACCTGGGCCAGCCCGACAGCCGGCACTCGGCGTACGAGCGCCTGAGCCAGGTGATGGATCACATGCAGGCCAACTTCGGCGACAACCTGCGCGTGCAGAGCCTGGCCGACCTGGCCGGCCTGTCGGTGGCGCAGCTGGAGCGGCATTTCCGCCGCGTCTTCCAGGTGACCCCGCAGCAATTGCTGACCAAGCTGCGTATCGAATCGGCGATGCGGCTGCTGTACGGCGACGACAGCATCGCCAGCATCGGGCAACGTTGCGGCTTTGCCGACCAGAGCGCGTTCGCGCGTCAGTTCAAGGCAACCGTCGGCATGACCCCGCGCGATTACCGTGCGCTCAAGGGCCAGCTGTAGGCACGCAGACACGCGCCGGCACATCGCTGCCACAAATGCCGAATTCGGCAGCATCGACGGTGCTGTGGCAATGCGGTTTGCCTGGGTGGTTGCGGCGCTGTCGCAGCGCGCATGGCAGTGCCGGCCAAGGCCGCGCTGAAGGGCGCGTCAAGGCGAACCAGGACCCGGATGATAGAATTTCGGGTTTCCCCTACTGCGTTGCCAATGGCCAGCTTTTTCCGCCGTAACAAGCCAACCACGCCCGACAGCGCGCGTACCTCGCGCTATAGCCTGGAAGAACTGGCAGCCGCATTCCCCACCGCGCCCTCCGCTGCCACCCCGGCGTCGCCGGTCGAGGCAATGCCCACTGCCGAACCCGGCGCGGCGGCAACGACGGCATCGCCTGCGCCTGCCGCACCCGTTAGCAGCGAACCGGTAGCGCCAACGCCGGCCGCAACGCCGCCCGCCGCCGCACCGGCCGAACAGCATGCGCAGGACATCGCCGCGCGGGCCGGTCAGGCGCAGAGCGTTGCCGCAGTCCCCAGCGCACCCACACCGCCGGCAACACCAGCGCCTTCGGCCCTGCAGGCGCTGCCCGATCCGATGCCCGCTGCCACGCCCAGCCCCACCACGGCAGTGGTGGTGCCGCCGGTAGTCGTACAGCCACAGAGCGCGCCCCTGCCACCGGCAGCTACGCCGGCACCGACGCCGTCGCAACATGCCACGCCCGCAGTCGCACCGCCGACCGGCGTGCCCGCTGCCACGCCCGCCGTCGTTGCGCCTGCCGCCACACCCGCTGCGCCCGCAGCGACGCCGGTCGTCGCCCCGCCGCCCGCGGCCGCCCCCATTGTGGTCGCCCCGGCCGTGATCAGCGCCCCAGTGCCGGCCAGTTCCGACAACGACAGCATCGTCGGCCAGCGCGATGCGCTACCGGCCGCCCCGGCCGGCAAACCGGGCTGGCGCGATCGCCTGCGCAACAGCAGCTTCGCGCGCAGTTTCGGCGGTCTGTTCTCGCGCAACCCCAAGCTCGACGACGACCTGCTCGACGAGATCGAAACCGCGCTGATCACCGCCGACGTTGGCATCGGCGCCACCACCGCCCTGGTCGAAGGGCTGCGCAAGCGCATGAAGTCGCGCGAGTTCGTCGATGCGCAGGCGATGTTCAAGGCCTTGCGCGCCGATCTCATCGCGCTGCTGCAGCCGGTTTCCAAGCCGCTGGTCATCGACCGCGCGGCCAAGCCCTTCGTGGTGCTCACCGTCGGCGTCAACGGCGTCGGCAAGACCACCACCATCGGCAAGCTGGCCAAGCGCTTCAAGGACGACGGCAACAGCCTGATGCTGGCAGCCGGCGACACCTTCCGCGCCGCCGCGGTGGCGCAGCTGCAGGCCTGGGGCGATCGCAACGGCGTGGCCGTGATTGCGCAGGGGCAAAACGCCGACGCCGCCTCGGTGGCGTTCGACGCCCTGCAGGCCGCCAAGGCGCGCGGCACCGAGGTCTTGATCGCCGACACCGCCGGCCGCCTGCACACCCAGACCGGGCTGATGAACGAGCTGGGCAAGATCCGCCGCGTACTCGGCAAGATCGATGCCGCCGCGCCGCACGAAGTGCTGATGGTCATCGACGGCACCACCGGGCAGAACGCCATTTCGCAGCTGCGTCAGTTCCATGCCGCGGTCGGCGTCACCGGCCTGGTCGTGACCAAGCTCGATGGCACCGCCAAGGGCGGCGTAGTGTTCGCCCTGGCCCGCGAGTTCAATATTCCGATCCGCTTCGCCGGCATCGGCGAACGCCCGGAAGACCTGCGTGTGTTCGACCCGGTCGCCTTCGTCGATGCCCTGTTGCCGGAAGCCTTGGGCAGCTGAGTGGAACGCGCCTGCCCGCATCTGCAGCCGCTATGCAGCCAGGCGCTGCAGGCAGGCTGCACGGTGCGGCAGATGTCGGGCGACTGGTCGCGTGCCAAACGTGTACTGGAGTTTGCCCAACCCCTGCCGGCGGCGCTGCGCAGACAGGCCCGCGCCACTCCCGCGGCGGTCTACTACCATGCACCGGCCGCGCCGCACGGCCCTGGCGATGAAGGCGTTTTCTGCGAACAGCGCCTGGCCGGACTGGCCTTTCCGCTGCACTGAGCGGCACCGGCGCAGCACAAGCCGCCGGCCCGGCCCCGCCCTGAAGCCCTTTGCCCTCCATCGCCAGCAGAACCTATGCCAGCCGACCACGCCACTGCCACCGCTGACGCTTTCGTCGACCGCCTGCTGCACTGGTTCGACGGCCACGGCCGCCACGACCTGCCCTGGCAGCATCCACGTGCGCCGTACCGGGTGTGGCTGTCGGAAATCATGCTGCAGCAGACCCAGGTCGCGGTGGTCATTCCGTATTTCCAGAAGTTCGTCGCCCGCTTTCCGACCCTGGCCGATCTGGCCGCAGCCGACAACGACAGCGTGATGGCGCATTGGGCCGGGCTGGGCTACTACGCACGCGCACGCAATCTGCACGCGGCCGCCAAACAATGCCTGGCCCTGCACGATGGCGAACTGCCACGCGATGTCGATGCCTTGCTCGCCTTGCCCGGCATCGGCCGCAGCACTGCGGGCGCGATCCTCAGCCAGGCCTGGAACGACCGCTTCGCGATCATGGACGGCAACGTCAAGCGCGTGCTGACGCGCTTCCACGGCATCGCCGGCTATCCCGGCCTGCCGATGATCGAAAAACAGTTATGGCAGCTGGCCACGACGCATGTGGCGCACGTGCCGGCCGGCCGCCTGGCCGACTACACGCAGGCGCAGATGGATTTCGGCGCCACGCTATGTACGCGCGCCAGACCGGCCTGCGTGCTGTGCCCGCTGCAGGACGCTTGCGCCGCGCGCCGCGATGGCCTGGTGGACGCACTGCCCACGCCCAAGCCCGGCAAGGCATTGCCCGAGCGCGAAGCCACCGCCTTGCTGCTGGAAAACGCGGACAGGCAGATCCTGCTGCAGCGCCGCCCGCCAACCGGCATCTGGGCCTCGCTGTGGACGCTGCCGCAGGCCGAGACCGATGGCGGCATGCGCGCCTGGTTCGCGGCACATATCGACGGCAACTACGACCGCGCCGACGAAATGCCGCTGATCGTGCACACCTTCAGCCATTACCGCCTGCATCTGCAGCCCTTGCGCATCCGCAAGGTCGCGCTGCGCCCGGTGGTACGCGACAATGACGATCTGCGCTGGGTCGCCCGCGCCGATCTCGCATCGCTGGGCTTGCCGGCGCCGATCCGCAAACTGCTCGACGCCCTCTAGGCGCGCACTCAAAGGAATCCGCATGTCCCGCACCGTGTTCTGCCAGTACCAGCAATGCGACACCGAAGGCCTGGATTTTGTGCCGTATCCCGGCGAGCTCGGCCAGCGCGTGTTCGCGCAGATCGGCAAGAGCGCATGGCAGGCGTGGCTGGCGCATCAGACCATGCTGATCAACGAGAACCGGCTCTCGCCACGCGACCCCAAGCACCGCGCGTTTCTCGAGGCCGAGTTGCAGAAGTTCCTGTTCGAGCGCAATGCCGACAAGCCCGACGGCTATGTCGCGCCGATGCGCGAAGAGTAAGCGCACCAGGACTCGCCGCCGCCCACCGACGACTGCGCTCGTGCCGGGCAGGGCCGGCCGGTGCATGGCATCGGCGTGCATCGCGTGTGCCTTGCGGATCCTGCGCCGTTTACCCAAGCAGAAGGATTGCTCGCTACAACTGGCTGACCGTTCCTGAGCGGGATACGCCTGGCGCAGCGCATCCCCGGCAGTGCAGCGACACTGCACGATCGCCGACCAGCTGCAACCGACATCCGGGCACCGCGATGCCCGGATGCGCGCAGCTCAGCCGACGCCGGTGGGTCCATCCAGCAGCATGCGGATCCGCTTGAGCAGTTCCTTCTGCGTGTACGGCTTGTTGACGACGTCAAATTCCGCACCGCCGACGTCGGTGCGCTCGATGCTGGCATCGGCATAGCCGGTGGTCAGCAGGACCTTGACCCTGGGCAGCATGCGCCGCGCCTCGCGTGCCAGCACCACGCCATTCATGCCGCCGGGCATGATCAGATCGGTAAACACTGCGTCCACCTCCGGATGCTGTTCCAGCACCTCGACCGCCTCCCGTCCGCTGGCTGCGGTCAGGATGCGGTAACCGGCATCTTCCAGGAACATCTGCGCCACCACCGCCACATCCGGCTTGTCTTCCACGATCAGGATGGTCTCGCTGCCGCCCTTGTCGATCGCGCGGCCCTTGGCCGCCTGCAGCTCGTTCTCGAACTCGCTGGAAGCGGGAAAGTACAGCCGCACCGTAGTGCCCTCGCCCACTTCGCTGGAGATGCGCACGGTGCCGCCGGATTGCTTGACGAAGCCGTACACCATCGACAGGCCCAGGCCTGTGCCCTGCCCTTCGTCCTTGGTGGTGAAGAACGGCTCCATGACCCGGCTGGCGACATCCGGCGGCATGCCCGAACCGGTATCGCTCACCGCAAGGCTCACATAACGGCCCGGTGCCAGCTGGTGATACATCGCCAGATCGTGGCTGGTGATTTCCACATTCTGCGTCTGCACCGTGACCTGCTTGCGCTCGACCTGCGCCATCGCATCGCGCGCGTTGATCAACACGTTCAACAACGCCACTTCGGCCTGCGTGGTATCGATCTGGCAATTCCACAGCCGCTCGTCCAGCGACTGCTGCATGGTGATGCCGCCGCCCAGCACGCGCTCGGCCATGTTGTTCATGCCCGACACCAGACCGTTGAGGTTCACCACCCGCCCGCGCAACTTCTGCTTGCGCGAAAACGCCAGCAGTTGCTGCGTGAGCGTGGCCGCCTTGGCGGCTGCCGCAGCCGCGTGCTCGGCACTGAAGGCGATGCGCTGCGCGTTGTCGCCGCCCTTGTTGGCCATCATCTGGATCACTTCCAGGTGGCCGGCCATCACCTGCAACAGATTGTTGAAATCGTGCGCAATGCCGCCGGTCAGCTGCCCCAGCGCTTCCATCTTCTGCGCCTGGCGCAAGGCGTCCTCGGCATCGCGGCGACGGCTCACATCCAGCTGCGAGCCGAAGAAATACACCAGACGGCCGCTCTCGTCGAACACTGGCGAAACGAACAGCGCATTCCAGAACGACGAACCGTCCTTGCGGTAATTCAGCACTTCGGTGGCGAATTCGCGCCGGTTTTCGATCGATTCGCGGACATCGTCGATGCTGGAGCGGTCGGTCTCCGGCCCCTGCAGGAAGCGGCAGTTGTTGCCGATGATCTCCTCTGCCGAATACCCGGTCATTTCCAGGAATGCGCGGTTGGCGAACACGATCGGATTGTCCGGCAGGTGCGGGTCGGTCACCGTCATCGGCATCCGCGTGGTCTCCACCGCCGCAAAGAAGATATCCGAGCGATGTTTCTCGACCGGAAGACTGCGTGATTCGCCGATGTGAGGCGCCCGTGGCTCTCCGTACCCAGGATCGTTCAAGTGCATGTTCTCCGCGGGGCCATTCCCGTGGCGACAGTCTAGTTGGGGCCGGTGAGCTGATCCCTCACATCCATGAGCCTTTCCCGTACGGCCGCGCCCGCCGACGCAACCCAACCCGCCTGACGCAGCACGTGCCGATGCGGCGCCTGCGTTGACACCACGTCGATGCCCGCCGCAGCGGCCACCAGCAGCCCCGTGCCCGCATCGCCGGCACATCCAGCCATGGTCCGTGCACGGCCCGGTCAACCGACGAAACGCGATGGCGCCCACCGCCGCAGGCACCGGCGTGCAGGCACGCGCGCAGCTGTGAGCCATTGCCTGCGCCGTCGCTTGCCGAAAGCAGGTTAATGGTGGCGCGACAGGCCGTCCGTGGCAGGCAGGCGCATCGGCGGTTTTGCCGTAGCATGCGGAGGCAGCAAGCAGCTCCTGCGCTTCATTCGGCCGTTCTGGCGCCGTTGCGCGCGTCCTTCCAGCCAGCGCAGGTTCTGGCGACCATGCGATGCCACCATGCCGGGCTACCAGACCCAGATTCACGAATTGACCTTCGGGCAACTGACCTACGTCATCCGCGCACTTGCCGATAAGCAGCAATACGCCGATCCGGACGAGAGTGCGTCCGATGCGGGCATCTCTTCGGCGCAATGGAGCCTGTTCGGACAGGTCTGGCCTGCGGGTCGACTGCTGGCCGAAGCGATGGCCACGCGCCCGATCGACGGCAAGCGCATTCTCGAACTCGGTTGCGGCCTGGGGCTGGCCAGCCTGGTGTTGCGCAGGCGCGGCGCCGACGTGGTCGCCAGCGACCATCACCCGCTGGCCGAGGTGTTTCTGGCGTACAACGCTGCGCTCAACTCGCTGGACTCGGTGCCGTATCGCCGGCTCGACTGGGACGCCGGCGCGCTGAACATGGGCCGGTTCGACATGATCATCGCCAGCGACGTGCTCTACGAGAGCCGCCACGCCACCATGCTGGCCACCCTGATCCCTGCGTTGGCCAAGCCCTCGTGCGAGATCGTCATCAGCGACCCGGGCCGCGGCAATGCCAACGCGCTCTCGCGCATGCTGGCGGACATCGGGTTTTCGCTGGTCGCCGGCGAGCGCCAGGCCGCCGCCCAGGTGGCCAAGGCGCCGCGACTGTTCGTCTACCGGCGCAACATGGACAACTGGTGGCCGGCAGGCGGCTAAGCGGCCTGCCGCTTCACTCGACTGCAGGGTTATAGGCAGACAGGGCGATCGGCTTGCGCGGATCGGCCTTGATCTCCTTGTGCTCGCTCATGCGCAGCGCGTCGGCATCGGGCGAGTCGTCCGAGTTCATCTCCCAGCCTTCCAGCACACGCTTGTGGAAGAACACCCCGCCACGCGCACGGTCATAGCGGAACGTGATGTAGTCGGTCCAGTGCTGGCCGCAGGCCACGCCATTTTGCACGGTGAAGTAGGCGCCCTTGGCCACCAGGCCGTCTTCGCCATCCAGAAACGGATCGCACTGCCCGCCTTCGTCGGCCTTGAAGATCACCCGCGTATTGCGCCCGGCGATCGCAAAGCCGCCATCGGCGGTCGCCATCACGACCAGCAGGGTTCGCGCCGGCGCCGGGGCGCCGTCTGCCTTGCGTGCATCTTCTGTGGCGGCGCGCAGGGCCACCACATAATCCGGCCGCCCATCTCCGCTCAGATCCGCCTCGGCAAGGCCGATGACCGTTTGCCCGGACGGCAGCAGCCTGGACGCAGCAGCAGGCAGCGTCGCTGCGCCGCACGGCGCAACGGCTGCCAGTGTCAGGGCCAACCACCAGTATCGCGTTGTCATTGCCGTTCCTTCATGTGCATGGGACGCCAGCATACGCGGCGATCCAGCTCGGCCGGCCGGTGGTGCACTGCGTGAGATCGCGTCTGCATGGGCGATTGCAGTCCATTGCATCACACCGGCACTCAATCGCATGGCCGCCGGCTCGATGATGCGAACACGTCTGCCGCACTGCCGGCGCCGGACGTCAGACGTCAGCGGCGATATTCCTTCGGGTCCAGAAACTCGGCCAGGCAGGAGCCCACACGCAGCGCCTGCTCGCGCGCATCACCGCGGTATTCGCCCTGCCCCGCACCTTCGATCGTGGCGATCGGCGAGGCGCGGTCGCGGTGATACACGAACGCCGTCGACGACCACTGCGTCTGTCCAGGGGCCTGACTTTCCATCGTTTCCACGCGGAACTCACCGCAGTACCCGTGAATCAACGTGCGTCGAAGTGTTTTGTGCGTCATGCGCGGAAGTATCGCCACGTGCAGTTGAAGACGACGTGGAAAAAACCGCCGCGACCCGGCCGGGCGCGCGCAAATGCAGTCATTTCCTTTACTCCCCCCCGGCGCACGCTGCCGGGCCTCCTTGGGGACGCAACCGGCAGCGCCCGGACGCTGGCGTGACAGCGCAGAGCGACACGGCAATTCGTCCAGCCGCATGCGACAGGTCTGCCGGCAGACGCAGCACATCCACCTGCAGCAATCGCTGCAACGTGGCATCAATAAAAACGGGAGGAGATTGCACATCCGGCGATTGCCGGGAAGCCTTGCGATCGAAGGCTTGGAAATGGTGGCCGAGGACGGAATCGAACCGCCGACACGGGGATTTTCAATCCCGAACCGCAAATCTAAGTAACTGATCCCTAAGCCTTTCTCTGAGTCACTTGGAGAAAGCGCGAATGAAACAGAAGGCTCTGACGCGGCATGAAAAGCTGGCACTGGTGCAAATTTGGCTCAAGCTTTTGGCATGGGCCTGCGCCGTTTGGATCACACCAGCAAACGCCGATCCACGGGTGACGCAGCTGTCAGTCGAACTCTCTCAACCAGGGGAGACGATGGATGCCTTCATCCTCCGCATAGCACCAAGGCTGAACAAATTCACAGCGAACCTGCGCGCAGAAGTCTGCGGAACAATTCGCACAGAGCAAGGTCGGCATGCTGTGGTTATCCGCACCTACCATGACCGGTACAGCTGCTTCGTTGAGCGCGACGGGCTGCCATACGTGCACACGCATCCAAGTCTGTTGAAAGACTGCTGGACGTTCAGCCTGGAGGATTGGAAGCGGCCCGGCTACCTTGTCACTGAGATAGGAGTGCGCTACCAAGACACTCGGCGCTCTAGAAAAGTCAAGCCAAGACGCTAAACCGCTGCAGCTGACCGGCAGCCCTCGTCCATTTGGCAGGACAGCGCGGTGAGCGACTACTTTGCTATGGTTCGCGCGAACTCTGCCGCAACCTCGAAAGCCTGAACGATCGGCAACGTGCGCGGCGCGGGTACGAGCGGGCTTCCGGGGATTGGAAGAAACACGTCGGCATAGTGCTGCTCCCCGCGGTGTACTGATGCAACTACAACCGCGCCACTAGGCCCTACATTCAGCACGTCCCAACGATCGCGATCGGTGCGATCTCCTATCACGGGGTTGTGCCAATTCATACGGTTGGGTAGATCTGGCAGCGTAATGCCTGCTGGAGCAATGACATTCGGCTCCTGAGATCGCCGGAGAGCGGCGCGGTGCGCAGATCGGGATGGCATGGCTTATCTATCCTGTTGGTGGCTGTTGCTGGTCACGCTGCTAGCCGATGCTCGTAGTACGGGTGCCGCTTGTCGTCGAAAATCGCCTGCAGCGCCTGAAGGTTGGCCGGATCCGGATTGAGCCAGGCGTCGACGTGCTCGGGCTTGATGTTGATGATGGTCCGATCGTGTCCCACTGCGGCCACCTCGGGCTCCGGCTCGTCGGTGATGGCGGCGAAGCTCAGCAGGTCCGGCTGCTCGCCGGCGGGATCTGTCCAGCGGGACCACAGGCAGGCCACCAGCATTGGCTCGCGGTCGCTTGGCTGGAACTGCACCACGCGATTTTTGCCGTCCGGCCCTTCCACGTTCTCGTAGAACCTGCCGACGACCAGCAGGCCGTGGGTATAGCCGAACTGCTCGCGCCAGAACCCCTGAAGGCTGTCCCGCCGGGCGTTGTAGGTGCCCGGGTATTTCGTGTCGTAGATCGGCGGCTTGCCGGCCGGACGGCACTGGTACCGCATCGGCTTGATGACGCGCTGGGCGCCCTCGGAGATGATCACCGGCGCGTAGTAGCCGGGGAAGATGCGGTAATCCCGCGCCTTTGGTTCGGTCCGCTGCAGGTCAGCGATGCGGCCCTTGATCTGCTCGATCTTGGTCGTGGCGATGCGCTGGTCGTTCGCCGCCTTCTTGGTCGGCTTGGCGCTGGCCAGCACCCGCTCTGCATCTGCCAGGCGTCGGGCCTGCTTGAACAGTTCCTGTTCCAGGGCCTGCGTGTCCTCGGCGTCCCATACGGCAAGCTCTGCGGCGATCGCGGCCACGCCGCCCTCCCCGCCCGCGCGAAATGCATCGTCCATTGCCTTCGGGGTCTTGGGCCGCTTCTCCGCCTCGCCCTGCCGAAGCCACAGCTTGGAGAACTCCTCGATCGACATGATCGCCCCGAAGTTGCGCACCAGCTTTCGGTAGTCGGCCTGGATCTCAGCGGAGTAGCACATGGCGGACCCTCAGCAGTCGCGGTCGCTGTTCTCCAGGCCATGCCAGGCCAGGATCTCATCGAGCCGCCGGGAGACGAATTGGGCATCCTCCCCCGTGACGGCACCGTCGCCGACGACATCCGCCATGCCGGCAAACGCTTGCCAGAAGTGGCAACGGTCGGGGCTGTTTGCCAGCAGCGCCGGCACGGCCGCGTCCAGGTTGTCGAGGTGGGTTCGAAGCTGGGATCTGTCCATGCCCGCAGTATCGGCAGCACCGTCTCAGGGCGTGAGACAGGTGGCCGTAGACTGCTGGCATGGAGACCACCACCCCCAGCCTCTTCGAACAGCTGCAGCAACGGCTGGTGGCCGCGTCCGAGCCGCTAGAGGTCCTCAATCAGTTCGAGGCGGAGCTGCTATTTGCCTTTCCTAGTGAGGCAACGGCAGTTGTTGAGTTGGTCGCGTCGTGGGGCCATCGCCTCGGCGTGCTCACTCGCGAGGATCTAGATGGATTTATCTAGGATCTAAACCGTTACGCTAATAACTAGCTTCCATGAACAGCGGAAACTGCCGATAAAACTTTCTATATTTTTCCACCTCGGCTACTTCGAGCCTCACTCCTTCTGAGATAACTGCTTGTTCGTATTCCTCCACCGAAAGCGAGTTAGGCAGATGACGATCTAATGTAATTTTTTCCCTCAACGTCACTGGAGCCAAATCCATCACACAATATTTAACGTCCGATTTCTCATCCGACAGTCCTGTATGAGCCTTGAACATCTCATCCCACTTTTTACGGCTCGCCTCAGAGATTATTGCGCCCCCCACTGTCACCATGTCCGCGTTGTCCTTGTGGTGCATTAAGAACAAAGGCTTGAAACCAAATTCTCCATCAGCGTCTTTGCGAGCGAGTGAAACCACGGTATGCCACATATAATTAAGGATATAAGACCCTAAAAATCTCGGAAAGTCATTATCACTTACATCTCCTGTAGGACCAGGAGCACTTGCAGCATCCAAAAACTCTTTCGGAGCAGAGCTGATACCCAAAAAGGCAGCGACGACGCCGGCTCCGTTCCGCGAAGAAGTCGAGCCAGAAACAAACGACGTTGGCTTGGGCCGATAGGTGCCTCGAGCGCCATTAACAGTTACAGCAACAATGGAATCTCTAGCCGATTTCTGCAATAAGGTAGATAGATCTAAAACCACTGACTCGTTCAAACGGCCGTCATAATCAAGCCAAGCAACCAAAGGGCGGGTCCACAACGCTGCGTTGACTCTATTTTCAAGAACTTCGCCACTCTCACCACCGATAACCTTGATGGTAGAAAACGGGCGATTAAATTCCGCTCTTGCCGCATGAGGCTCATGCTCAATAGATATCATGTCATCAAGATGAAGAAGTCTGTGAGCAATTTTAAAATCGTTGAACCACATCGAACCGAACCCAAGGTACCACTGAGCAGAAAGCTTGAATTCTTTTTTTGCAGAATAAACGACATCAAAAAAGAGCTTTCGTTCAATTGCCTTGTTAGTTCGCAACACGTAGTCAAAACGCTGGAAAGATGGCGCGCTCATTGACCCATTTCCACAGCTTTATAGTATTCAAAGGTGTACGCCCCCAGATCCTTGAGTGACATCCCAGCATTACCAATATGATCTTTAACGGCTTCCACCTCTTTCCGATCTCGCTTATAAGCAATATTTACAAGATCCGGGCGCTGAACCACGTCGACTCTGGGCAAAAGCAGAGGTTGAGCGACAACTAGCGTGCCGATGTCCACCTTCTTGCTACTGCTTTCCGCAGTACGCGCTTTATCGGGATCAGACTTGCGCCTATTTGTGTACTCCATAAATAATCTGGAGACATTTTTCATTTTAACTAATGCACGTCTGTACAAAGCATTAGACACGTCCAGTTCACGCTTAGTCGTAGTCCACGGAAGCGCCCGCTGGTCGGACGTTTCGAAAAACAAATACCCTGCAAAGCCGTTGTACTGAGGATGCCAGACATTGAAGCCATCCACGCCCCAAATAGTTTTCTCTGTTTTGTCCGCAGCCAAGACCACGCGGCCATTACAAATTACGAACCAGCCGAACTGCTCTACTTTGTCTGGCCTGAGATCATCCGGAATATCACCAGGAAGCTCTTCAGCCAAACCAGCAAGTATTCTTACGCGGACACCTGCATCGTCATAAGACTCAACGAACGGCCTTAACTCGTCCGACTGCTTCAAAACATATTTGTACGCCGGGACCAACGTATTGTTAACGCGGATTCTAAGCCCCTGTGCAATAAAGAAAGCGTAGTCTCTGGCAACATCGCGAATAAACTGCGTTTCGAATGAAGGGTCGTTAAGAATACTGCTGACCCCCGCATTCAGCGATTGAACCTCAATTTTCGATCCCTTCTGCTCAACCACAGGAATATCGACATAGTCAAAATCCCAATCAACTGATTTTTCCCACTCCGCAACGTCAATTATTACCTGGAACGATGCATCACTAGCGTGGCTTGTCACCCGGCACATCTGCCCCAGTTTGAAAATGGCACGCTTCATACCTATACCGTAAAGACCAATCCCCCCCTTAGTCTCTGCGGGCGCATCTATTCTTCGGCCAAAGTGGAAAGCGTAATCAATAGCATCACTCAGGCGGATACCTCCGCAATTGTCTTCTATCGAAAAAAAATCATTCCGCCAAGCTAAATTGATTTCATAACTAGCAAGACTTTGTTTATCACCCGGCATATGGCCACGCCGGGCTCCGTCTATAGAGTTGTCTAGCAGATCAAATATGCAGTCCCTTAGAGAAATATCGCGAGTTATCATAGTGACAAAAAAATCCTTTGTTGCATTCGCATGTATCTTCCTAACTGCCACCTGAGAACTCGCTTCATTATTCATTTTTTTCCACCTAATCCATAGCTCTATGTATTGACGCCAATATTGATTCAGCAACTATCGGGCTAACGCTATTTCCTATTTGTCGAAATGCATGCCACTTTGTTGGATGGAATTGGAACCAATCGGGAAAGCCCTGTAAACGAGCTGCCTCTCGCGGTGAAATCACCCGCGGAGAGGAAGGATGAAGTGGCCTAAGCGCTTGGTGGCTTCCTCTATCTGGCCCTGTACCAGCCCGCAAAGTCGGACAATAGCCATCCCTATCCAATCGGTAGCACTTTGATATTGGATCCGTCTTTCCCGGCTTAACTAGGGAAAACCTGCGAACCGACTCGCTCGAATGAACTGTCCCCAAAAATCCAGAAACAAGGCGCTCTTGCTTGAGTTTTATAATGGATTCCTGATCGCCCACGCCCACAGGGATCACGCCTTTGAGCCGCTGCTCGAATTCTCCAGCATCCCACTCTGCTACTTTTCTCCAACCAGAGATTTCGTTAGACCAAGATGAACGAATGGCAGGCAGCCCCCTAAGAGCCCTCCCCACTCTAACGTCCTCTTTTTCTTCTGGTAAAAAATTCGCTTCGCTGAGATTACCCACACAATCTGGATCATACCCAACAAAGAATACCCGCGTTCTAATTGTAGGAGCGCCATAATCAGACGCTTTCACCAGGATCGGCTTTAGCAACCTATATCGTTTTGGAACCTGCGAGAGGGCTTCTGCTAGCACCCCTGAATTTCTTACCTTCAATATCCCGGGGACATTTTCTGCAACAAAGAACGAAGGCCCCACCTCGCTGACCAATCTAAAAAAATGGCTGAACAACTGATTTCTTGGATCGCTGGCGCTTTTCTTTCCTATGTCGCTAAAGCCTTGACAAGGGGGACCGCCGATAATCCCAAGATCGCTACCATTCACAACACCAGCTGATTCCAGAATTTCCGCAGCCCTGACCTCAGCAATATCAGCTTTAATGTGCCGGCTCGATGGAAAATTTTTACCATGGTACGCAATTGCATTAGCATCCCACTCATATGCTGCTTTTACATCAAAACCAGCACGAGCAGCGCCGAGCGACAGTCCGCCGACGCCCGCAAAGAGATCTACAACCTTTCTCATGCTAGATTTTGGCACTTTGATTAGACACTCAAATATATCCGTTCGAGATCACTGAAAATTTAGCATCCACAACCAAGCGGTAGGTTGCTATTGCAGAGGTCGCAGGCCTTAGCACTTCGCTTTGTTAAATCGGAGACTACCAAGACGGCTACGCTCTAACTATGCAGTGTGCGATGCAAAAAGAAAACAGGCCACGTCTGAGCGAACATTGGCCGCACGGGGCCGGGAGTTTGGGCGTGTCGGCACAGTACAGCCCGCTCAGACCACATGTTCCTCCAGCTTAAGCAAGCTGGCGGCAATTGCCCTGTCCGATGCCGCCTTGATCAGAGCCTGAAGCTTCCAGCCGGCCAAATCCTGCGGCGCCTCAGCGCCGGCATAGCGGATGGCGTAGGTCGGGGCAATCAGGTCGGCGATCGGCGCAGCCAGCACGCCGAGGGCGGTGCCACGGTCTTCGACCTGGAACGTAACGGTGCCGGTGTCGTTGGTCGGGTTCCAGATGATGGTGATCTGCCGCGCAATCGGGTCGGCATCTGCGTCGGGTGCGGCGACGTTGGAATCGTAGGCGGCGCGCGTGGCCGCCTTGATACCCAGCAGCAGATGCACGCCGGGTTCGGTCACCGTGTCGCCTGGCACCTTGACCAACTCTCCTGTCGCCGGGTCTGGCTCGGTCGTTGCTGGTGCGGTGATGTCGTAGCTACGGCCGATCAGGTCGCTTATCTGCATCGTGAGCACGCGCAGGAAGAAACGCTCCAGCGTCTGGGTCCAGCCGTCGGGGTGCGGCTTGGTGGTCATCTGCTCAAGGTGGAACTCGACCGGTCCGTCATTGGTGGCCGGGTCCCAACGGATCTCAATGCGTGGGGCCAATAGGCGCGTTGTGGTGCCGAAAGTCGGGTTCTGGCTGATGATCATTTGGCTACCTCCATGCCTTCCAGCGGGCCGTCGATCCACGCCATGATCCCCATGCCGCGCACGGACACTGCATAGGTATCCCAGCCGGTTCGCTCATCCAAACCTCTGCCGTACTTCTTGACACTGACCACGTCTGGCGTGACCACGAAAGCCCCACGCCCGTCGCCGCGCAGAAATTCTACGACGGCACCGAGTGTCGGCTCGATGTTTCGGCAGTTGGCCATGGCTTCGGCCAAGGCGCCACGGTGGGGTCGAATCTTCATGCTATTTCCAGTGTGACACGTGATCATGATTAGTATCCGGTGACGTCGATGATGGGAGAGCGCACCCAGGCCTGGCCGTAGTTGCCAGGGGGCGGCTGAGGAGTTCCGCTAGTGCCTGTGCGCAGATCCTGGGCGGTATCGATGGTGGCAATCGAAGCGACATTGCCGTTGATATTGACCACGCCCTTGCGCCACAACTGCTGCACCTGCCATTGCGGGCCGCCGCCAATCAGGCCGCCGATGGCCAGCATGATGTTGCCGGTGGAGCCGGCCAGCGCGGCGTAGGTCCGGCCTGCGGGCAAGGTGATCGACCCGCCCTGATTGGCATTTCCCTGCAGCAACGCCCGCACCTTCATGTACTTCAGCGTAGCGTCGAAGTGCACCTCACCGGTGTCGGGATTGGTAATCACCAGGTAGTCCCGCCGCCCGAAGTTCGGCTCGTCGAAGACGTAGGCCGCAAAGCTGCCGCTGGTCGTGAAGCCGCTGAACGTAAAACTGTTTCCGCTCTGGGTGCGTGTGGCGAGCACGGCGTTGCTCTCACCAAGAAAAGCGATGGCCGGATTGGTGCCGGTGACAGTCAGGCTCCAGGCCTTGAGCACGCCACTGCCAGCGGGGGTGATCGTCTGCTTCGACGCCAGCGCCAGGTTCTTCCAGGTTTCAGAGATGACAACGCGATTGGGGCCGGCCTCGAAGATTGCATAGGCCATCAGAACCTCCCGTAAAACAGGGTGCCGCCGGCTCGCGCGCCGACGTTTGCCGCCGGCGATACCCAACTGATGGTGTTGCCGTCGTCACTGAAGTACGGCAGCAGGCTGTTGCCTGCGCCGCTATCGGCCACGAACCAGTAGTACAGCTGGTTGGCGCTCCCTGTGACCGGCACCGGCACAGACCCATTGCTGCCGCTGGCGATGGCGACCGCACCCATGTGTTGCGTCAGCAGGTCCGAGTCGGGCTGATCGGTTACCTGCAGCAGCACGACGCCGGTGTCGGCGTCGTTGATGATCAGGACGTTGGTCATGTCACTCCATACCCGAGGGCAACCACACGGCGGCCGTTGGGCGCGTAGGCGTAGAACTTCCCGCCGACGAACTCATTGCGGCCGCCACCTGGCGTGGCGCCGATGATCTCCACCACGTCAGCGGAGAACGTGATCTTGCCGATCACTCCGTCGTTGACCGAACGCATGCCAACCACCTTCCCGTTCACGTCCAGCGCCAACGTGTACGACGCCGAGTAGCTAGCGAACCCGTTTTCGTTGACCGTCATCCGTGCTTCCAGCGATTGCGTGACGGACGCCTGCTCCAAGACAGAGGTGTCATCGGTCCACAACGTAGCGACCAGCCCCGGCTCCACCTTGAGCTGCCTGAAGTACGTTGGCCCCGGAGTTCCTTCGACGATCAGCCGCACTAATAGCCGAGTCGTGCCCGAAGGTGCGTTCACGCTTATTTGAAATCTCTTCCAGACAAGCCAGCTGCCAGAGTCAGCTGAAACCGACACCGATCCAATCAAGCCGGACGAGTTGTATGCACCGATCTCTAGCCTAGACACCCCATTACCATTGGTTTTTAGGATGTCCCCCGACAATGTGTAGATGCCGGCAGGTGTGTCGTTTACGAACTGCTCCGCCGCGGCCCCGCCAGACGTGGCAGGCATCACCAGGTAGGGCCCGTTCAACGCGTTATTGAACAGGACCGCTCCGGCAGGTAGGACCCAGCTCGAAGACCCTCGGGCAAAGGTGGGATTCTTCAGCATGTTGGCGTTGATGTTCGTCTTTGCCACCACGGCCGTGACCGCGGTACTGGTGGCGTTGGCCTGATTGCCCACCTGCTGCACCTGTGAGCTCAGCGCGTTGAGCGCCGAGGTGTCGGCTTTGCCAGCCACTGCTGCGTTCGTCGCTTCAATGCGTTGGCCCAGCGCCTGATCACCGCCGCTGCGCGCCTGATCTACGGCATTCACAGTTGCCGAAGTCGCAAGAACGCCATTGCCGGCCGGCATGCGTGCCTCCACAACCACCACCCGCTGGCCAATCGCCTCATCGCGCCGGACCGCCGCCTCATCCACTGCCGTGACTCTTGCCGCTGTCTCGAGGGCACCGTTACCAGACGGCATGCGGCCCTCTACAGTTCCGACGCGCCGGCCTATCGCAGAGTCTGCATTCGTCAGTGCCGCAAAACCCTCCGAAACCCATGCGGATGGAGCCAGCTGCCCGTCGCCCGCAGGTAGGCGGGCATACACCGCTGATAACCGGGTGACCTCGGCCGCCAGGTTGTTCGCCGTCTGCGTTGCCATGTCGACTGCGGCCGCCATGGCCTCGCCCGCGCTCGCGTAGTTGCCCACGTTCTGCCACGTGGCGTCGTTGCCCGCTGGCACCACGCCGGAGTTTGGCACCCGCGCCCGGTACAGCCGCCCGTCGTGGCGCACGAAGTCGCCCTTCGGATACTGCGACGTCGCGTTCCATTCGTCAGCGTTGACCAGGTCGCCCAGGGTGGCATTGAGCGCGTCCGCATGTGCGATCGCATCCTCACGTGCCTTGTTTGCTGCCGCCAGAGCGGCCTCGGCGATCTGGCGGTCGCGCGCCGCAGCTTCCAGGAAGCCCTGCCGGACCTCTTCGGTGGTCTGGTCGATCGCCTGCCGCATTTCCTCCTGCAGCTCGCCCAGGTTCTTGCCGAGCGACTTGGTGACGTACTTGGCCGCCACCGACAGCGTGCCGTTGGTATTGCGCGAGCGGATAGCGAACGTCCACTTGCCCGAGGCCGGAATGGGCGAGTCGAACGCACCGGTGTGGTAGCCGCTGTCGCCGACCGGCGTCATGGCTTCCCACGCCGGCATCGGCGCGCCCTGCTCCGGTGCCGCGGTGTAGCGGATCTCCGCGCCGGCCAGGTTGGCCGAGCGGATGGTGTCGTTCCAGAAGCCCCAGGTGTAGCGCCGGATGCCGCCGGAGATCTCCTCCACGTCGAACAGGTCGTAGTTCACCGGCGGTGCGTCGGCGCCGATGGTCGTGAAGATCAGCGAGGCACCGATACCCATCTGCCCCTCCGGGCCGAACGGGCGCACGTTAATCGTGTAGGTGCCGGCGCGCGGGATCCGCCACCGCGCCGTGCGGGTGCGCGTCTGCGCCACTTCCTGCAGCTCGCCGTTGCCGTCTGACGCCGAGGCATAGACCACAGCGTGATCGAACGGGCCGGTGATGTCGAAGGTGGCCACCAGATCGGTGGCCGTGACGTCACCGGTGGTGATCTGGTCCTCGTTAATTGCCAGGTTGCTGAGGACCGGCCGGGTAGCCAGCGATGAGCCATTTTCCGGCCGGATGTACTGTCCGGTCTTGACGTAAATCCAGAACTCGGGTCCCTCCGGCACCACGTTGATGTTCGCGCCCTTGAGATCGCTCTCCGGCTGGATCACAACCACGCGCGCGCGCAGGCCCGGCGTGGCCTTAAAGTCGTAGATCCACACCGTGTCGTGCGCAGGGTTGTCCTGCCAACCACCCTGCACCATGGGGTCGTCGTAACCCTCGCCCGGCAGCGGCGCATCGTCCGGCCACCCCCCAACCAACTGGATGGTGTCGGTTGCCTCGGTGAAGCTGCGCACGCGGAACGTGCGATAGACCGCCTCGCCCGGAATACGCAGGCCGATGAACGCGCTGCGGGCATCTGGTGGCGGCACTGGTTCGTCCAGCGTCAGCGTGACCGTGCCCAGCAGCGCGCTCCGCTCTGCCGCGACGATGCGCCCGCCGAAGCCCCATTGCGTGAGGTCGTGCGAGATCGACAGCATCGACATGCGGCGATAGGACAGGTACTGCAGATCCTGGGCGAAGCCGATGTCCTTGTATTGAAACAAGCTCTGAGCGAGGTGATAACGCGCCATCTCGGCCGCGTGCGCCTCACGACCAATACCCTCACCGGTGAACCGCGCAGGGTTGAGCATATCTTCGACTTTGATGCCCGGCGCCGGCACGCGCAGCATTTCGACCTTCTTGGTCGTGCTGTCGAAATAGCTGTACTCAATGCCGTCTGCAGCGCTTGCCAGCGTGTAGTCCACGCTGAAGCTACCCTTCTTCATCTCGGCCATGTTGACCACGCCGGAGAGCGGCTGCTCGTCGGCTGCCCATACCACCGAAAGGCGACCACCAGCCCAGGTGGTCTGGCCCATGCCAGCTAGGGCGATCGCCTGCAGCACCTCGTCGTGGTTGCGCTCCTCGAACAGCCAGTAGTCGTAGGTGTAGCCGTTCGCCTCGCAGTGGCCCATAAAGCCCTGCAGCGACTCGATGTCGATCTCCTCGTCGCTCTTGCCCATGCCGGCGATGAGCTTGCCGTTCTGGTCGTAGTAGCCGCGGACGTACTTGAGGATGTGCGCGCCTGGGTTGCTTGACTCTTCCGCCACCCAGCTGCCATTGCGCCATACCGGGATCGGCGAGGCGATATGCTCGGCGCGCAGTTCATCGGGCTGACCGTTGATCTGGCCAGTGGCCTTCAGCAGGATCCCGGTGCGCGCCAAGCCGGCATAGGTCGCGGCGTCGGCCTGCACGCTGCCCATCGTCGACCACTGGAAGTCGTTGCGCTGGGTGTTTTCCCCCTCGTAGTTGCCCTGCCCCAGGATGCGCACGCGCACGTCGTATTGACCCTTGGCCACGTCTGCCGACACGGTTGCGCGCTTGCTTACGTCCAGCTTGTCGCCGGTGAACATCTGCGTGGCCAGCGTTTCCCAGATGCCAGTGCCCGCCGGCGCGTACTGCACTTGCACGGTCTCCGACACGTTGTACTTCTTGCCGGACGTGCCCACGCCGCCCAGCACGTATTCCAGGTTGATCTGGATGCGGACGGTGTCGGCGCTGGTGGTGCGCGTAACGAAGTCCGCAGTGTCGGGCAATTCACCACCGTCGGTGGTGTCCACGTTGCTGTATAGCGGAATGGTTTCATCCGGCATCTGGCTATAGCCGGAGTGGTAGACGCTTACACCCTCATAGCTGGACAGCGGCGTGCCAGCATTGGTGAACCCGCCCACCCGGCCAACGCCGATGCCCGGCGTGAGCACCATGCCGATGTACTGGTTGTCGCCCTCGTAGAAGGTGTAGGGCTTGCTGGCGAAATCGGGGGCGATCAGCATGCGACCGAACAGCAGGCCCACCGCTTCATTGGGGCGCAGACGGTTGCGCGGCGCTGCCAGGCTGTAGACCGTGCCGGCGGTACTCGGGCCGGCCGGACTCTCGAC
This sequence comes from Xanthomonas sp. BRIP62418, assembly GCF_003993495.1. Classification (NCBI taxonomy): domain Bacteria; kingdom Pseudomonadati; phylum Pseudomonadota; class Gammaproteobacteria; order Lysobacterales; family Lysobacteraceae; genus Xanthomonas; species Xanthomonas sp. BRIP62418. Next base: position 228,117 of record NZ_QEZG01000041.1, read on the forward strand.
CTTCGGACCCAGCACCTTGTTGATCACCAGCGAACCGGCCACGAAAACCGCAGATGCGGCTAAGCCGCCCCAGGCGCTTGCTACGGCGCCGCCCGCACCGGCGATACCGAAGGTGAAATAGGTCAGCGCTACCATTGCCACGATGTACAGCGCGTTCCGGCCAACCGCGCCGCGTACCTCGATGACCTGGCCATCCTTCGGGTGGACGTAGGCCCACAGATGCCGCGGAACGACGCGCCCGCCGATCGACACCGACCAATCGCCCTGATCCAGGTCGATCACGTGCCGATGCAGGAACTCACACAGGCGCTCGCCCGGCCGCAGATCCATCGCAATGTGGCGCTGCCCTTCCAGAGTGACCGGATGCGGCGTCAGCACCAACTGGCCGTCGCTCGCAGGCGTGGTCATCAGACCCATGTGTAATACCCCTCGATCCTTGCGCCGTAGTCCGGCAACTCGCGCGCCCGGTGCAGCCAGCTGCTGCCCAGCGCGCTGGTTGTGTGAAGCACCCAACCCTCGTGGGCCAGGTAGAAGAAGATGCCGACGTGTCCGGGCCGGCTCTGGCCCTTGTCGAACATCAGCACCAGGTCGCCATCAACCGGTTTGTCGGTTGGCACGGCATAGGCCCGCGACAGCTCGCCAAGGGCCGCCTGCCCGGCGACACCGCGCGGGCGCCGTGCCGGCATCTGTACCTGCCGACCGAAAAGCTCGCGCTGCACCTGCACCACGAGGTCTGCGCAGTCGTAAGTGTCGGCGTCATACGGGATGTTGAGGAAACGCTCGACCTCGCTGGCGCGCATCAGAAAATCCCCGGCAGCGTGTGTGGATTGGCGCGGAGCTTCACTGCCTGTTGGCGCATGAAGAGATCCACCCCGATCTGCGCGGTGATCAGCGGCCCAGCAGCACGCACCTGCGTCAACGGCAGATAGAACCGCCGAGCAATGACGTCGGGCTGGGCGCGGTCGGTGATCAGGACACGGCACATCACCAGCTCGTTTGGCTGCATGCGCTCGAGGTCTTCGGTGATGCCGCGCCCGACATTGTCCACCTCAAGTTGCGCGCGCGGCGTCTGGCCAGCCGCATCCTTCGGCGGCGTGAAGCGGAACTGATATCCCTTGTAGGTATTGCCGTTGCTCACCCAGTCGCGGGTGTCATTGGCTATGCGCAGCACCGCGCCGAACGATGGCGCCGTCATCTCCAGCAACTCCAACGGCGCCGATGTGTCGTCGTCGGTGACGCGCTGGCGGCGCTCCTGAAACGAACTCATCGCAGGTACTCCACCGTGACATCGCACTGCCATGGGCGATCCGCGCCCTCGACCGGCCGGAGCTCACCAATGCCACCGTTCTCGAAGCGCACCTGCAGTAAAGCGCCACTCAATGGGTGCACGAAATCGAACCAACCGATGCGCCGGATATCATCGAAGTACCAATTTTCGAATGCCATGGCATCAGCCGGCGTGGCAAAGTCCAACGTCATTGCAAGCTTCATCAGCACGCCCGTGCTGGTCACGCGCTGCTTAGGCATGCCACGCTCCATCTCTGTGCGCATCACGGCAGGGTCGAATGAGCGGCGGACGGTGTCGTACAGAATCCCTGCGTAGGCCGGAAACACTGACATTAGCGTCGCCTCCTAGTTTCAAAACGGCTTTCGATGGCCCCCGCCATTTCTCCGCCCTCGGCAATATTTCGAGCCCCAATCCTTACGAAGATTCTTTCCAGCTCCTCTCCGTTGGGCATGCGCTGCGTCTGCCGCTCCTGCGTGGCCGGCTGACCGCTGAAGTTCTGGATTTCCACACTGACATTGCTGCGGCGACCAGAGGACGGCACCGCCGTGCTGCCAACCAGCCCGCCAGCGGCATAGCCTCGGCCGCGACGGATGGTGCTCAGCAGCGAGAGGAAGCCTCGCGGCCCGCCGATCGCAGCTATATCGAGCTGGCTCAGGACGCCTTCACCCTTGTGCACAATGCCCGCAGGCTCAAACTTACCGCCCGGCCCGGTGTAGCCGCCGGTGTCCCAGCCTTGCAGCGGGATCGCTTCACGCTGCACCGCGCCTGCACCAGGCTGACCGAACATGCTGCCGAGCAGCCCCGTAATCGCCTGCTTGGCCGCAATGCGGGCGAGATCGGCGATGATGGAGTTGGCCAAGTCGCTAAAGCTCAGCTTGCCCGTGGTCACGAACTTGACGAACACGTCTTCCATTCCGCCGAGGGCAGACCCAATGGCCGACTCCACCTGGCCGGCAGCATTACGCGCTTCTTCTACATAGTTGTCCCATGCGGCAGATGCTCCATTCCCCCAATCGGCCTGCGCCTCGGACATGCGCACATAGCCGTCGCGGATGACCTGCACACGGCGCTCGGTTGCAGCACGCACGGCCTGCTCCTCCGCAGCGGCGGTGGCTTCGTCAATGCGGCCGGTGTTCTTCTGCAGGGCAAGCTCTGTGAGTCGCTGCGCTTGCTCCCGGTAGACGCCGTTGAGGCGCTGCTGGATCTCGAACTCGCGATCGCCTGCGCCGACACGGGCGATCATGGCGTCCATGTCCTCCTGTAGCGCATCGGTGCTAGCGTTGAGCGCCGCCTTGTAGGAGGCGAGCGCGTCTTCGCGCTGCTTCTTCAGCTTGCCCTCTTCGGTGGACAACACCTCAAGGGCCGCGGCGCCCTCGGTGCGCACCTTGGCCAGCTGCGCCTCCAATTCGCCGACCTGCTTATTGACGTCGATCGACTGCTTGCCGCTGACGTTGCGGCTGTTGAGGTAGTCGATCTGCTTCTGCAGCGACTGCGCCTCGGCGGCAGTGCCCCGCTCGGCCAGCTCCCGCATGCGCTGGTAGTAGGTTTCGGCCGATACCTCGCGCGCCTGGTACTGCGCCTGCAACACCTTGGTGCTGGTGGCGATCTGTGCCTGCTCGGTGGTCAATGCATCCATGATGCTCTGCAAGCCTGCAGAGCGAGCAGCGGTCGCAAGACTCGTCGCGCCTTTCGCGCCTTTGGCTGCCGCTTCGGCGCGCATTACCTTTTCACGCTCGGCGAGCAGCTTTGCGTCGGTAACTCCCGCCTTCGCCGCATCCTCCTTCATCTGCTTGATCTGACCTTCAAGGTCAAGCGTCTTGGCCAAGCGACTATTGGTGTCGTCCTGGAACTTAAGGCTCGCCCGCGCTTGCTCAGAGTCGACAGTGGGCCCACGATCAACCGTTGCGATCACGTTGGAGAAGTCCGGCCCTGCCGCGCTTTCCAACGCACCCCTGGATAGCTTGATGAGGCTGCTCAACGGCCCCATCGAATTAAGGATGCCAGCACCAATGGTCTTGCCAGTCCCGCCCTTCTCAGCCTTCTCCTGCTTCGCGGCAACCTCGTCCAACAGACCTGAGTAACGAGCAAGGCCGCCGATGACGCCACCTGAGTTGGCCAATGCGGCGCTCAACCTCTTCCAGACGACACTGTTACCGAGCGCGTCCTGCTTGGAGATCACGCGGTCCAGGAGATCGGCGTACTTCTCAACCTCGCCCCAGGCGCCAGAAGCCTCGTCCTTGATGCTGGTCCACGCCTTAGACATTGCCGGCATGTCCGTCTGAGCACGCCGCGCCACGCTCTCCAAATGCGAGTCGTAGAGCTGGACCGCCTCAGCAACAGCCTGCTGCTTGTTGCCTTCTTCGACCAGGGTATTGATGCGGTCCAGCTGCGTCTGGGTAAGAAAGTGCTCGGTCTCGTTGAGCTTGAGCAGCGCCTCGACCGGATCCTTGCGGATGTCCTCGAACTTGGCGATCGTTTCTTCGATCGCCTGCCCGGTAGCGGCCTGCATCAGCACAGCGCTGGCTGCGACTCGGTCGAACTGCTCTCCGGTGAATTTTCCGGACTCGGCAACCTTGAGCACCGCCTCGCGAGCACTGCCCAGGGAGACACCATCCAACTGATCAAGCTTCGAAACCAAGCTCTCCAGCTGTCCAGTGGACGCAGCTGCGTAGCTACCTGTGGCGAGCAGCGCCTTGCTAAAAGCGAAGGATCTATCCTCGCCCTGCTTCCAGGCCAGAGCTACCGCTGCCACTGCGGCAGCCGTGATCGTCAGCGGATTGACCATTCCCAGCAACGCGGAGGAGACTCCCGAAAGCGCAGGGCCGATGCCGCCAAAACTGTCCTTGATCTGCCCGCCCTGCTGCACCAGCACCGTGAACCAGGGCATGCCACCTTGGATGCTGGTGAAGATGTCAGTGAACTGCATCGGCAACTGGGCCATCGCCTGACGCGTCTGCCCAGCGGAGATGCCCAGCTGCTTGATCGGATCGTTCGCAGGAAACGGGGTACCTGCCTGCTTGCGCAGGTCAGTCAGCTGGCCCCGCAGTAACGCGAGGCCCTGCTTGATGTCGTTGACGTCCGCACTGATGCGAACACGCAGGTTTGCTGATTGGTCGGCCATTTACCGGGTCAGATCGTCGAGGTACTTCGTAAAGGCGGCAGACTCAGCGCCCATCGCCATCCGCACGGCCTGAGCCGTGGATGCTTCGCGCAGCAGCAGCTGCTCACGGTCATCGCGCACAGCAGCCGCCGCAAATGCCTTTGCTTGCGCCCAGGTGTAGGTCAAGACGTCTCGACGCTGGTGGCCGCGGACGACGAGGAAGTGGATGAGGTCTGCCCAACCGGTTGCGCCTGCGTCATGCCCACTGCGTTGATCGCCTTGCTGGCGGCCCGCATCAGGCTCGGCAGGCGCTGGCCGAAAAAATCTTCATTGAGCTCCACTACCGCCTCGACCAGTGCAGCGGCGTCTGCCAGTGAGCCGCCAGCAATCCACCCTTCCGGTTTGCCAGAGACGATGGCGCCGCCCTTTGCGAAGGCATCGGCGTCTTGCTCGAGCACATCCATCATCAGCGTCGCCACCTCAATGGTGGCACCGGCGCTGACCAGGCTTGCGGCGACGATGACCCGGCCGATGATCGGCCGGGTTGCTTTCATGAAGGGGCCAATCTGCGCCAGTGTCAGCGGCGTCACTTCCAGCTGCTCGCCACGGAAGGTGATCGTGCGCGTGGGCGGCGTCAGGATGTCGATGTCGTCGCTCACTTCTCGGCATCCCACGTGAAGTACTGCGAAACGCCTGCCGGCTTGCTGGTGTCCTTGCTAAGCCTGCCGGTAACGGTGCCACCACCGTACTGCTCACCGATCAACGCCAGCTCGCCGATCACGCCACCGGACACGCGGTAGGCCTGGGCGCGCACCTTCTTGCCGCTGCGCGCTTCGTTGAAGCCCAGAAACAGCAGCTCGTACTCTTCGTTGGGATTGACCAATGCCTGCAGGCGCTCGGCGGCATTGAAGCTGTAGGTGACCTTGGTGTTGGCCGCACCGTCCACCGGGTCGGTGATGGCCGAATCCGCCGGCACATAGAGCGCGCCGTTCTTGATGTCCCAATCCTTGCCCTTGGCGTACACCGCAGCGCCGGTGGCCGGCTTCACCGCGGTAATCTCGGCGGCCAGGTTGGCCAACGGCGTCACGCCGTCTTTGTAAGCCACCACGGCCTCATCCACCGCATTACCGGCCACGATGGTCGTGGCGGTACCGCGCAGCACGTCGGCGAAGTTCTCCGCGCTGAAGTCGTGCATGGTGAAACTCACCTGCACGTCGGTGATGCGATCGACTGAGTTACGGTTGCCGCCGCCGGGCTGTGTATTGTCGAGCAGAGTGATGGGATTGGTCTGCGGCGAAAAGCTGAACGCCGAGCAGTTGCCGACGCTGCGGAACGCCTTTGGCGCACCACGTTTGCGCAGGTGCAGCTCGCCGCTACCCAGGTAGCTGTAATCAGGGGAATTGATGGGCATGGATGCTCCTCGTAGGTGCCGCGGGCGGCGTTAGGTAATCGGGATGTGGGTTTGGTAGGTGAGCAGCGCGCCGATCCAGCTCATGCCGGCCTCCGGCTTCACCGGCTCCATGGACACGTACTGCGGGAACTGGATGCCCGGCGGATAGCGAAACTGCTGGTCGGCCATGGCAAGTTCGATGTCAGACACCAGCGCGTCGAGCTGGCTCTGCGCCGTGTCGAGCGGCGCAGGCGCCTTTGCCACGATCACCAGCGTGGTGAGCCGATGAGTGCGCGTCAGCGCGCTCTCGCTGGCACGCTGTTGCTTGGCTACCAGCACAGTCAGCACAGCGGTTGCGTCTTCGTCGACCTGGCCCGGCTCCAACGTCAGGCTGGCGCCGGCATCGGTCTGGTAGCCGCCGGCGCGGCTGATGCGCTGCAGACAAGCGCCGACCGCTGCGCGCAGGTTCTCGCGTGGGCTAGCCATGGTCGGCCACCCACTGGCTGATGGATTCGTCCTGCCGCACGCGCTCAGCCAGTACCAGCGTCTCGCCAGCCAGCAGCAGCCGGCCGCGCTTGGCCGGCTGCACCTGTGCGCGTCGGAAGGTCACGAGCGTATAGCCGGTGCTGACCGGCGCCAGGTCTCCGCCAAAATCGCGCACGTCGCGGTCGATCTGCACGGTGCACGGAAAGGACTCCGCAGCGTCGGGCGCCTGGTAGCGTGCATCGCCATCAGCCAGGCCTACCTCTGCGAAGGCCGAGAAAGCGGCCGCATCGAAGTCTTGGAGGAACTCGCGCTGGCTCATGCGCGCACCTTGGCGATGGCGCTTTGGATGGCCTTGTCCAGCTCACGGTTGAAGTAGAACGGCATCAGCTTGTCCCAGGTGCGCTGGGCCAAGCCGTAGATGTCGTAGCGCGGCGTGTAGCTGGCGCGCGTGGTGAACACGAACACGCTGCGCACCGCACTGCCGAAGCCAGTGCCGATGCGTTCGTAGATACCCGGCGCCAACTTGCCGCGCTGGCGCTGCAGCGCGAAGTAGCGCCCACCGCGGCGAACGGTGCGCTGCATCACCGCGACCGTGTTCAAGCGTGTGCGCCCCAGATACTCGGCGCGGCTGCGCTCATTGCTGGGCCGCTTCGGTTTGTCGGTGGTGGCGTTCTGGTAGGCGTCGCGTTGCGCGCCCAGCTGCGACAAGATCGCAGTCACTTGGCTGCCGGGCACATTGCCATACTGGTCAGTGCGTGCCCCGCGGCCGGTGACCGCGAACTGCCCGGCCGGCATCAGGCCCTTAGCCTGCAGCAGCACCTCGAAGCCCTTCTTGCGGCGCTGCCCGCCGTCCACTTCCGTGCGCAGGTACTTGGCCGGCGGCGTTCCCTTGAAGGCCTCATCGCGCAGGAAAATCTCGGCGAACAGGCGGGCTTTGGTCGCCTTGCGGTACATCGCCGCATTGATGGTCAGCGAGGTCGGCCGGTCGAACACTCGCGGCGCGGTGCGCTTCCACACCTCGCGGATCTCAAAGGCGGTGGCGTTGCACGCCTGCACGATGGCGAACGGCAGCTGCTCGCGCTCCAGGGCGCTGAACTGCCGGCCCAGCAGGTTATCGGCATCCACGGCGATGCGGATCTGGCTCACGGGCTGCCCTCTCCCGCCGGCGTGCCTTGCACCTGTTCAATCTCGCCCAGGTTGGCCTCGTAGAACTCCAGGCAGCGCTTGCGGCCGCGTGACACATCCAGCACCTGCTCAAGCGCGCCGTTCTTCACCCAGGCGCAGCGCTGCGTCAGGCGCGGCTCGATCTGCACGTAGGTGCGTACCGGCACGGCAATCACGGCCGGCGCAGGCGCCACGACCACTGGGCGCGCCAGATCTTCGCGCGTGATGCCCTTTTTGCCGCAGCCAGCCAGGGCAACGACCAGGGCGATGACGAACAGGGAACGCAGCATCAGTAGCCTCCCAGGCTGGGGCACGCAGCAGCCAGCGCCTGCAGGGCCGCATTGCATTCGGCCGGGCGCTGGTCGTATTCCTGTTTGAACGCCTTGGCGCTGCGATCAGCGGCCGCCTTGGCGATCTCGGTCTTGTCGCGCAGGCCTGCGTTGCGCTCCTGCAGCACCCGCAGCTTTTCGGCCTCGCCCTGCAGCTTGGCGGCGATGGTCGCCAGCGCGGCGTCCTTGTCCGCGTTATTGCGCTCCAACTCGGCGCGCTTGAGTTGGGCCGCTTCCAGGGCTGCCGTGCGATCGCTTTGGCACTGCTGCACCTGGCGCGTCACAACGATCACCTGCTGGCCCTTGCGATAGGACGTGAGCGCAGCAATCGACAGCAGCGCGGCGAGACACGCGCATACCACCTTGAGCCGGCTGCCCGGCTTGCGCAGCCAGGTCAGGGCGTCAGCCGCCCAGCCGAAGACCAGCGCCACCAGCGCCTTGAGGAAGGCAAGAATATTCATCGTTCACTCTCCCGACGACGCCACGGGTAGATGAGCAACACCGTCAGGCACAGCCGCACCAGCAGCACGTACCAGGGCGTGGGAGTGTGCTGCGCAAGATCGCGCAGGAAGATGCCAAGCATTCCGACGGCCAGGCCGATAAAGCAGGCGCCCCGCAGCGCCCAGGCGGCGCGATCGCTTGCGCGGTCACCCAGGTGGAACGTGTGCAGCAGCTGCCATGTGGCGGCGCAGAACACTGCCAGCGTGCTGACCAGGCTCAGGAGGTAGATGGTCATGCGCCACCTCCCGCGCGGCCGGCCAGGCGATCGGACCACTTCTGCAGCGCACCCAGGTAGTGCGGCAACATCGGCTTGATGATGAAACCGCTCAGCCCACTGGCCGCAATGCCGATGCGATGGATGGAGGGGAAGTAGTTGGCCAGTGCCACCACGATCCAACCAGCCGCCAGGGCGAAGCCCAGCACGAACAGCCCCAGCAAGCCGACCCGCAGCAGCAGTGTCAGCCACTGCACGCCCGGGCCGCCGCTCGGCGCGGATACCTTGCCCACGTCGATCTCGCTGAGCACCATCAGGCCGAGCAGCGCGCCGACCACCGCCGCCAGGAACCACGACTGCGGAATCCCCAGGAACAGGTGCTCGCTGCCAGTGATCACTTCAGTGACCACGACGCTGCCCGCACTCGTGGCCACCAACAACGCGGCGGACTTGAGCAGCACGGTGGCGCCGCCATCCATCATCGACGCACACCGGCCAGCTCGACGCCATCCCAGATGACCTCGTCGCCCCAGAAGTTGCCGCCGTTCTCGTGCCTGGCGATGGCCTTGGCCAGCTGAAACGCCGTGGCCGGCGCCTCCACGCTGATAGGCTGATCCACATCCACGCCCAGCGCGGTGGCAACCTGGCGCGCATAGGCGCCGGTGTCGTTCTCCACCGGCGGCGCCCAACGGTTGATGATGCCGCGCACCGTGCGCAGGTTGTGCTTGCGCTGATAGGTCAACAGCGTCTTGACCAGCGCACGGAAGCCGTATTCGGGCGTATCGAACACGGCAAAGCGCGCCTCGCGTGCGCGGGCAGCCGCAGTGCGATCTTCACCCTGCCAGGCCACGCCCGTGCGATCGATATTGCCTGGATTGTTGTTGCGGACGCCGCGCGGCGGGGCCATGTGCTGATCCTTGGGTCAAGTCGAAAAGAACCACCACCGCACGCGCCACCCGGGCTTATGCGTGCGGTGGTGGGTAAGGCTTAGGCAGCCACCGGCGTGGCTGTACCCGGGGTCAGGCGCACCAGCACCGTGGCGGCGCCGTTGCCGGCAGCCTCGATCGCGTAACCGATGTTGTTGGTGTCGCCGGCACCACCGGCAGCGGCGATGGCCTGCTTGGCGTCGATGTCCCAGTTGACCGCGGCACCGACGGCAAACACGGCGGCAGGCAACTTGGGCAGTGCAAACACGCCTTCAACGTGAGCGGCGATGGTGTCGCCAATGGCACCGTCAGTAACGGCAATAGCGACGAGCTTCCCGGCGGCGATCACACCGCCGCTGGTGACTGCCGCAGTCAGGGTGACGTCCAGCACGCGGCCGTCTTGATATGCGTTTTTCATGGGGAGTACTCCAGATGCGAAGAGACGCCGCACCGCGCCTGCGGTGCGGCAGGCGGCTTACTGGCCGGGGTTCTTGTAGATGCCGCGGTAGTCGGCGATGGCCGGCGCCGCGTCCAGGCGTACCTTCCAGGCCACACCGTCAACGGTGAATCCCTCGTGCTGCTCCAGGTACGGCGTCTGGTTGCCGTCCAGGTAGCCGACCACCAGCGCATCCACGTAGGCCGAGTTGGCCAGGCCGTACCACGCCTTCGGGTCAGCACCATCCAGCCGGCCGTCGCTCTCCACCTCGAAGGTGTTGCGCACGATGTTGGGCGTGGTCTGGTTGTTGGCCCCGCCCACCGCGTACTCGGCCGCACGCACGGTCAGTGCCGCACCGGAGAGCGCCACCGGCGTCAGCAGCGTCTTCATCGGCACGCGGATGACGTTGCCGTCGGCATCCTTCTGCAGCGCCATGCGCGCCTGCATGGCGCTGACGCTTTCGGTGGTGATCGTCGCGGACGGCAGCAGGTTGCCGTGGTCGGCATGGAACAGCGTCTTGCCGTCGGCCAGCTTCGGGTTCTTGGTGATCAGTTCGAATACCGCCTTGGCCAGCGTGCGCTTGGCAGCCTGGCCCATCTTGCGCGGCACATCGCTGAAGATGCCCAGGTCGTCATTGATGACGGCCTGTCGGGTGATGGTGTACAGCCGGCCCCAGGTCACGATCTGCATCGACTGCGACTGCTCGCTGAAGGTGCCCTGCTTGTACTCGCCCCCCTCACGAACGGGCAGCAGATCGGAGAATGCGCCCAGGCCCACCAGGTTGGTCGGCTTGAAGTCCGGCACGCTCACCGCGCGGGTGAACTCGCTGAAACGCTCTTCCACCTCCTGGTAGCCCTGCAGCACAGAACGACGCGCGGCATCGCCCAGCAGCGCCGGGAAATCCGAAGTGGAATGGGTGAACGCCATACCCACGATCTCGCGGCGGTCCATGCCGCGCGGGTTGACGCCTGCCTGCACAAGGCACTCGCGCGCCATCTCGGCCAGCGAGTGGCCGCGGTACGGGTTGTCTGCGGCGGCCTGCGCCATACCCACGCGCGCTTGGATGGCGTTGGTCATCGCCGCACGCACGTTGTCGCGCTGGTCGCCGCCGGCCACCACGCCAGCACGGCCATTGAGCGGCTCGCCGTTGCGGCCCATCAACGCCAGGATGTGGCGGCCCACGTTGTCGGCAGTAACGTTGGGGTCGGCCGCGGCAATGACGCCATCCACATAGGCGCGGATCTCCGCATTGCCCATGTGCGGCTCGGCCATCGCCATGATGTCGGTGTTGCGCCCGCGCATGGCCACCAGCGCGGCCTGCACGGCAGCGGCGGCGTCCGGCGCGGCGGCAACCACCGGCGCGGGTGCGGATGAAGCCGACGGCGTCACGGTGGTGGTCGTGGTTGCACCCTGCCCGCCACCGGCGTTGGCGAGGATGCGGAGATAGGTTTGCTGGGTCATAGGATCCTCGATGTGGCCAACAACGGCCGTTTGGGTGACCTCGGGAAGTGAGGCGAAAACGCTGGGGCTGAGCGCGGCGGCGATGTGCCCGCGCAGCTGCGCGGCAACTGGGGCTGGCGCCTGGTTGATGGCCTGCAGGTAGCCGGTAAGCGCCACAACACAGGCGCCCTCGGCGCGAGCGGCGGCGGCGGTGTCTGCAACGCGGTCGGCAAAGCCGAACTCAACGGCCTGCGCGCCGGTGTACCAATGGTCGGCGCCGTCGGTGAGCAGCTGCTCCACCTCGGTACGTTTGCCGGTCTTGGTGGCATAGGCCTCCAACATCGCACCGGCGTGCGCGTCCAGCGCGGTCGCGTATTGGCGGAACGAGGACGCGTTGCCGGCTGCGATCGTGTGTGGCGCATGCACCATCAGCAGCGAGCTGGCGTACATCACCACCTCATTGCCGGCCATGGCGATCAGCGAGGCGATCGATGCCGCCTGGCCGTCCACAAACACCACCTTGTGCGCGGCGTGCTGGCTCAGTGCGTTGTAGATGGCCATGCCATCGGCCACGACACCGCCGCCGCTGTTGATGCGCACGTGGATCGTGCCGGCGGTGATCTGGTTGATCTGCTCGGCCAGCTCCAGTGCGGAGACCGATTCAGACCACAGGCTGTCGCCGATGGTGCCGTAGATCATCACCTCGGCGATGTCGTTGGCGCGGGCCTCGATCTTGAGGAGGCAAGGACCGAGCGCCTGGCCGGCGTCGGCAAGCACACGGCCCAACGCCGCGGTGAGTGCAGTGGGTCGCATAGTCAGATGTCCCTCAACATGTCGCGCGAAAGGTCGGCGCGCAGCTGCGCACGGGCCTCCGCAGGTGCCGGCGTGGCCGGCTGCAATTGCTGCTGCTGTTGCTGCCAGTCCTGGCGCTGGCGCAGCACTTCGTCGGGGTTGTTGCCGTACTGCAGCGTGTTTTGCTGCGGGCTCACCCAGCCGCGGTCCTCGGCCTCGCCCTTGGCGTAGGCCTCCTTCAGCGGATCGATCCACGGCATGATCGGGCGCACGTACGTCGACGCGGCCAGATGGCGCAGCGACCAGCCGCGCGGCAGGCGCACCTTGCCGGCCAACACCGCCGCCTCCACGAAGCGCTGGCGCGTGGGCCGCACAAACATCGCAATGAAGCGCTCGGCCAGCATCAGGTAGCTGCCCCACTTCTCCACCAGTTCCTGCCGCTGGGCGGAGTACGTGCCGTTGTAGTCCAGCGACAGGCTGGAGTAGCTCACGCCAATACCGCCAGCGGCGGCGCGCAGCTGCTCTTTGCGCCAGGTCGCCGCGTTCGGGTTGGGACGATCTGTGCCTAGACTTTCGATGGATTCGCCCGGAAGCAGGTCGTCGAAGATGGCGCCGGGCGCCATACGCAGCTCCCGCACCGGCAAGCCCTGCTGCATCAGTGCGACGCCGCCCAGGCCCTCGCCGGTCGGCTGATAAAGCTCGCCCGAGCCCTTCTTGATCTGGAACGTCATCGACGCAGCCACCTTGGCCGCGATGCGCTCGGACTCTTCGTAGTCCTTGACGTCTTCGAAGCGCGACATGGCGCTGGCAAACACGCTCAGGCCGCGCACCTGGTGAAGCCGCTTGAGGTTGGCGATGCAGTGCATCACCTCCGCGCTCACACGCTTGGTTTCGGTGGTCCAGCCCAGCGGGTCGCCGGGGTGCTGCTTGTACACGTGGTAGGCAACCGGCCTGCCCCACGCGTTGCGCTCCACACCCTGCAGAATGTTGCGCGCCGGGTCGTTGAAGTCCAGCGGGACCAGGTCGGCTTCCAGCATCTCGATGCTGTAGGGCACGCCGCCACCGTGCTCCAGATACGGCACCGTGCCGACCAGATCCTGGTAGAACGCCTCGCCGTCACGCAGCCAGCTGCGCGCCAACAATTGCTGGCAAGCGCCGTAGTCGTGGGCGCGGGTGACTTCGGGCGCGTCCCACCACACGTCCCACAGCTCATCCAGCTGCAGGGCCAGGTCGCGGTTGATCGGCTGGCCCGGCAGGCGCGGCGCCGACAGCACATCGATGCCGGAGCCCACCGTGTTTTGCACCAGCACGTTGAGCGCGTTGTCGGCCAGGTCCAGGTCGCGCTCAAGGTGGCGCGCCTGGTCGCGCAGCTGGCGCGCATCCATGCCGGCAATGGCATTGCCGCTACCCCAGTCGCGAGCTAGCTTGCGGCTGCGCGACGGGCGGGTGACTTCGTGAGCGCGCGCAACCACGCGCAGTTGTTGCTCGCGCACGGCCGTCCGCGCCTCGATGGCGCGCACGTTGCGGTCAGTGGAGATTGCGACGCTGAGACGGTCGAGGGCGATGCTTGCAGAGGCCATCAGGTACGGCCGCCGAAATCGATGGTGGCCCAACGAGCACGACGGCCGGCACCGGCCTCTCGATCTACGGCGGCCTGCCACTCCTGCCGGCCTTTGCGGATCTCTGACAGATCCGCGCGGGTGAGCATGCGCTCACCAAAACGAAAGCTCTGCCCCTGCAGCACGGCAATCTCCGCCTGCTGGTATGTGGTGAGCATTTCCTGAGCCGTCTTCATGACGAGACAGGCTAATGATTGCCAAGCCGCAAAACCAAAAATTGTTGGGACAGAATGTGGCTCAAAGCTATGATTTTTAAGGCTTAGTTGCAGAACTTGCGCCCTCTTTCATTGAAAGCCTAGACTAGCCAACTTGACAGCAAATAGAATTTTATGGATCGCCACCAGCGTAATGTCGTTCGATTTTCTAGCCAATTGGGACTGAGGAATTCACTTAACGACATTTGGGTATATAGCCTCCACCTTGGATTCGGCTATCAACTTCCCGTCGAGTATCAACAGAGAGATGCTCAAGGTCGGACCATTTCCTTGACCAAGTACCTCCACGAACACCAGCTTGATTTAATCCTCCGGGAAACATTAATCCATGCAGGAGCTAGTGATAAAGCGCAGGTGTACTTGAGGAACCGGAACGATCTCGCGACGTTGCACAACGCAATCAGAGGTTTATGCAACAAACAAGCCGGTGGCACTAAAAATATTTACCTGACCCTCCATCGTCTTGGTCACCAGCAACTACCCCACCAAGACCGTGTGCAAGCCGATTATTTCGGGCGATACTGGGCGCTATTCCGTTTACCTCCTATCGAAAGCTTGATACGGCAACACTATGAAATGAGCTCATTAGATTATTTCACGATGGTAGCGGGCATGCTCGCCAGCTATACGTCAAATCCTGAGACAGATATCTCAAGAGAGCTTTTGGATTTTTCTTTGCCAGAGTACGGCATTAAAAAATGTCTGAGGCAAATATCAACAACCCCGACATCCCTCAGACGACGCCAATTAGAGACCTATCGCGTAAACGAAAGCTGGGAATATGCGTTCCAGGAGATCAATCTGACGCCACTAATCAGACTTCGGAGCGCCCACCCGGATCTGCTGCATTGTCCTCGCCCACAACTCCTAGTGCGAAGACTACTTGCCGGCGCATTTTTCGACCTCGTAAACGTTCAGGGGTATTCGACTGCGTTTGGCGACGCCGTCGAAATGCTCGCGGGTGACCTCATAGCGAAGTCCGACAGACAACTAAATCCAGTCAAACCTTCGCCTTATCCGACATCGGCAGGCATTCGCCACGGAAGTGACTGGATTCTGAGCGACGGCACCGCTCATGTTTTCGTTGAATGCAAAAGCGCCCGTATTCAGCTCCAAGCAAAAGTCGCGCTAAGCATCGAAGATGTGACGAAAGGGATGCAGCGCCTGGCGAATGCAATTATCCAAAACTACGCCAATATTGCTGATGCAGAGGCAGGTGTTAGCCGCTGGCACCATGACGGCTTGCCGATTTTCTCGATCATCTTGACTCTCGAAGATTGGATTCTCTTTAGTCCAATAGCCACGCAAAATTTACGCGAACTGGTCGTGGCCGGTCTTGCAGAGAAGAAACTGAGACCCGATTTCTGTGACACCAATCCATACGTCGTGGTCGCAATGAAAGACATCCCGAATCTCACTTTTGCTATGGCAAAGCACGGCATTGCGACTGTAATAAAAAATAAGACAAGCAAGAAATTTGAGCAATATCTAACAACCCAGTTCCTTCAAGAAGTGGGGGATACGACAAAAATCTCCAATAACCTATTCAAAGCAGCCGCACTTGAGCTCCTTGACGAAATAGAAATCAGGTTCAAATCAAGTACTAGCTCCCTAAGCAGCCCCCTCAGCGCGCTCGATTAGCGAGGAAACCTGCCTAGTGCCTACCGGTGATCCGTGTCAGCTCGTTCTACGCGAGCCGGTCCTCCTCATGTGATTTCCTGGCAAGCCACCGGGGAAGAGGCGATACAAATTGGAGCGCGACATAGAAAAACGCGCAGCGACCACGGTAGGCGAGTCGCCTCGCTCGAGCGCGGACCGGATAGCCCCGACTGGGTAACCTCTTGAATTTGTAGGAAAGTATGGCTGTTCGCCGGCGAAGCAGCGCATAACTGACTCCACGAATGGGCCGGCCAAAATCTCATTAACCCCTAGATCCTCACGCATGGCATCTAAGATTCTTGCACGAAGATGCTGAGCGGAATCGGCTCTTTTCACCATTAAATTATCCATCCTCCGCTTACCAAGCCAGTAGACCTCGGTCTATCAAATGGCCCAGCCGCGGAGGTCTTTGCGCGAGCTTCGGCAGGATGCGTATCGCGTGCAGCAGCAGATAGCCCAAGGTTATTGGACTCGAAAAGGTCTTGCGGATTCGATTGAAACTGGCTTTCCAAGCTTGCCCATTGCGACTCCCGAATGACGTCTGCTTTGACCGCTGGCGCTAACGATGCCCAAACAGCATAGACAGCAGTATCCAGCGGCTCGTTCCTCGCCCCTTTCGGCTTGATCCAATACCCCGACTCCTTGTCGTAAAACTCCACCGTCAGCCCCTTGTAATACACCGGCAGCAGCGCACCTGGATCCGGATTGATCGGATCTGGCACCTCATCGCCGCGGCCGCCTGGGAAGCGCAGCATTCGCGCCGTCAGATCCTCCGCTTGTCCTTCCGCATCGGCCTTGTCCTTTGCCGTGAGAGCAGCGGTGAGCCAGCCATACACCATCGTTTTGAGCACGGACGTGCCCACGCCCCACACACCAACACTGCGCGCCACGGTCTTGTCGCGGTTGTTGACCTCGGTCTTTGACGGGCGATAAACCGCGCGCTCAGACTTCCGCTCGTTGCGGCCGCGGATCAGGTAAACGGTCTGCTTGATGTAGCCGTTCGGCGTCTCCACGATGCGCGCCTGGCCGCTCTGGTTGACCAGCTGCTTCACAAACTGCGCCACGGTCTCCGTCCAGTTGCCGCCGTCCAGCGCAACCGCAGTGATCGGCATATCGATGCCGCGCGTGGTTTTCCATGTGCCGCGCAGGTATTCGTCCAGGGCCGGGTAGGTATCGAGGATGGTCGGGTCCAGATCGATGACCGCGTAGTCCACCACCCAGCGCCGCTGGCCGCGGCCAGTGGCAATCACCTGAATCTCGGCGCGATCGTGCTGGAAGTCCACGCCAGCCGTCAGCACCAAGCCGCCCAGCGGCACGATACCTCGGTGCACGCCGGGCTCGCCCAGCTTGGCCACCTCGTCGGCGTCCTGCTCCTGACGCTCGCCCGCGAATGGCAGGCCGAGCTTGAGGTTGTGGAAGCCGGCCGCCTTGTTCGGGTCGCGGTCTGCCTCGGCCTTCGCATCGGCCAGGTCTTTCCACGACGGTCCGAGGCCCAGCGGCGCATACGCGGCCCATGCGTGATAGCTGCGGTGATACGGGTCCGCCTCTGGGTTGGTCGGCTTCCAGTACGCCGTGCCGCCGTGTCCGCGCTCGGCAAACATCAGATCCTTGTGGTGCTCCTCGATCACGCAGCCGCTCGCTAGGCAAGCGAACGTGCCATCCGGCTGCAAGCGCTCCACATCGAGCGTCTGCTCGCCGCCGCAATGCGGGCACTGCACCATGTACACGCGCATGTCGCCTGCTGCGTGCCCGGCCTCGATCGCGCTGGCGCCGGCGATGGTCGGGGTGCAGGCGCGGTAGATCTTCGCGCGGTCGCCATACGACATCGCGCGCGCTTCCAACTGCTGGTCGGCCGGCCCCTGCCCGCCGATGTCCTTCGGGTATTCGTCCACCTCGTCCATGAAGATGTAGCGCGCGGTGCGCTGGCGCAGCTGCTTGGCCGAGTTGCTCCAGATCACCCACAGCGTGCCACCGGGAAAGTGCTTCTCCAGCATGTTGTCAGTATGGAGCTTGGCCAACAGCTCGGGCATTTCCATCACGGCCGGGTCGAACTTCGACGCCGCCCAGCTCCGCGCCAGATCCTTCACCGGCTGCGCCACGATCATCGAATCCGCGCCGCGGTCGATCACATAGCCGGTCCAGTTGATGCCGACCTCGGTGGCGCCGATCTGCGCGGACTTCATGAAATCCACCAGACGCACCGGCGAATGGTCGCTCAGGCAATCCATGATCTCGCGCAGGATCGGGTTTCGGCTGGTGCGCCACCGGCCAGGCTCGGCACCTGAGCCCTTCGCGATGATGCGGTTAGCGTCGGCCCACTCGCTTACCGTCTGGATGGGCGGCAGTGCCCACGCGCGCTCCCACGCGTCGCACACGATCGCTGCCGGCTCTGCCAGCTCCACGTCGAAGGCGTTGAGATCCAGCGTCATGCGTCGTCCTCGGTGGTGTCGTTGCGCTGCCCCGGTGGTGCCAGCAGCTGCCGCGCTTCTTTCTGCATCGCCTGTGCGATCAGGCGCACCTCGGCCTCCAGCATCGCCTCGATCGCACGCGGGTCGCTTTCGGCGGCCAGCTTGGCGCGCAGGCGTCCGGGCAGATTCATCATGCTGTTGAGCGCCTGGCGCACGAGGGTGAACACGGCGCGCTCCACGCCCTTCGTGCGCGTCAGCTCGCGGGACTCTTCGCCCAGCTCCAGCTCTGCCAACCGCGCCCGCGCCAGCCGTTCGCGGCGTACGGCTTCCTGCACGCTGGGCACATCGCTCGGCAGCACGCGGGCGGTGGGCACATCCAGCCGTGCGTCGGCGCCAGCCGTGCGATCGCCGCCGCGCAGCGGGTCGGTGATGTCATCCAGCAGCGCATCGCTGGCGGCCACGTTGATCCGCTTGCCGTCGGCGTGCATCACCAGCTTGCCGGAGCGACGCATGCGGCGGATGTACGAATCGCTGCAGCCGCGGTGGCTGGAATACTCGGCAACGCTCATCGTTTCGGAACTCATGCAGCCACCCGAGTTCCGACCGGAACCAAAGTCCGGAACGAAAGATGCACGAAATGTGGGGTCCGAATTACCCGCAGACGGCCAAGCTCCGGGAGGACCCGCGCCACGGTCGCGCCCGCCATTCCGGCCGCTACGGTCGCGGTCGCTCCCCCCTGTCCCTGCCCGCGCGCGCGGCGATTCCCGTGGAACACGGCGCTACGGCAGCACGTCCACACCGTCCGCACCTCGGCGGCGAGGTCTGGACGACCGCAGCCCTTGGAATCATTGAGGTGTCCAGACTGTCCACACTGTCCACACCTGTTGAGAGTTTTTGATAGATGGTGAAAAAGGGTCATATACGTAGGCGCGCGCGAAAGGTGTGGACGGTGTGGACAGCCTTGCCGCAGTAGGCGGAAGGTCTGGACGCAGGTGTGGACAGGTGTGGACGTTGGTGGCGAGGTCTGGTCAGAAGTCCGGGGCATCCGTCGCCTCCTGGCTCGCCTGCTCTCGGCTGGCGCCGGCCAGCCACTCGTCCACCGTTAGCCCAGCACGAAACCACCGCGGCTCTCGCCCGCCGTCTGGCCATCGCCGTCGGTGGTTCTCCCATCCCAGCGTCTTGAGGATTGCGGCCACGCGCATCTGCTCGGGCTTGCCGTGCTTGCCCGGGTCCAACCCAATGGCATGCAGCAGGATCTCGTCGGTGCTGGCCCAGTCCACCGTGGCGGCAGTGAACTTGAGCCGCGCAGGGTAGCGGTCCTCGGCCATGCGGCCGTCCAGCCACTTCTCCACGCGCCCTTCCCAGCTGTCGCCCACGTACCGCGCCGCCTGCTCTGCGGCTGCTTCTGCTGGTAGCTGCCACCATTCGAATCCCGCATCGAACATGTGCACCGCCTCGGCCCACAGCTGCTCACGTTGCGCACTGATCGCATCGATGAGCACCTCACCGTCGGTGCGCACGGGCAGAAAGCGCCGGCCACCGGTCGGATCGCGCAGGTATTGGTGTTCGTTGGTGGTGCCGGCGAACACGCACTCGCGCCGATAGGAGCGCGGCACGCGCTCGTAGGGCGCTCTGAACTTGTCCACGCGTCGGGTGATTGCGGTCTTGACGCTGGTCACGTCGGCCTTGGAGAAGCTGTCCATCTCGCCGATCTCCACGCCCCACGCGCCCTGGATGACCTGGTAGAAGTCCTTGCCGCTGGGCGACTCGCTCGTTTCCACAAACCACTGGCTGCCAAAGATCGCGCGCAACGCGCTGGACTTGCGTTTGCCCTGCTCGCCTTCGAGCACCAGCATGAAGTCCACCTGCGCGCCCACCGATGGCTGTTTGGCGTCGAACCACAGCACGCGCGCAACAGCGCTCACCATGAAACATTGCGCTGCGCGTCGGCTGTAGGTGGAGTCCGCAGCGCCAAACAGATCAACCAGCATCCGCTCCACCCGCGCCTCGCCATCCCACTGCAGGCCGGTGAGGAATTCGCGGATGGGATGGCGCCGGTAGCGCCGGGCCACGGCGATCACGGACTTGAGCACCAGCTCGTCGCTGCACTTCATCGCGTAGCGGTCTGGATGCTGCAGCCACGCCGCAAGCTCATACGCATCGGAGTCGATGAACTCCTCGCGGCTACCACCACGCCACGGCGGGTCGCGCTCCAGCTTCACCTGGTTGCTCGAATCGTTGAGCCACCAAAGCCCGGCCAGGCGCTCGTCGTGCTCCATGATCAGGATCAGGTTGTGCAGCGTGCCCTCGACGTTGCGGTCGCGGTTGTATGTCAGCTGCGCTTTCCATGCGTCCGGGTTGTGATCCCCGCCGCCCGGTGGCGCAGCGCCCAGCCCACCGTCTACGACGGTAAGCGTCTTACGCTTGGTCAAAGTCATCCCCGCTCGCCCTCTTCGCAGCGTTGCGCCTGCTGTAGGCAGTAGTCGTGCCGGCGCTGGCAGCGCGCCGGTGTCTCGAATGGATTGCGTAACGCGGCCTCCGCCGAAGCGCGCCAATCGGCGGCGGTCGGCTGGCGATCGCGCCAGATGTCCTGCTGCGTGGTGTTGGGCACCGCACTCTTTGATGGTCCACCGACGCACTCTGAGTATCCATTTAACGCAGTCAAGGGGGTCTATAGTTCCGGGAACGCAGTAATGAGTGCCTGGTTTTCCCAGTCGCGCACTCTGGGGGG
>NZ_QEZG01000042.1:0-27903 GCF_003993495.1 Xanthomonas sp. BRIP62418
ACGCGGCATGGATGCCGCGTAAGAGCCTACAAGGACGTACTTGCGGCGTGTCCTGCGAGGGTGGGCGGGCAAGGGCCGTGCAGCGAAGTCGCAGATCATCCGCTCTACAACTGATCCATCCGCGATGACCAATCACTTCGAGACAACCAAGTCACCGAGTTGCCGCGCCGTTTGGATGCAGGCAAATGCCTGGTTCGCCGAGTGCGCGGTGCCCTCATCGCTCACGGGACACGCCGTGAACCCGCCCGTGGAGGCTCGGTAGCGGCATGGATACCGTCAAAGCCTGTCGTCTGGAGCAAGATCAGAACTTCCAGGAGAGCGTCAGCTCCACATCGCGCGGGTCGCCGTAGATCAACTGGCTCTGGTAGACGATGTTGGCGTAGTAGGTGCGGTCGAACAGGTTGCGCACGTTGAGCTGCGCCGACCATGCCTGGTTGATGTCGTAGCGCGCCATTGCGTTGGCCAGCACCACGCTGCCCTGGCTCAGCCGCTGCGTGCTGCCCTGTGGCGCGGACATCAAGTCGTGGATGGCCGACTGCCAGCTCAGGCCACCGCCCACGCGCCACGGGCCGGTCTGCCAGCTGGTGAACAGGGTGGCCTCGCGACGCGGGCTGGTCGGATTGACATCGACGCCGCTGGCATCATTGGCATCGAACTGGGCAAAGCCGAATGCAATCCGCCATTGCGCGGACAGCTGCCCATCGAGCTGGAACTCCACGCCCTGGCTGACCGTGCCCTTCGCCGCGAGGAAGGCCTGAGTGGTGGTGCCCGGCACCAGTTGCCCGGGATCGTTCACCGCCAGGTTGTCCTGCTCGATCCGGAACAACGCCAGTGCCGCATTGAGCTGGCCGCCGAGGTATTCGCCCTTGGCACCGACCTCGTAGCTGTTGCCTTCCAGCGGGGCGAGATAGCGCCCGCCGCGATCGCGGTTGTTTTGCGGCTTGAAGATGCCGGTATAGCTGGCATAGAGCGAATGGTGGTCGTCCACGTCCAAGATCAGGCCGGCGTACGGCGTGGTGCGGCCACGGCGCTCGTAGGTGTTGGCCGGCACCAGTTGGTCGGTGTTCTTCCAGTCGGTGACGCGCGCGCCGACGATGGCGGTAAGCGCGTCGGTCAGGCTGAAACGGCCGGCGGCGTAGGCGGCCACCTGGCGTACATCGCGTTCTTCGCCCTTCACCAGCGGCGTCCATTGCGGCTGCGCCATGCTGCCGGTCCAGGCGTAGACGCTTTCGGCCGTCAGTGACTGCGACGGCTCGGGCCCGTTGGACCAGCTGCGCACGTTGCGGTTCATCCAGGTGGCACCGGCGATCAGCTCGTGGTTGCGGCCCCACCAGGTCAGCGGCACGCTGAGGTAGGCATCCAGGCTGTTTTGCGCAGTGAGTGCGGGATAGCGCCCGCCAAAGTTGGTGGCAAGGCCCAGGCCGGTAGCGCGGGCCGGGTAATCGAAGTAGCCGAACAGCACCGACTTCCAATCGGCTTCGAAACGCTGATGCGAGTACTCCACGTGCAGCTGCGCACCGTTGTCGAAGCGATGGGTCAGGCCGGCGAAGGCATTGGTGGTGTCGGCCACGCCGCGCGCCCAGCGCGGCGTGAACGAATCCGAGCGTGCAAAGTCGGTGCGGCTGCCGTCGCTAAAGTACGCCGGCACGCCGCCCCAGGTGGTCCCGCGGCCGTCGTTGCGCTGCTTGTTGACGCCGGCATAGCCGCGGGTGGCGTCGCTGAAATCGGCATCGACGATGCCGTAGAACAGCGACGATTGCTTGCTGTAGTAATCGCGGAACGACTGCTTGTCTTCATAGCTGGTCACCACCCGTCCACGCACGTTGCCGGCGGCGTTCAAGGGCGATTGCAGGTCGAGCGTGCCGCGATAGCGGTCCCAGCGCCCTGCCGACAGATCGACGCGGCCGGTGAGCACGTCGCTGTCGGCATGCTTGCGCACAAGGTCGATCGATGCCGCCGGGTTGCCCGCACCGGAGGTCAGGCCGTTGGCGCCGCGGACGATTTCCACCCGGTCGTAGATCGCCATGTTCTGCTGCACATCGCCGGTGTAGTCGGTGGGAATGCCGTCGATGCGGTAGTAGTCCACTTCAAAGCCGCGCGCGTTGATGTAGGTGCGCTCGGTGTCCCAGGTTGGCGAGTTGAAGCCGGCGACGGTGTCGGTGACGTCCTGCAGCGATTGCAGGTTGCGGTCGACGATCTGCTGGCGGGTCACCACCACCACCGACTGCGGCGTCTCGCGCAGCGACAGCTCCAGCCTTGTCGAACTGCGCGCGACATCGGCAGTGTAGGAATCGGTGCCTTCGGTCGCGGCACCGCGATGGGCCTGGATCTGCAGGCGGTCCAGATCGACCGGGTCGCGCGTGCTCGATTGCGCCGCAGCCGCCAATGGCCATGCGCAGGCCAGCGCCAGCAGGGAGGACGCCAGCGGGAACTGCGGCGAACGGAGATCCGCACGCATGGGCGCGCGCGCAGAGACGATGCGATGGGACATGGGGTCAGCCTCAAGAGCGGATATGGCCGTCGATGACGGCTTGAGGCTGGCGTCGGCAGCACCCTCGAAAGGCGCGCCCGTTTGCTGGCTGGGGGGCGCATGGTCGATCCACGTTAAATCGCTGTCAATACATGCGTGGATCAGCGCCGGGTTTCGACGCCGCTGGCTCCGGGCGGCTCAGCCACTACAGACGATGCGCCGTACCGGAGCAGGTCCGGCAGACACGGACGATGGATCATCCCTGCGTGGGCCCGCGCCACCTCATCGCGACGCGGTCCGCAGGACCTCAGTCCGGACGCCGCCCGGCCAGGCCGCGCGCGTGCATCGCCTCCAGTACGCCGCGCAGGATGGTGAGGTTGTGTCCGTGCGCGGCGCCCTCGTGCAGCAGCACGATGGCGCCGGGGCGCAGGTCGCGCACGATGCGGGCCACGGTGGCATCCGGCTCGCAACGCACCCCGTCGAAACCGCGCGCGCTCCAGGCCACGCGGGTCAGCCCATGCGCCCGCAGCGGCGAGGCGACGAAGGGATTGGTCATGCCCACCACCGAGCGGTACAGCCGTGGCGCCTGCCCGGTGATGGTGGCCAGCACGCGCTGCGCCTGGCCGATTTCCTGCGCCATGCGATGCGGTCCCAGCGCCCAGAACCAGGCCTGCGGATGGGTATGGCTGTGGTTGCCGATGCCGTGCCCGCGACGCACGATCTCGCGCACCAGTTCAGGCCGCTGCTCGGCGCGTGCGCCGACCACGAAGAAGGTGGCCTTGGCATCGAAGGCGTCCAGCAGCTCCAGCATCGCCGGGGTGTCGTCGGAGGGGCCGTCGTCGATGGTCAGCCATACCTGCGGGGCGCGGCCCGGCAGGCGCGCCAGCACCGGCGCGTACAGACGCGCGCGCGGCAGGAACACCGGCACCACGAACGCCGCATGCGACAGCAGCAACGCCGGTACGCCCCAGACCCAGCCCAGATGCCACCACAGCAGCGCCACCGCTGCCTGCGAGAGGGCCAGCAGGCCGACCCAGCGGTAAGGGTGCGAGGGGATGCGATACAGCGTTTGAAGCGTGGTCATGCCGCATGATGCCATGCGGCGTAGAATGCCCGGACTCCACGATCTGACCGAAGTGCTGCCATGTCCCTCGATCCCGCCCTGCGTTCCCGCATCGATACGCTGCTGCAATCCAGCCGCGTGGTGCTCTTCATGAAAGGCCAGCCCGGCATGCCGCAGTGCGGTTTTTCGGCCAAGGCGGTTGGCGTGCTGGACGGCCTGGGCATCGACTATGCCCACGTCAACGTGCTGGCCGACCAGGAGATCCGCGAAGGCATCAAGGCCTACGGCGACTGGCCGACCATTCCGCAGCTGTATGTGGACGGCGAGTTGATCGGCGGCAGCGACATCATCCTGCAGATGGCCGACAGCGGTGAGTTGAGCAGCATGCTCGGCCTGCAGGCGCCAGACCGGACTCCGCCCAGAATCACCATCACCCCGGCCGCGGTCGAGATGCTCAAGGGCGCGCTGGCCGATGCGCCGGATGCCTCGCTGACGCTGGCCATCGATGCCAACTTCCAGCCCAACTTCCAGCTGGCGCCGAACAACCCGAACGCCATCGCTGCCGAGTCCAACGGCCTGCGCGTGCAGTTCGACCTGGCCAGCGCCCGCCGCGCCGACGGCATCACCATCGACTGGGTGGACGACATCCGTGGTCGTGGCCTGGCCATCGACAATCCCAATGCACCCAAGCCGGTGCAGGAGCTGTCGGTGCGCGATGCCGACGACCGCCTGAAGGCCGGTACGCTGACCCTGGTCGACGTGCGCCCGGCCGACGAACGCGCCCTGGCCACGGTTGCCGCGCCGTTCCGCACGCTGGATGCGCACGAGCGCGCCGCCATCGAGCAGTTGCCCAAGGACACCCCGCTGGCGTTCCTGTGCCACCGCGGCGGGCGCAGCCTGCAGGCGGCCGAGCACTTCCGCGGCCTGGGCTTCAGCAACGTCTACAACGTCACCGGCGGCATCGACGCATGGTCGGACGAAGTGGACAACGGCGTTGCCAAGTACTGAGGCCAGACGGCGGATCGCCAGGAGGGCACGGCCGGTGCCCTTCAGCTGCATGCAGTCCGCAGGCACGATGGTCACCGCACGGCATCCACGCCCGACGGCAGCCGGCTGGAATCGCCCGCCAGTTTCTTAAGCCGCATTTGCTACGTTGCATACCCCGAAACGGGCGCTCCACGGAGCGTCCGTTTTTTCATGGATCGCCACCCACAAGGACTTGCTGCAATGCACACCCGCCTGCCCGCTCTCGTAATGGCCGCGCTGTTGCCGCTGGCCGCACAGGCCGCCGAACCGGCGCGCGCGGTCATGCTGGTACAGACCTACGACAGCCAGCCGACCGAAGACCCGCTGGAATACGTTCCGGTGTGGCTGGGTCGCGGCGTCGCGAAGGAGTCCAGCATGCCCAGGTCGCTGCTGAGCCAGCCGCTGCAGGTCTTCGATGCGGGCGTGTCCACCGGCAGCGTGCAGCTTGCGTCGCTGATCGTCGATGACAACAGCATGTGCGGCGGCACCGCAAAGCTGCGTTTGAAGGGCACCGCAACGCTGTCCAATTCGCCGTTGTTGGCGACGGTGGATCTCAATCCCGGCAAGCGCTTTGCGACCCGCAATGCCACCGCTTCCGAACAGACCGAGCTGTTGCGCCAGGTCGGGGAGACCGCGCAGCTGCGCAAGAGCGTCACGCCTGCGGCGCTGGCCCAGGCGTTGACGGCATTCACTGCCGATCGTGCGCAGGATCTGGCGGCGCTGCAGGTCTTTACCGACACCCGGCAGCCGCAGCGACGTGTGGCCGTGCTGACCTCCAATCACCCGACCAGAACCGGCAACCCGGACAACCCGACCGGCGTCCTCGTGGTGCTTGCGATCTTCGAACACGACGGCAGCCGCTGGCAGTTCCGCAAGGGGAGCGCGGCCAGCGGCTGCGACGATTGCGAAGACCTGCCACTGCGCACGCATCTGCTGCAGTTCGGCGATATCGACGGCAACGGTACGCTCGACTTCGTGCTGTCGGAAAGCGGCTACGAGAGTTATGGCTTCTATCTGCTGCTGGGCGAAGGCACCAACTGGCGTTCGGAAGGCTTGATGGGCGGCTGTTGATCAGCCGCAGCGCGATGGCCGATGCCGGATCGGTATCTGCCATCGCGCTGCATGACCGGCGGGATCCAGAGAAAACGCTGCTCGTCCTCGTGCAAGTCATCCGCGCATCGGCGGCGCCAAGCCATTGATGTCACGGCGTGACTGCACGATGTCGATCGGCGGTCGACATCGTGCGCAGGTGAGTCATTGATCGATCCGCATCGATCACCGCACCCGATCCGCCTGCCCAGACGCACGTGCGCAGTGCGGAAAGGCCGCAGCAGCGTGCAAGCGCGCAGGCCACAGCCGCCGTCCCTCAGCCGGCAAATCCACCGTCGTCGAGAAACCGCTGCTCTTCGGCGGTGGTTTCACGCCCCAGCACCGCATTGCGATGCGGGAAGCGTCCGAAGCGCTGGATGATCTGCTGGTGCTCCACCGCCCAGCGCGTGGTTTCCGCATCGTCCAGCGCGGTGATCAGCTGCACCGAACGCGCCTGCGCCTGCAGGTCTTCGGCATGCTCGAACGGCAGATAGAAAAACAGCCGCAACTCCGCCGAGACCTGCTGATCGAAGCCGCTGGCGAGCGCCTGCCGCGCGCAGGACAGCGCCAGGCCGTCGGTGGCGTAGGCATGCGCGCTGCCGCGGAACGCGTTGCGCGGGAATTGGTCGAGCAGGATCAGCAAGGCCAATGCATCCTCCGCGCGTTCCATCCAGTGCGCATACTCGCCACGCGCCGCCGCAAAGTGCTGTTCGCTGAAATGCTGGCGGAAGTTGGCATCGAACGCATCGTTGTGGGTGAACCAGCGGGCCGAGCCGGCCAGCTCCCAGAAAGCCAGCACCACATCGGCCTGTTTGTTGCGCTCTGATTTGACGATCATCGACGTTTCCCCTGACGAATACGGCATAGCATGCCCATGCGCATGTGATGAGGCCGCCGCCACCGGCAATGCAGCACTTGGCAAGCACGCCGCCGGCCGCTAGGTTTGCGGCTGACGTTTTCGTTACACCGGGGAAATCCATGCGTTCCATCCTGTTCGCCGCCCTTGGCGCGGCGCTGCTGTGCGGGCCTGCGTCTGCGGCATCGCGTTTCGTGCAAGACCCCTATCCCAGCACCTACCACGCGCTCGCGTCCGGTCCGGTGCTGATCCAGCACGCCACGGTGCTCACCGGCACCGGCCAGCGGCTGGACGACGCCGACGTACTGCTGCGCGACGGCAAGGTGGCTGCGGTCGGGCGCGGGCTGGAGGCGCCGGCCGATGTGCGCCGCATCGACGGCACCGGCAAGTGGGTCACCCCCGGCATCATCGACGTGCACTCGCATCTGGGCGTGTATCCCAGCCCCGGCGTCAGTGCGCATAGCGATGGCAACGAGATGACCGCACCGGTCACCCCGAACGTGTGGGCCGAGCATTCGATCTGGCCGCAGGACCCCGGCTTCGGCACCGCCCTGGCCGGAGGCGTCACCTCGCTGCAGGTCCTGCCGGGCTCGGCCAACCTGATCGGCGGGCGCGGCGTCACCCTCAAGAACGTGGCCTCCACGACCTACCAGGGCATGAAGTTTCCCGGTGCGCCCTGGGGCCTGAAGATGGCCTGCGGCGAGAACCCCAAGCGCGTGTACGGCGAGAAGGGCGGCCCCGCCACCCGCATGGGCAACGTGGCCGGCTACCGCGCCGCCTTCATCGATGCGGCCGAGTACCTGCAGAAGAACGCACCGAAGAAGAAGGCCGAAAAGAAGCGCCACTGGTGGAGCCGCGGCGGCGACAACGACAGCAGCGGCGATGCCGGCGGCAAGCGCGATCTCAAGCTCGATACGCTGGCCGGCGCGATCAACGGCGACATCCGCGTGCATATCCACTGCTACCGCGCCGACGAGATGGCGACCATGCTGGACCTGTCCAAGGAATTCGGCTTCCACATCGCCGCCTTCCACCACGGCGTGGAAGCCTACAAGCTGGCCGACCGGCTGGCGCAGGACAACGTCTGCGGCGCGCTGTGGGCCGACTGGTGGGGCTTCAAGATGGAAGCCTTCGACGGCATCCAGGAAAACATCGCGCTGGTCGACCGCCCGGCCAACAGCTGCGCCATCGTGCATTCGGATTCGGAAGAAGGCATCCAGCGCCTGAACCAGGAAGCGGCCAAGGTGCTCGCCAACGCGCGCCGCAGCGGCATGGAGATCCCGCCCGAACGTGCGATCCGCTGGCTCACCAGCAACGCGGCCAAGGCGCTGGGCATCGAGCAGCAGACCGGCGCACTGGAGCCGGGCAAGATGGGCGATGTGGTGGTGTGGAACGGCAATCCCTTCAGCTCCTACGCGCTGGCCGAACAGGTCTACATCGACGGCGCGCAGGTCTACGACCGCCGCAACCGCGCACTGCAGCCGGTCTCGGACTTCATGCTCGGCCAGGAGGTGGCACGATGAGCCGCGCCAGCCTGGTTCGCCCGCGTCTGCGCGCGATCTCCGCAATGGTCCTGGCAGTGCTGGCATTGCCCGCATTCGGCCAGCAGGTGCTGATCCGTGGCGCCACCGTGCATACCGCCACCGCACAAGGCACGCTGCGCGATACCGATGTGCTGGTGCAGGCCGGGGTGATCCGCGCGATCGGCCGCAACCTGGCCGTGCCCACCGATGGCCGCGTGGTCGAGGCCAGGGGCCGCCCGCTGACGCCGGCCTTGTTCGGCGGCATCACCGAGATCGGTGTCGAGGAAGTCTCCGGCGAAGACAGCACCGTGGACAGCGGCGTCAAGCTCAGCGACCAGCCGATGCGCCCGGAATTCGACGTCACCCTGGCCTACAACCCCGACTCGGTGCTGGTGCCGGTGGCGCGCGTGGAAGGCATCGGCTTCACTGCATTGGGCGCGACCACCAGCGGTGCCTTCATCGCCGGACAAGGCGGCGTGGTGCGGCTGGACGGCAGCCCGGACCCGGTCGGCCCGCATGCCTTGTTCATCCGCATCGGTGCGGCGGCATCCGATCTGACCGGCAGCTCGCGTGCCGCGCAATGGATGCTGCTCGACCAACTGGTGGCCGAAGCACGCGGACGCGTGCCGGCCGATTCGCCGCACGCGCTGCTGACCCCGGTCGGCCGCAGCGTGCTGGCCAAATACCTGGCCGGGCAGGGCCGCATCGTGGTGCAGGTGGAGCGCGCCGCCGACATCCGCCAGCTGCTGCGTTGGGCGCAGCGCGAAAAGGTACGCATCGCCATTGCCGGCGGCACCGAGGCCTGGAAGCTCGCACCGCAGCTGGCGCAGGCCAACGTACCGGTGCTGGTGGACGCGCTGGCGGACCTGCCGTCCACCTTCGACCAGATCGGCGCGACGCTGGAAAACGCCGCACGTCTGCGCGCGGCCGGCGTGGAGGTCAGCTTTGCCCAGAGCGGCGATGCCTCGCACAACGCACGCAAACAGCGCCAGCTGGCCGGCAATGCGGTGGCCAACGGCTTGCCGTGGGAAGCGGGCCTGGCCGGCCTGACCCGGGTGCCGGCAGAGATCTTCGGCGTGGCCGATCGCATCGGCAGCATCGCGGTCGGCAAGCAGGCCGACCTGGTGCTGTGGGAAGGCGACCCGCTGGATGTCGCCCACTATGCCGAGCAGGTCTGGCTGGGCGGTCGCGACATGCCGATGCGTTCACGCCAGACCGAGCTGCGCGACCGTTACATGCAACCGGCCGGCGCGTTGCCGCGCGCCTATCTGAAGTGAGCGCAGGCGGCGCGCGTTTGCGCGCGCCGCCGGGGCGATACCGCCACATTGCGACAGCCGCCGTTGCCGCGCGGGCTGGCACACTGCATGCCCTCTCCGCCGGCAGCGTGCCGGCGGCATCGTCCGCATAAGGATTGCCCATGCGTGTGTGCTGCATCCTGATGTCATCGCTAACGCTGCGGCCATTCGCTGCCCTCGCCCAGTCGGGCCGGGTCGACCGGCAGGACCCGTCGGTTCACGCCTCGCCCAGCCGCAGCACCGTGCAGGACGTGGGCGCCAGCCTCGCGGTGACCTCCGATGCGGACCGGGAGCAACACCGCAATCCGCCCGGCGACCGCGTGGTGCAGATCACGGCGGTCGATCATGTCGGCCCCGGCAATGCGCTGTTCGCACAATGACACGCATGGCACCGGGCGTGCGCTGGGTCTACCTGCTGATCGCACTCGCCGTGTTTGTCATCGAAGTGGCGATCGGCGCGGGCACACTTGGTGGGCCCTGGGTGCGCGGCAGCCTGGGCGATGTGCTGGCGGTGATCCTGGTGTATTGCGGGTTGCGCGGCGTGCTTGCGTTATCGCCCCGCTGGGCGAGCGTGCTGGCGGTCGCGATCGGGTGCCTGATCGAAGGGCTGCAGGCGATGCACCTGGCCGACCGGCTCGGGCTGCGCCCGGGCAGCGCGGCCTACATCGCGCTCGGCAACACCGCCACCGTTCACGATCTGCTGATGTATCTGGTCGGCGGCGGCGTGGCATACATTGGCGATGTGGCGTCATGCCGTGTCGCCGCGTCTTTCCGGCGGCAAATGCCGCATTGATGCACTCCTTCGGGCCTAGCGCATGTTTGTCTTCTCCTCATCGGCACTGATCGACAGCACCGGCGTCCTGTCTGTGCAGCGTCAGCAACGGCGTCGCTGCGCCGCCGCTGCGTCACAGTGAGCTCGCTGTTTCAGGGCGGCGGCTTGCGCTCGATCGACCGCGTCGTGTTGCGCCAGGCGCCGGCCAATCTGCAACGCGGCCTGGAAGCGGTCGGCGGGCGACTGATCCTGACCGCCGATGCGCTGCATTTCCAGCCGCACCCCTACAACATACAGACCCGGTCGCTGACCGTACACCTGACCCAAATCGCAACAATGCAACCACGCTGGACGCGCCTGTTCGGCCTGCTGCCGGTGGCACCGACATCGCTGGCGCTGCAGTTGCATGAGGGTGGCGAGCATCGTTTCGTGCTCGGCAAACGCGAGCAGTGGATGGCGGCCATCGCCTCGGCGCGCGACGCCCTGCGCTGACAGCGGCAGTGCGCTGAACCACAGGAGTGCAGTGCCCAGCTGCCGCATCGCAATGCCCCGGCGTGTTCCCGCGTGCATCCGCATCGCAGACGAAGGTGACCGGCACAGCGTTGCAGCGACACATGTTGTACGCGGTAGATATCAGACGGCGTGGCATTGGCCAGCTGCGGATACAGCGCAGTGCCGTGGCGGCCATTGAGCGCCCGGCGCAGACGCATTGCCGGCACCCCGGCGCATCGCGTCCAGCTGCGGATCGCCCTTGCCGATGTCGTTGCAGAACAACAGAGCGCAGGCGAAATCATGCGGCCCGGTCACCATTGCCTCACCCGGAGCGCGACGCATGCACTGCATGCGCCGCGCACCTTGCCAGCTGGTTGGTTCTCACGCGACCGGCCTCTTCGATGAATGCCAGGCCGGCGCACGCGATGCGGGAACCGGCGCGTGGTGTGCTGCACGCCGTGATCAAACCAGCTGCGCGCCCTCAGCCATGCGGCCGAAGTGGGCCATGCTTACTGTGCATCCAGCGTCGCGCTGACCTTGGCCCAGCCGTTGCCGCGGACTACTTCGAAACCAGCTTCGACTGCGTGCAGGTACATGCTGTTGTTGTAGCGCCCATCCTTGGACCGGTTGGTCTGCAACCAGTTGAGGAAGGGCTTGGCGTCCACATTGAGACTACCGCTGGTCTTGAGCGTGGCCTGCCCGGCGGTGCCGGTCGGGATGAAGGTGTAGACGTAATAGCCGGCACCGGAGTTGAAGCCCTCCCACAGGTCGAACGTGCGCCCGCCCGCGGTGATCACATTGCTGGCAGTCAGGGTGCCGATCGGCCAGGAGTTGTGGTCGCCCCAGATCATCACTTCCAGCTGCGGGTTGCCCTTGGCGGTATCCCAGCGGAAGAAGATGTCGTAGGCAAAGTCGCCCGCAAGATTGGTGCCGCCCGCGCTGTAGGTGAACTTGAGCGGGATCTTGCTCAATGAGGAAATCTGCCGCGGAAACAGCGTGTCGCTGGTCGGGTTCCAGTCGTAGTGCCAACCACGCACGATCGCCGGGTAGCCGTAGAGGTTGTAGTCGGCGAAGTTGAAGGTGACGGTCAGCTCCGGCGTACTGCCGGTGCCGAACGTGCCCTGGATGATGTTGTTGGGATCATTGAAATTGTTGACCCACGCGTAGTGGTTGCCAAAGATCTTGTAGGGACCGGCCAGCGCCGCTGGCGCCAGGGCCACCAGACCTACGGCGAGCGCAGCCTTCCACCAGCGCGATGCGCGCCGCCGTGTGGTCGGCGCCTGTGTGACGGTCTGCGTAGGGATGCTGGATTGGCTGTTTTGCATGTCGACTCTCTCCGTGTGGGTTCAGCGCGGCGATGCCGGTGCGGCAGCGTCGAGAAGCCGCCTTGCAGCGGTCGCGTTGGACCCTAGCAGCGGGGTTGTGACGGGAGCTATAGCAATTGCAGCAGGCCTTGCTCGTCATCTGCGATAGCGGGCGCTAGCTGACAGCCGAAGCGTGCGCCGATCCGCAGTTCGCAGTGCAAATGGCAGCGTCACTGCATGTATCGGTCATCTGCATGACGGCGCAGTGCACGCGAATGGTGCAGAGCCACATGAGGCGTGGTCCGTCTTCTGGCCGCCCCGCGGCTGCTTGCTCCAGGCCCGTCGTACGCGTCGAGCTTGCCTGTCGGCAGTCAGGCTTCCACCACGCGGCCCTTGGCGTACCGGCACCGCTGTCAGCCCTACTCGCCTCTCCTGTTTTGCGATAGCGTTCGCAAGCACAGATAACGCAACAGCCGGAGGGGGCGACGATGCGCATCGGAATCGTGGTGGACAGTGCCTGCGATTTGCCGCAAGACTTTATTCAACGCAACAGCGTCATCGTGTTGCCGATCAGCGTACGCATC
Organism: Xanthomonas sp. BRIP62418; assembly: GCF_003993495.1. Taxonomy (NCBI): domain Bacteria; kingdom Pseudomonadati; phylum Pseudomonadota; class Gammaproteobacteria; order Lysobacterales; family Lysobacteraceae; genus Xanthomonas; species Xanthomonas sp. BRIP62418. The sequence continues at coordinate 12,475 of NZ_QEZG01000042.1, forward strand.
GGCGAAGCGGTGCTGGCCGACCACCGCGATGAGGAAGCGACGCTGAGCTTTCTGCAGGCGCATGTGGCCGAGCGCGGACACGAGGCGGAAACCACGCCATTTTCGGTCAATCAGATTCGCGACCTGTTCCTGCAACGGCTGGTCATCGACTACGACCAGGTGTTCTGCCTGACCATCTCCAAGCTGCGCAGCCAGATCTTCGACAACGCGATGCAGGCCAGCTTCGCGATCCTCAACGATTACAAGCCGATCCGGCAGGCCGCCGGCCACACCTCGCCATTCGCGCTGCGCGTGATCGATACCCTCAACCTGTTCGCCGGCCAGGGCATCACGGCAGTGGAAGCGGTGCGCCTGCGCGAACAGGGTCAGGGCGTGGCGGCAATCCGCAGCCGGCTCGAACAACTGGCCGAGCATACCTATGGCTACATGATTCCGCGCGATCTCTACTACCTGCGCGCGCGTGCGCGCAGCAAGGGCGATCGCAGCGTTGGCCTGATCGGTGCCGCGCTCGGCAGCGCGCTGGATATCAAGCCGGTGCTGCGCGCCTACCGCGGCATCACCGAGCCGGCGGCCAAGCTGAAGGGCTTCGAGCCGTCGGCAGAGAAGCTGTTCGGCTTTGCCGTGCGCAGGATCCGCGCGGGCTTGATGACGCCGACCGTGTGCGTGGGCTACGGCGGCGAACTGGCCGAGTTGCACGCGCTTCCCGGTTACGCAGCCTTGCAGAACGCCTGCCAGACGCACAACGTGGAACTATTCGAAAGCGTGATGAGCCTGACCGGCATGGTCAACGTCGGCAAGGGCGCACTGGCAGTGGCATTCGCGGCCGAAGCGCATACATTCTCGGCTTGACCGCATGCATTCTTGGCCATGAAAAACATGGTCGACGGTGGCGTCCTCACTGCTCGCGGGATACGCCGTGGACCGACACAGACGCAACCGACAGCTTGAGTCGCGGCATCACTTCTTAGATGCAATCAAAAGACCTGGTGCGTCGAGTGCGCGGTGCCCTCACCGCTTGCGGGACACGCCGTGAACCCGTCCCTGGGGGCTCGGTGGCGGCATCCATGCCACCACACGGTCCTGCAACCGGCGAGGACACCGCACCAGACAGTTGGTCGGCGCTCATCTGAAAAGCCGTCTGTCGTACGGTGCGCATCAGACGTGGAGCCGATGCTTCATGATCGAACAAGGCGCACCCAGCACTGCTCTTCCATGCACACCGACCCTCTCGACTGGTCCTTGCCCGCTCACCGTCGCGGGACCCTGAGCGGCATGGATGCCGCGCCGGAGCCTACATGGACGTACTTGCGGCGTGTCCTGCGATGGTGGGAGGGCAAGGGCACTGCAGCCAAGCGCCAGATCGACTGCTCTACCGCTGATCCCTGCAGCCAGGCAACCGCCCTGACGCTCTGCAACACTGCCGGCGCCGGAAAGGACACCCCGCCGATCAGGTTGGTCCGCGTGGGTTGCCGTTACGCATTCAATAAAGGGCGATTGATCCACGCGTACACCTGATCGGGTGTACGCGGCCGACAACTCACCGCGCCATTAGCTCGGCGCAGCGTTACCGCAGCGGCACATTCAATACCGAAGGCGTTGCCACCGGCGAGGTAAACGTCACTGTGCCCCCGCCATCGCTGGCATCGGTATAACGCGCGTCGTGCGTGTCGATCACCAGCACCAGGCGCTGCCCTGCCGGAATCTCCGCAGCAGCCGCTTGCAGCGGCCAATCCAGCGTCACTGCGCGGCCCGGCGTGGCCCCGCGCAGCGAGTACGGCGCATGCGTGACCAATTGCGCCACGCCCACTGCATCCATGCGGTACAGATACGCGAACAGGCTCACCTTCGACTGACTGGGCACCACGGTCACGCGCAGCGAGGGACTGCCGGCCAGCCGGCGTACCGTGCTTGACGGCGCACCCACCCACACTGCCGCGCCGATGCGATTGACCAACGGAATCGACGTGGTGACCGGCACGCCGATGCCTTGCAACAGACCGCTGACCAGCACCACGCCCGAGTCGGCCAACGTCGGCACATCGGTGGCGATGCGCGATTGCCATCCGCTGGCGGTACCGCCGATCAAGTCGCCGGTGGGGCTGAGCAACCCGGCCGGTGCGGATAGCCCCAGGCGCGTGGTGCCCTGCTGCACCGATGCCCAATCCGGGTACTCCAGCCACTGTCCTGCGCGCGGCGACAGCCGCACCGGCGCTTCTGCATCCACCCCGTTACGCACCTGCTTGAGATGACGATCGAACCAGCGCGTGGCCGCCGTGTAGACCTCGTTGGGCAGGCCCAGCGCGCCCGGCAGTTCCGCCGTGGCGTGATCGCCCTGGCTGAGCAGCAATTGCTTGGGCCCGCGCAGCTGGTTGAAGAACGCGATGGTCTGATTCGGCGGAAACAGGCCATCGTTGAAGGCATTGCCCAGCAGCACGGCGGTGCCCCGCGCATTGAGCGCAGCCACCTCGCTCGCCGGGCTGCGCGACGCGGCCTGCGGCAGGAAGCCCTGCACTGCGCCGTCGTAATCGCCAACGGCAACCCGTGTACTGATCTGCGCCAGATCCGGACCGGGCCGTCCGGTCAGCGCGCCGGCACCGACCAGGAGTCCAACGCCTTGCTGGCTGACGGTGCGATTGGAATACAGCGACGCTTCCAGATCCGCCCAGCCGCTGAGCGCGGCCACGGCCTTGATGCGCGGATCGCGCCCGGCCGCCAACAGGCTGATGCCCGCTCCGTACGAGATGCCCGATGCACCGATCGCGTTCGGGTTGGCTGGCGTATGCGCCAGCGCCCAGTCGATCACCGCGCTGACGTCTTCCACCGTGTCGGCGCCGGCGATGTCGATCTGCCCGGCCGAATCCCAGAACCCGCGCGAGGTATAGCTGACGACCACGTAGCCATCGCTGGCCAGTTGGGTGGCGCGACCAAGGTATTCCAGGTTCGGCAACGACCAGCTGGCCGGCATCACGACCAGCGGAAACGGCCCGCTGCCCTGCCCTTGCGGCACCAGGACCAGCGCGCCCATCGGCGCGCCATCCCAGCCGGGAATGCGTTCATAGGTCTTGCTGAAAGCGCCCGCCATTGCCGACGCCGATGCCACCAGCAACGCCAGTGCGGCGATGCCTCCGATCCAAGGCTTGTTCATGGTTCTCTCCCACGCAAGGCCGGGCCGGGATGGCCCAGCGGCAGCTGCCATGCATCCGTGGTTCGGGGGAGAACGTCGCGAACGTACCAGACGGTACGGTATGGCTCAAGGGCCGGGAATCGGGAATCGGGAATCGGGAATCGGGAGGCGGGAAGCGAAGGGTAGGCGCCGCAATCGTGACACGTGCTGAAGTGCAAGCCGGCCGGCGCCATCGTATGGCCGATCCCGACCCGCAGACGTTAGCTGCAATGCAGCAGGCCCGGGCAACGCCTCCCGCGCGAACCGCTCAGCCCACGAAGTGCTGATACCCGCGCTGCGGCGGCTGCCACGGCTTGCCGTCGGCATCGTGGACCACCACGCCCGGCGTGGCGACGATCCGGCCGATGCGTGTCACCGCGACTGCGGCGAAGTCCATCGCCTGCAGCACCGCCTCGCGGTGTTGCACGGCGGCGGTGAAGCACAGCTCGTAGTCGTCGCCGCCGCCGAGTTGCCAGCCGATGCACTGCAGCGCGCTGATCCCGGCGCTGCGCGGCATCGCCGGCAACGCCGTCAGCGCCAGCTGCGCGCCCACGCCGCTGCGTTCGCACAGATGCCCCAGATCGGCCAGCAATCCATCGGAGACATCCACACAGGCATGCGCAAGCCCACGCAGGCGCAGCCCGGCCTGCACGCGCGGCTGCGGGCGCAGCAGGCGGACGCGCCACTGCTCGTGCACCGGATCGGCCGCCGCGCAGGTCACGTCCAGCTGGCCGGCCTGCCACAGCGACAAGGCCGCGGCCGCCTCGCCCGGCGCACCGGTCACCCACACATCGTCGCCCACACGTGCCCCATCGCGACGCAACGCCGCACCCGGCGGCAGGCTGCCGATCGCAGTCACCGCACACGACAACGGCCCGCGTGTGGTGTCCCCACCGACCAGTGCGATGTCGTGCGCGTCGGCCAGTGCAAGGAAGCCATCGGCGAACGCATCGACCCAGTCGGCATCGTCGTGCGGCAACGACAGCGACAAGGTGCACCAGCGCGGCTGCGCACCCATCGCGGCCAGATCGGACAGATTGACCGCCAGCGTCTTCCAGCCCAGATCCTCGGCGCGCGTCTCGTGCGGAAAATGCACGCCCGCATTGAGCGTATCGGCGGTGATCGCAAGCTGCTCGCCCGGCGGCGGCTGCAGCAGCGCCGCATCGTCGCCAATGCCCAACGGCACATCCGCACGCGCCGCAATGCGCGCGCGCAAGCGGGCAATTAGATCGAATTCGGGCATTTGACGGGCCGGGATTGGGGATTTGGCATTAGGGATTCGTCACGGCGCACATTGGCAGGGACCAGCGCCACGGCCAATCCCCAATCCCAAATGCCCAATCCCGCGGCGCCTCAGGCGCCGCCGGTGCCCGACTCCACCTTGCGCCACTCCACCGAGGCGCGATCCAGCACGCCGTTGACGTAGGTGTGGCCGTGCTCGGAGCCGAAGCGCTTAGCGGTTTCGATCGCTTCGTTGATGACCACGCGGTACGGCACGTCCTGGCGATACAGCAGTTCATAGGCCGCCAGGCGCAGCACCGCACGTTCGATCGCGTCGACCTCTTCCACGCCGCGATCCAGATACGGGGTCAGCGCGGTATCCAGCTCGGCGCGGTTGGTCAGCACGCCTTCGACCAGGTTTTCGAAATAGGCCAGATCGGCCACTTCGTGCGCCTGCTCGTGCGCAAACTGGGAGATCACCTGCTTGGCGAACCCGCCGGAAATCTGCCAGGCATACACCGCCTGCAAGGCGCGCCGGCGCGCGCGCGAACGCAGCACCGGGTCGATGCCGTCGCGACGGACGTGGCGGGCATGTCCACCGGACTTGCTCATGGCAACAACTCCATCAAATTGACCAGTTCCAATGCCGCAAGCGCGCATTCCTCGCCCTTGTTGCCATGGCTGCCGCCGGCACGCGCCTCGGCATCTTCCACGCGCTCGACCGCCAGCACGCCGTTGAGCACCGGCACGCCGGTCTGCAACTGCACGCTCATCAGGCCTTCGGCGCACAGGTCGGCCACGTGTTCGTAGTGGCGGGTGTCGCCGCGGATCACGCAGCCCAGCGCGATGATCGCCGCATGCTGGCCGGATTGTCCCAGGCGGTTGGCCGCGATCGGAATTTCCCAGGCGCCCGGCACGCGGACCACGTCGATGGCGTCCTCGCCGATGCCGTTGCCGGCCAGGCTCTGGCGCGCACCGGTGACCAGCGCGTCGGTGATGCGGGCATTCCAGCGGCTGGCGATGATCGCAAAGCGCGCGGTAGTGGGGCGGAGATCGCCTTCGTAGTGGGTCATGCGGGTCGGCAACTCGAGGGGGCGGCAAGTTTAACAGCTGCCGGGGCCCGGCCCGGCCGATGGGTGCCGGCCGGGGCGCCGAAGCAGGCCCGGCCATGTCTGCAGCAGGCGGTGTGCGGGCGCGCAGCACCGGCTGGCGCAACCGCAGGCCAGCGTGGTCGTTGCGCAACCACCGCAGGAACCGCTCGACCGACACGGTTCCAGCGGCGCGTGTGGCAACGACCGGAGCGCCGACTCCAGGCCGCCGGCCCTGCGTCAGGGCAGCGCGGCAACCGGCACCGCACGCACGCCTTCGCCGGGATGGCATTCCAGGTACTCCACCACCTCCAGCCCGAACCCGGCCAGGCCCACCTGACGGCGTGGCGTGCCCAGCACGCGCAGCTTGCCCAGGCCCAGCTCGGCCAGGATCTGCGCGCCGGCGCCATTACGCCGCCACTGGCTGACGTCCTTGGCGTTGGTGGCCGCTTCCGGTTGCTGGCGCAGCCGCGCCAGCAGGGATTCGCTGTCGCGCGGCGCCGACAGCACCACCATCACGCCCTGCCCTTCGGCGGCGATCGCACGCAGCGCATCGGTGGCCGCCACGCCGAAGTCATCGCGCTGCCAGTGCAGCAGATCGGCCAGCGGGTTTTCCACCTGCACGCGCACCAGCGTCGGGGTGGCCGGATCGGGCGTGCCGCGCACCAGCGCAAAATGCAGGTCGTGCGCGATGCGGTCGCGGTAGGTCACCAGCGTGAACGGGCCGAATTCGGTGCTGATCTCGCGCGCGTCCACACGCTCGACGGTGTGCTCGTTGGCCAGGCGGTAGGCGATCAGATCGGCGATCGAACCCATCTTCAGCCCGTGCTCGCGCGCGAACACTTCCAGCTGCGGGCGCCGCGCCATGCTGCCGTCCGGGTTGAGCACTTCCACCAGCACGCCGGCCGGTTCCAGCCCGGCCAGCATCGGCAGGTCGCTGGCCGCTTCGGTGTGGCCGGCGCGGGTCAGCACGCCACCGGGCTGGGAGATCAGCGGGAAGATATGCCCCGGCTGGCTCAGGTCCTGCGGCCTGGCATCCGGCCGCACCGCGGTGCGTACCGTGTGCGCACGGTCGTAGGCGGAGATGCCGGTGGTCACGCCCTCGGCCGCCTCGATGCTGACGGTGAAGTTGGTCTGGAACTGCGCGGTGTTGTTGCGCACCATCGGCGCCAGGCCCAGCTGCGCGCAGCGCTCGCGGGTCAGCGACAGGCACACCAGCCCGCGCGCGTGGGTCACCATGAAGTTGATGTCCGACGGCTTGACCAGCTCGGCGGCCATGATCAGATCGCCTTCGTTCTCGCGGTCTTCGTCATCGACGATCACCACCATGCGGCCTGCGCGCAGTTCCTCGATCAGTTCCGGAACGGGTGCGAAATTCATGCCGCACCCCGCGTGCCGAGCAGGCGTTCGACGTAGCGCGCCACCAGATCGATCTCCAGATTCACTGCCGCGCCGACCGCCGTCCGCGCAAACGCGGTGTTGGCCACCGTGTGCGGAATCAACGCGACCTCGAAGCCGTCCTCGTCCACCTCGTTGACGGTCAGGCTGACTCCGTCCACGCAGATCGAGCCCTTCTTGGCGACATAGCGCAATACCGACGACGGGGCGGCAAACCGCCAGCGCTGCGCCCGTGCATCGCCATGCACCGACTGCACCTGGCCCAGGCCATCTACATGGCCGCTGACCAGATGCCCGCCGAGGCGGTCGGTCGGGCGCATCGCACGCTCCAGATTCAGCAGCGCGCCTTCCGGCAAGCTGCCCAACGTGGTCAGCGACAGGGTTTCGGTAGAGGCGTCGGCCTGGAAGCTGCCGGCATCGAACGCAATCACGGTCAGGCACACGCCGTTGACCGCGATGCTCTCGCCCAGTTGCACCGCGTCGAATGGCAGGTTGCCGGTGGCGAAGGTGAAACGCACATCGCCGCCTTGCGGCTGGCGCGCTGCCAGATGGCCGACGCCTTCAATGATTCCGGTAAACATCAGCATGCCCCCGTCGTTGACGACAACGGAGCGCACGCAGTGCGGAGGAAGATCGCGACGCAGCGCGACGGGTGAGGCAGGGACATAGTCGTTTCTCGCAGGAGTTGAGCGAAAAACGCCACAAGGCAAACAGGCGCGCGCACAGCCGCAAGGCTGCGCGTTGGCCGTCTTCTTTCATCCGGACTATACCGTCGGCCCCGGCATCGCACCGGATCTGCTGACCTTGCGCAGCGGGTTTCGCGTGGATCCGCTCAACTCCGATGCGCAAGCGCTCGCGGGCTCGCATGCTTGCGCATGCCTACCGCCGGTGGGGAATCGCACCCCGCCCTGAAGACGTTCGTGAGTACCGGCGAACCGGTGCGCAAAGTCTAACAGGGCCTATCGGCGCGATGGCTGAGCGTCAGCGACGGCTGGCAGGACACTGCGTCATATGGGGAAATCCCCCATAGCCAGGATTGTGAAGGATCTGTTAATTTACCCGCCGCGACGGGAGACGTCGCTTTTTCCCTCCCGCAACGGGACGGAGACACGGACATCAATTCGGAGAGAGACATCCAATGCGTAACACCCTGATCCTGGCTGCCCTGTTGGCCGCCGCACCGTTTGCCGCATCGGCCGAAGGCCTGAGCTATTCCTACGTCGAAGGCGGCTGGAACCGGACCGAAATCAACGTCAACGACGCGTCCGACGATATCGACGGTGGCTACATCCGCGGTTCCTGGCAGATTGCCCAGCCGGCCTACTTGCTGGCCAGCTACGAACGTGCCACCAAGGATTACAACCTCGGCAGCGGCTTCGTGATCGACGGCACCCTGCAGCAGGCCACGCTGGGGATCGGCTACCGCCAGGAAATGACCGAGCGCGTCGAGTTCACCGCCGACATCAGCGTGCTGCGCACCAAGGTCGAATCCGACCTGCGCCTGCGCGGTCGCTCGATCGACAACGCGTCCGACTCGACCACCCTGGGCTTTGCCAACCTGGGCCTGCGCGGCAAGCCCTCGCCGCGCACCGAAGCCTGGATCAAGGCCGGCTACATCGACGGCAGCGACGTGGACGAAGGCGAGTTCGTCGGCACCCTGGGTGGCCAGGTCAACTTCACCCGCACCTGGGGCCTGGTTGCCGAAGCGCAGTTCGTCGACAACGCCAACCAGTACAAGGTGGGCGTGCGCGCAAGCTTCTGATCGGCGCGTCGCAGATGCACGAAGGCCCCGCATGCGGGGCCTTTTTCATGCGCGCAACCACACGCCCGCGCGGCATCGGGCAAGCGGTGCAGTGCTCATCCGGCAACAACCGGCGCATAACGCAGACGCAGATCCTGCCCCAGCTGGCGCACATCCAGCAGCTGCAACGCAGCCCGCTGTGCCATCCTCTCGATGTCTAGCCCGGCCAGCAGCGGCCTGGCGGTATCGCCCAGCAGTACCGGCGCCACGTAGACCAGCAATTCGTCGACCAGCCCGGCTTGCAGCAGCGCACCGCTCACTGTTGCGCCGGCTTCCACATGCACCTCGTTGATGCCGCGCTCGGCAAGCAGGGCCAACACGGCACCCAGCTCGAAACGGCCTGCATGCAACGGCATCGCAATGAACTGCGCATCGTCCAGCGACGGCGCGGCCACATCCTCGCCATGCAGATACAACGTGGGCGCATCGCCCTGGCGAATGGTGTTGCATGCCAACGTCCGCAACCCGGCGTCGAGCACCACGCGCAGCGGCGGCACGAACGGCGTGTCATCGCCCAGTCGCACCGTCATCGATGGGTCGTCGGCCAGCACCGTACCGGCGCCAGTGAGGATCGCGCCGGCACGCGCACGCCAGCGCTGCACATCCGCGCGCGCATCGGCGCCGGTGATCCACTTGGATTCACCGCTGGCCAGCGCAGTCCGTCCATCCAGGCTGGCGCCGAGCTTGACCCGCAGCCACGGCCTGCCCCGCTCCACCCGTGACAGGAAGCCCCGGTTGAGCGCGCGCGCCTGTGCCTGCAGGACCCCGCTGAGCACCTTGATCCCGGCCTCGCGCAGCAGCGCGAACCCGCCACCGTTGACCTGCGGAAACGGGTCGGCCATCGCCGCGACCACACGCGCCACTCCGGCATCGATCAAGGCCAGGGCACAGGGCGGCGTGCGTCCGTAGTGCGCGCACGGTTCCAGCGTGACGTAGGCGGTGGCGCCCCGCGCCAGCGCGCCGGCTGCGCGCAGCGCGAACACTTCCGCATGCGGGCCGCCGGCACGTTGATGAAAACCTTCGCCCACGCACACGCCATCGCGCACGATCACGCAGCCAACCATCGGATTGGGGCGCGTGGTGTAGGCACCGCGCTCGGCCAGACGCAATGCCTGGGCCATCCAGCGGTGATCGTCGGCTGTCACGCGCACTGCAGCACCGGCGCGATCTGCATCACCACGATCTGCATCGGCCCCAGCAGCAATTCTGCATGCGTATGCCAGCCCAGCCGCTGGTAGTACGGCGCCAGTGCTGGCTGGCAATACAGATACAAGGCCGGCACGCCCATGCGCGCGGCGGCCTGCACGCAGTGCGTCACCAGCGCCTCGCCGATGCCCTGCCCGCGCGCCTGCGGCTGCACGTACAGCGACGCCAGCCAGGGCGACCACTGGCGAATACGCGCATCGTCGTTTTCCAGCAGGCTGACCGACCCGAGCCACTGTGCCTGATCGAGCGCAACCCAGGTGGTCGGGATCACGCCGTCGCGGCTGTGGCTGCGCAACTCGCGCAAGGCCTCATCGAAATTCCAGTCCGGCAACAGGCTGCCGAAGGCCTGCAGATGCGCCTGCGCGAGGGCGGGCAGCAGCTCCGGCGTGTCGGCCACGCAGGCGATGCGCATCGCCCTCACCGCTTGCCGGGCTTGCCGGCGCGCTCCAGGGCCGCTTCCAGCAACGGCAACTGCTCGATGCCGACCGGGAGCTCGCGCTCGAGCTTTTCGATTTCCTCGCGGAAATCGGCAACGTCCTGGAAGCTGCGGTACACCGAGGCAAAGCGTACATAGCCCACATGATCGAGCTTGCGCAGCTCGACCATCACGTACTCGCCCACCCGCAGCGAGCCGACCTCGCGTTCGCCGGACATGCGCAACTGATGCACCACCGCCCGCACCGCCGCTTCGATCTGTTCTTCGGACACCGGGCGCTTTTGCAGCGCGCGGTCGAAACTGGTGCGCAGCTTGCGCGCATCGAAGGCCTCGCGCCCGCCGTCGCTCTTGACCACGGTCGGCAGCTTGAGTTCGATCGTTTCCAGGGTGCTGAATCGCTCGCCGCACGCCTCGCACTCCCGGCGCCGACGAATCGTCGTGCCGTCTTCGGACACGCGCGAATCGATCACGCGGGTGTCGTTGTGCTGGCAAAAGGGGCAGTGCATCAGGGCGCCGGGATTGGAGAGTGGGGATTAGGGATTGGCAACAGCAGGTGCAAGGACGCGCTTGCTGCGCATCCCCAATCCCGAATCACCAATCCCGGCATCTCAGCCATACACCGGATACTTCTTGCACTGCGCCGTCACCGCGTCGCGGACCTTGGCCAGCACGGCTTCGTCGCTGGGGGCGTCGAGCACGTCGGCGATCCAGTTGGCCAGGTCGATGCTGTCCTGCTCCTTGTAGCCGCGGGTGGTGATCGCCGGGGTGCCCAGGCGCAGGCCGGAGGTGACGAACGGCGAGCGCGGGTCGTTGGGCACCGAGTTCTTGTTGACGGTGATGTGCGCCTTGCCGAGCGCGGCCTCTGCATCCTTGCCGGAAACATCGCGGCCGATCATGTCCACCAGCATCAGGTGATTCTCGGTGCCGCCGGACACGATCTTGTAGCCGCGCGCGATCAACGTGTTGGCCATCGCCTGCGCGTTCTTGACCACCTGCTGCTGGTAGGTCTTGAAGTCCGGCTCCAGCGCCTCCTTGAACGCCACCGCCTTGGCCGCGATCACGTGCATCAGCGGGCCACCCTGGATGCCGGGGAACACGATCGACTGCAGCTTCTTCTGCAGCTCTTCACTCGCGCCCTTGGCCACGATGATGCCGCCACGCGGGCCGCGCAGGGTCTTGTGGGTGGTCGAGGTGACCACGTGCGCATGCTCCAGCGGGCTCGGATACACACCGGCGGCGACCAGGCCGGCCACGTGCGCCATGTCCACGAACAGATACGCACCGACGCTGTCGGCGATGGCGCGGAAGCGCGCCCAGTCGATCTTCTGCGAATACGCCGAGAAGCCGGCCACGACCATCTTCGGCGTGTGCTCGGTGGCCAGGCGCTGGACCTCGTCGTAATCGATCAGGCCCTGCTCGTTGACACCGTACTGCACCGCGTTGAACAGCTTGCCGGAGACGTTGACCTTGGCGCCGTGGGTCAGGTGACCGCCGTGGGCCAGGCTCATGCCCAGGATGGTGTCGCCCGGCTGCAGCAACGCCAGATACACCGCCTGGTTGGCCTGCGAGCCGCTGTGCGGCTGCACGTTCGCATAGTCGGCGCCGAACACCTGCTTGATGCGCTCGATCGCCAGCTGCTCGGCAATGTCGACGAACTCGCAACCGCCGTAGTAGCGCTTGCCCGGATAGCCTTCGGCGTACTTGTTGGTCAACTGGCTGCCCTGGGCTTCCATCACCAGCGGGCTGCAGTAGTTTTCGCTGGCGATCAGCTCGACGTGATCCTCCTGGCGGCCGGCTTCGGCAGCGATGGCCTGGGCCAGTTCGGGGTCGTAGGTTTCCAGTCGGACGTCGCGCGAGAACATGCAGAGCTCCGGGGCAGCTGTTGCCAGTAGGGGCGCCGATTGTAAGCCCCGCGTGGACAGGTGACCAATTGCGGCGCCGGCGCGGGCCACGCGGGCCTTGGCGCGCCCGGCTTTTGAACGACAAGGGCGCACCGGAGTGCGCCCTCGTGTCAGGCCCTGCCCGCTTGCCGGGTCAGGCCGGCCGGGCCACTGCTGAACTTAGTTGTTGAGCACCAGGTCGGCGATCACACCGGTTGCAATGGCCACAAGCAGCAGATTGCCGGTGTTGTCGCGCTGCCAACGGTAGCCATACGGCGGGCGGCGCAGGTTGTAGCGGTCGTAGTCGTTGATCACGTAGACCGGGCCGTGGTAGCGCTGACCGCGGGCCCAGTACGGGCGCGGCGGCGGACCGGCGCGGTAGTAGTTGGGGCGATCGTAGACATAGACCCGATTGCGGTCGTAGCGACGGTCCTGATAGCGCGCGTCGCGATAGCCCTCGCGGTAGCCGTTGCTGTAGTAACGGCGGTCCTGGCGCCACTCGCGGCGGTCTGCGCGGCGGTCATCACGCCATTCGCGGCGGTCATCCCGGCGGTCATTGCGCCAGTCGACGCGATGATCGCGGTGGCCGTGGTCATGCCCACGGCGGTCGTCGCGGTCCCAATCCCCGGCAAATGCGGCCGGTGCGGCGAAGCCCAGCGCCAAGATGGAGGAAAGCACAACAGTCACGATGCGTTTGCGGTTCATGGGATTGCTCCTGTCTGCGATGTCGCAATTTCATTAAGGCGCCAACCGCCTTAACGCATTCTTGCTGGAATCGATTACGAAAACGCCCATTCAGGTGACAGGTAAGCTGCCGTTTAGCTGCCGCATCGCTGCCGCGAGCCAGGCCGCTTGCCCGTATAATCGGCGCAATCCCTTTTCCGCTGCCTCCGGCCCCGGCCGGTGGGCTGCCTGCGTCCACGGAGCACCCATGTCGCAATACATCTACACCATGAACCGCGTCAGCAAGGTGGTCCCGCCCAAGCGGCAGATCATCAAGGACATCTCGCTGAGCTTTTTCCCGGGCGCCAAGATCGGCCTGCTGGGCCTGAACGGCGCCGGCAAGTCCACGGTGCTGAAGATCATGGCCGGCGTGGATACCGATTTCGAGGGCGAAGCCCGTCCGCAGGCCGGCATCAAGGTCGGCTATCTGGCGCAGGAGCCGCAGCTCAACCCCGAGCACACCGTGCGCGAAGCGGTCGAGGAAGGCGTGGGCGACGTGCTGCAGGCACAGGCCGCGCTGGATGCGGTTTACCTGGCCTATGCCGAAGAAGGCGCCGATTTCGACGCGCTGGCCAAGGAACAGGAACGCCTGGAGGCGATCCTGGCCGCCGGTGACGCGCACACCCTGGAGAACCAGCTGGACGTGGCCGCCGATGCGCTGCGCCTGCCGCCGTGGGACGCCATCGTCGGCAAGCTGTCCGGTGGCGAAAAGCGCCGCGTGGCGCTGTGCCGCCTGCTGCTGCAGAAGCCGGACATGCTGCTGCTGGACGAACCGACCAACCACCTGGACGCCGAGTCGGTGGAGTGGCTGGAACAGTTCCTGGCGCGCTACACCGGCACCGTGGTGGCGGTCACGCATGATCGCTACTTCCTCGACAACGCCGCCGAGTGGATCCTGGAGCTGGACCGCGGCCGCGGCATTCCGTGGAAGGGCAACTACACCGACTGGCTGACCCAGAAGGACGAGCGCCTCAAGCAGGAAGACAACCAGGAAAAGTCACGCCAGAAGGCGATCCAGAAGGAACTGGAATGGTCGCGCCAGAATGCCAAGGGCGGGCGCACCAAGGGCAAGGCGCGTCTGGCCCGCCTGGAAGAGCTGCAGTCGGTGGATTACCAGCGCCGCAACGAAACCAATGAAATCTTCATCCCGCCGGGCGAGCGCCTGGGCAACTCGGTGATGGAGTTCAAGAACGTGTCCAAGAAGTTCGGCGACCGCCTGCTGATCGACAACCTGTCGATGATCGTGCCGCCTGGCGCCATCGTCGGCATCATCGGCCCCAACGGTGCCGGTAAGTCGACCCTGTTCAAGATGATCACCGGCCAGGAAAAACCCGATTCCGGCGAGATCGTGATGGGCCCGACCGTGCAGCTGTCGTACGTGGACCAGAGCCGCGATGCGCTGGAGGGCAACCACAACGTGTTCCAGGAAATCGCAGGCGGCCTGGACATCCTCAACATCAACGGCGTGGAGATCCAGTCGCGCGCCTACATCGGCCGCTTCAACTTCAAGGGCCAGGACCAGCAGAAGATGGTCGGCTCGCTCTCCGGTGGTGAGCGCGGTCGTCTGCACATGGCCAAGACGCTGCTGCAGGGCGGCAACGTGCTGCTGCTCGACGAACCGTCCAACGACCTGGACATCGAAACGCTGCGTGCGCTGGAAGATGCATTGCTGGAGTTCCCGGGCAATACCTTCGTGATCTCGCATGATCGCTGGTTCCTGGATCGCATCGCCACGCACATCCTGTCGTTCGAAGGCGAGTCGCACGTGGAGTTCTTCCAGGGCAACTACCGCGAGTACGAAGAAGACAAGCGCCGCCGCATGGGCGATGACGCCGGTCCCAAGCGTCTGCGCTTCAAGGCGCTCAAGTAAGCACGACAAGGGCGCCGCAAGGCGCCCTTGTCACATGCGATGCCGCGGTGCGATCACAGGTCGTAGGACAGCACGTCCTCGAAACCGAAGGTGGCGAAGTTCTCGATCCGCGAGGGGTACAGGCGGCCGACCAGATGGTCGTATTCGTGCTGCACAACGCGGGCGTGGAAGCCTTCGGCCTCGCGTTCGATCGGGCTGCCGTCCGGCGCGAAGCCGCGGTAGCGAATGACGCGATAGCGCGGAATGACGGCACGCAGGCCGGGAATGGACAGGCATCCCTCCCAGCCGTTTTCCATCTCCTCCGACAGCGGTTCGATCTGTGCATTGGCCAATGCGGTGCGCGGCACTGCCGGCGCCTCGGGATAGCGATCGCTGGCTTCGAAGCCGAACACCATCAACTGCAGATCCACGGCGATCTGCGGTGCGGCCAGGCCGACGCCGCGCGCATCGTCCATGGTCTCGAACATGTCGGCCACCAGCGTGCGCAGCTCGGCGCTGCCCAGGTTGGTCACCGGTGGCGCCACGCGCAGCAGGCGTTTGTCGCCCATGCGGATAATCTCGCGAATCATCTGGCTGCTCCGGGGAAACGTTGTGGCGATTCTAGGACCTGTGCGGTAGGGGCAGGTGAGGTTGGGGAATGGGG
>NZ_QEZG01000043.1:0-11966 GCF_003993495.1 Xanthomonas sp. BRIP62418
CTTGGTGGACAGATGGCTCGGGCAGGCCCGTACCCTCACCCGCCCTTCGGGCACCCTCTCCCCCCGGGAGAGGGGGTGGGTCCACGGGGTGAGTGGCTGGGGTCGGGTTCGGGAATAGCTGTGCGAATAGCGGGGCCAGCGTGGCGGCGTCGAAGGGCAGCGGCGACTGGGCGGCGATGCGTTGCAGGCCCAGCGCCAGGCGGCGTTCGTACTCGCGGTAGCGGCGCAGGTAGAGCAGGCCGTGTTCCAGGACCAACGGGCAGTCGGCGGCGGCGGGGTCTTCCGGAGCCGGCTGGTCGACCCAGCGCGAGGCGGCCAGGGTGCGTTGCCAGTCGGCGGGGTCCGGCAGTGCGGGCGATGGGCCCTCGCGCGCGTCCAGCAGCATGGCGGCGCGCGCGGGGTCCAGCCCTGCGTGGCCGCTGGTAACGGCCAGCGAGGCGAGCGCGGCGCCGGCCAGGACCTGGGGGTCGGTGTCCGGGGCCAGGCGTTGCAGGCTTTGCGCGAGCGCCAGATCCAGCGGGCGTAGCGCGTCGGCCTTGATCAGCGCGCTGAAGAGGTTTGGCTGGTTCATGGGGTGGACGCCTGGTGGGCGGAGGCGCCTCGGGCGAGTTGTCGATCGGCACAATTCTGATCCTGCACGACACCCTCACCCCAACCTCCGCTGCGCATCCCGGCCCGCGCGGCGTGGTGCAGGCACTGCCAGGCACGCGCGCCATGGCGCGCAAGCGGTGTGTGCTCGCCCCGAGGGGCGCGCGGCTTGCGCACAGCGCTGGGCGGGAGTGCGGTTTGTTGGGTCATGGCTCGGATGCTTCGGCGGCGGACCTGCCCTCACCCCACCCCCTCTCCCGGGGGGAGAGGGGCGCTTGACCGTCGGGGGAATGAGGCGCTGCTGCGTTGCTGGACAGGGGCTCGGTGGGATTGCCGGCGAACAGGGCATCCAGGGCCTGGACCAGGGCCGGATCGAAGCGCCAGGCGTGGATGCCGGGCGCAACGCAGACGGATGCCGCTTGGATGCCGGGTGCGGCCGCGTCGGACATGGCGTCGCTGGCGACGGCGTCGCGTGCAGGGTCGGAGCGGGAGCCGGAATTGGCCTCGGCATCGCGGGCGCGATCGGAGCCGGGGTTGGCCTCGGCATCGCGGGCGCGGTCGAAGCCGGGGTTGGCCTCGGCATTGCGGGCGCGGTCGGCGCCAGGGTCGGCTGCGGCGTTGCTGGAGGGGTCGGAGCCGGGGTCGGTTGCGGCGCTGCGGGCAGGGTTGAAGCCGGGGTCGGCTGCGGCGTTGCGGGCAGGCTCAAGGCCGGGGTCTGATGCCGGGTTACGGCTGGCGTCCAGGCCGCGGCAGAACAGGTAGCGCACGCCGCCGAAGTCGCGGGCGTAGTCGTAGCTATCGCCCAGGCGGAAACGCAGCCAGCGGTGCAAGGCGACGGTGTAGATCAGCGCCTGCAACTCGTACTCGCTGTGCGCCATGGCGCGGGCCAGGGCGTCGGCGTCGTAGCTGGGCAGGCGGTTGGACTTGTAGTCGAGCACGTACCAGCGCCCGTCCACGGTGTAGGTGAGGTCGATCAGGCCGGTCATCAGGCCTTCCAGCCGCTGGCGCGCGCCGAAGGCCTGGCGCTCGCCGACCACGCCAAACCGGTGCAGCAGTGCCAGCAGTGCCTCGACGCGGGTGGGCCGCATGGCGAAGTGGAATTCCATCTCGTTGCGGCGCTGCGGCGCGGGCACGGCGGCCAGGGGGGTGCCTTCGGGCAACATCACGGTGAGGGTGTGGCCGATCAGGGCGGTGAGCATGGCCAGGCCGTCGTCCCATTCCTTCTCGACGTAGCCGCCGCGTTGCAGCGCCTCGAGGATGGCGGCGGCCTGCCCTTCGGGTGCGGGTTGGCCGGGCTGCCACGCCTGCCAGGCGGCGAAGTCGCAGCGCTCGAACACGTCGTGCATCACCACGCCGAAGCGGTTGCCGGCAAAGCGCGGGTCGAAGGCGTCGACCTCGGTGGCCACCGCGATCGCCTCGCTGCCGGCCGGCTCGTCGCTGCCGCCGCTGCCGACCACCGTGGCGCTGGCCATCGGGTCGCTGGCGGCGCCGGCATCGGCATTGGCCAGCTGGGTAAAGCTGTAGACCCACCAGTCCGGGGCGATATGCCGCTGCGCGGTGCGCGCGGGCGGCACCTGTGCCTCGAGCGGCGGCGGCAGCCGCGGCAGGGTGGCCGGCGGCGTGGACGTGTCGACCACCACCGCGCCCTCGCCGGCCGCGCCCTGCAGCGCGTCGAGCGCGCGCAGCATGCCGGACAGTGCGGTGCGCTCGTGCTGGTGGAACGGGCCGCTGGCGATCCACAGCGCGTGCTCGGCACGGGTCAGGCCAACGTAGAGCAGGCGCGCGTCCTCGGCGCGTTGTTCCTGCTTCCAGGCCGCTTCGGCGGCACTCCAGCTTGGGTCCTCTTTGTCAGTCTTCCAGTGCAGCTGGCGGCCGAGCTCGGGCGCATGCACCACGCAATGGCGGCCGGCGCCCTTGTCGCTGCGGCCGATACCGATGTACGGCAGGAACACCAGCGGATACTCCAGGCCCTTGCTCTTGTGCAGGGTGACGATCTGCACGCGGCGCGCGTCCGATTCCAGCCGCAGTTGCTGGGCTTCGTCGTTGTCGTCGGCATTGGCGATGCGGCGCGACAACCAGTCGACCAGGCCATGCGGGCCGAGCGCGCGGGCGTCGGCTTCCTGCAGCAGTTCGGCCAGTTGCAGGTAGTTGGTGAGGCGGCGTTCGCCATCGACCAGGGCCAGCAGGCGTTGCCCGTGCGCGGCGCCCAGCTCGCCGATCAACGCCAGCGGCCCGCCGCGTTGCCAGCGCTCGCGCCAGTCCAGCGCCTGTTGCTGCCAGCGGCGGTGGCGCTCGCCATCGTGTGCAAGCGCGGCGATGGCGGCGGCGTCCGCGCCGATCAGCACGGTGGCCAGGGCGGCGCGCAGGCGGCTGTCGTCACCCGGGTCGAGCAAGGCCTGCAGCAGGGCCAGCAGCTCCAGTGCTTCGTCGGTGGCGAACAGGCTCTGTTTGCCGGCCGCCACCGCGGGGATG
This sequence comes from Xanthomonas sp. BRIP62418, assembly GCF_003993495.1. Lineage (NCBI taxonomy): Bacteria > Pseudomonadati > Pseudomonadota > Gammaproteobacteria > Lysobacterales > Lysobacteraceae > Xanthomonas > Xanthomonas sp. BRIP62418. The sequence goes on from NZ_QEZG01000043.1 coordinate 3,061, forward strand.
CCCACCGCGCCCAGCGCCTGTTGTATGCGCGTGGCCTCGCCGTGGCTGCGCACCAGCACGGCGATATCGCCGGCCTGCACCGGGCGCGCGTTGATGGTGGCGGTGCCGTCGCGGCCACCGGCCAGCCAGCCGCGGATCGCCGCCACGCAGGCGGCGGTGGCCAGCTCGCGGGCGCGGCCGGCGCTCCAGGGTTTGGGCTTGCCTTTCGCAGGCGGCGGCGGTTCCGGCGCACGCCACAGCGTCAGCGCCGGGGCGGGGCCGCCATCGCGTTGCAGGTCGGCATCCACCCGCTTGGTGCCGGGCTGCACCGGGTGGAAGGCGATGCCGTCGGTGAGGAAGGCGTCGGTATAGCCGGCCTGTGCGTACAGCGCGTCGATGGCCGCCAGCACGCCGGGGCGCGAGCGGAAGTTGTGGCTGAGCGGCGGGGCGAGTTCGGCAGTGACCGCAGCGGCCAGATAGGTGCGCACGTCGCCACCACGGAAGCCGTAGATGGCCTGCTTGGGGTCGCCGATCAGAAACAGCGCCGGCGCCAGGCCAGCCGCGCGCGCGAGCGGGCCTTCGCCGAACACATTGGAGAAGATCGCCCACTGGCGGTCGTCGGTGTCCTGGAATTCGTCCACCAGCGCGATGGCGTATTGCGCGCGCAGCCGCGTAACCAGGGCGCCGGCCTGCGCGCCTTCCAGCGCGTGCGCAACGCCATCGACCAGGTCGTCGTAGGTCTGCACGCGGCGCTGGCGCTTGAGCAGCGCGAGCCGTGCGATGGCGTCCTCGCGCAGGGCGTGCAGCAGGCGGATGCGGCGACGCGTGCGCCATTGTTCGACACGCGCCAGCGCGGTGAGATAGCCGTCGATCTCGTGGCTCAGCGGCGAGGCCGGCGTGCGCTCGACGAACTTCTTGTTGGTACCGGCGGCCAGGTCCGCGGCGGTCAGCTTGATCAGCTTGGGGTGCGGGGCGGTGTTGACCGATGGCGCGGCGGCGAAGCTGTCGAACCAATGCCACAGCGAGGCCAGCCACTCCGGTTTGTAACTGACCTTGCTCAGGATGCCGCCATCGATGGCGGCCATGATGGTGTCGAAAAACGCGGTGCCGTGCGCCTGGAATGCGGCGGCCAGTGCGGTACTGGCGTCCTGCACGGCCTGCAGCAGCGCAGCGGAATCGTCTGGGGTGGTGGCGGCCGCCGGCAGCAGCGTTGGATGGCGCACCAGCGCGCGCAGATCGCTGGCCAATGCCTCCGGGCCGCCCGACCATAGCGCGATCAGGTCTTCGGCCATCGCCGCATCGGCGGCGCGCTGGCGCCACAGGTCGGCGGCGACTTCGCCGAGCAGTTCGCGGTCGTTGGCGAGCAGTTCCGGCGCGGCGAAGGCCTGGCCGCTTTCCAGCGCATGTTCGCGCAGCACGCGCGCGCAGAAGCCATGGATGGTGAACACCGCGGCCAGGTCGATTTCTTCCACCGCCTGTTGCAGGCGGCGGCGCAAGGCAGCCGGTGTCTCGGTGCCGGTAGCCAGATGAGTGGCAAGGATGGCCCGGGTGAGCAGGACATCAGGCGCGTCCTGTAGGAGCGGCCCTGGCCGCGACGGGTCGTTGGCGAAGTCGGTCGCGGCCGGGGCCGCTCCTACAAGAGCCGATGCGCCATTGGGCGCCGGTGTTGTGGGCAGGTCGGTCGCGGCCGGGGCCGCTCCTACGGGGGCGTTGGGGACAAGGGTTGCGGCCAGCACCAGGCGCTCGCGGATGCGGCGGCGCAGTTCCTGGGTGGCGGCCTCGGTGAAGGTGACGGCGAGGATCTGGCCGATGCGCAGGCCGCGCTCGACCACCAGCCGGGTGAACAGCGTGGCCAGGGTGAAGGTCTTGCCGGTGCCGGCGCTGGCCTCGATCAGGCGCACGCCATGCAGCGGCAGGTGCAGGTACGGGTCGGTGACCGGGCTGGCGCTCATTCGGCCTCCTCCTGCGCGCCGTGCCAGTGGCGCCAGCTCTCGACCAGGCGCTGCGGATCCAGCGTGGCGTCGGCGTTGCCGCGCTCGAGCAGGTCATACACGCGGTGGCTGGTGGTGGCGAACTCGGCGAAGCGCTGCGCATCGGCGAACGGGTCGCGGCCGCGGTTAACCAGGCGCAGTTCCGGGCTGTGCGACTCGCTCCAGCCGAAGCTGGATTGCCACTGCCCGGCGGCCTCCTTGATGGCCTTGTCCAGGTCGTCGCCGCGCGCGGCCTGGTGGTATTTCCAGCTGCTGTAGGGCGCGAAGGCCAGCGGCGCCTGCAGGCCGTGCCGATACAGCTGCAACAGTGCGGCCAATGCAGTTTGCGCCTGCGCCTGCGACAGCGGGTCGGGGTCGATGGGATGCGGGCCTAACCCGTCTTCGTGTTCGAAGAAGCGCACATACGGCGCGTGCTCGCCGGCAGCGCGCAGCAGCAGCCATTCCAGGCCGTGGCGGATCGCGCTGCGGCCGCTGAGCGCGCCGACCTGCACGCGCCCCACCCCGCTCGCATACCAGCCGGGCACGCGGCCGTGCACCTCGACATCGCCGATCTGCACCTGCAGCCGGTGCGACTGCGCCGGCGCCTCGCCGCGCCATTGCCGGAATGCCTCGGCATACGGGCGCAATTGCGCCACCCGCTCATCGAGCTGGCGTCGCCCCAGCGGCCCGGACGGCAGCAGCGCGCGCGCGCGCAGGCGCTCGTAGAGCCGGCCGGTGTCGCCGGCCAGTGCGGCGTCGAACACATGCTGCTGCAGGCCGTATTGGTCCAGCCCGCGCGTGGGCGCGAGCAGCGGCTCCAGGTCGCTGTCTTCGCTGGCCGGGTCGGGCAACCGCATGCCCAGACGATGGCGCAGGAACTGCCCGGCCGGGTCGGAAAACAGGCGGCGCAGGTCGTCGATCGAGACGCTGCCCGGCACTGCGCTGTCGTCGGCCGGCAACGCACCGGCCACCCACGGCGCGAGCGGCTGGCGCTGGCCGACCAGGCTGTCCACCGACGGTCGCCATTGGCGGCGATAACTGAAACGGCGCGGGTCGGCGCCGTGATCGCCCGGCGCACCGAAGGCGGCGGCGGCGAATGGCTGCAACGGGTGCTCCACCACCAGCGTGGCGATCGCCTGCGGCTCGGCGTGGTACTGCGCGGCGCTGCCCAGCAGTTCGCTGACCAGCACCGACGGTTCGCGCGCGCTGCCATCGCGCGCATCGGCGCCGAGATAGCTCAGGTAGAACACCTCCTGCGCAGAGGCGAACAACTGCAGAAACAGGAACCTGTCGTCCTCGCGGGTTGAACGGTCGCCATGCCGGCGGCGCTCGGTGCCCAGCTCGGCCGTGAGGCGATTGAGCCCGGCGGCCGGGTCGCGGCGCGGGAAATCGCCATCGTTCATGCCGAGCAGGCAGATCACGCGGAACGGCAGCAGGCGCATCGGCACCATGCGGCCGAAGCTGATGCCGCCGGTGAGCAGCGGCGCGCGCGTGTCCGACTCGCCCAGCACCGCGGCGAAGTGCGCACGCACCACCTCGGCCGGCACATCGCCTGCGTAATCGGCGCGCACCGCATCGCGGGCGAACTGGTCTATCAGGCTGCGCAAGCGGTCCAGCGCGCGCTGCGCGCGCGGTGCCGACGGCGCCTTCGGAATCAACGCATCCAGCAGGCCGAGCAGACGCTCGCGCCACTCGACTGGCGTCATCGCCTTGGCCAATACCGACTGGTGGCGTTCGAGCACGCCCAGCAAGTGCAACAGCGTGTCCAGTGCGGCCAACGCGCTGCCTTCCAGCTGCGGCCAGGGCGCCACGCCCTCGATATCGTCGTCGGCGCCGCTGGCATGGCCGAGCAGCAGCCGGTCCAGTGCGAAGCGCCAGGTGTAGGCGTCGTCGCTCGGTGCCTGGTGCTGACGCCGATGCGCCGCATCCAGCCCCCAGCGCGCGCCGGCCGCGTGCAGCCAGCCGCGCAGGCGTTCCAGCCCGGCTTCGTCCAGGCCGGCGGCCTCGGCGATCGGCGCGCTGGCTAGCAGGTCGAGAATCTCGTGCAGGCCGAAGCGTGCGATCGGCAGGCCGAGCAAGGTGAGGAACACCTCGGCCAGCGGCTCGCTGGCCAACGGGCTGGCATCGGCCAGCGCATACGGCAGCGCGTCGTCGCTGCCGTGGCTGCCGAACACCGCGTCCAGGTACGGCACGTACGGGTCGATGTCCGGCGACAGCACCGCGATCTCGCGCGGCTGCAGCGGCGGGTCGAAGCGCGCATCGTCGAGCAGAGCGCGCAGCTGGTCGTGCAGCACCTGCAGCTCGCGCAGCCGCGTATGGCAGGCATGCACCTGCAGGCTGGGGTCGTGCAGATTCACCGTCGGCAATGCGGCAGGCACGCCTGGCGCGCGGCGATGGAACAGGTCGCTCTGCATGCGGCGCAGCAGGCTGTCGCCCAGGCCGCCGTCGGCCAGTGCGCGGCGCCCGGACTCCAGCGGGTCGGCGTAGACGGCGATCTCGGCCAGCGGATGCACCACCTCGTAATCGCCGACCAGCGCCATGAAGTCGCGCCCGGCCGCGCCCCAGGCCTGCAGCAGCGGGTTTTCCTGTACCTGCTCGGCAAACAGCTGCATCGCGCCGTCTTCGCGGCGACGTTGCCACAGGGTCTGCAGATCGCCCCAGTACCCTTGCGTGGGCGTGGGCAGATAGAAATGCAGCGTGCCCACACGCGCCTGCGTGGCCAGCACGCGCAGCACGTCGGGCGAAATATTCAAGATGGCGAAGGCGAACAGGCGCCTGGGCAAGCCCTGCGGCAACGGACCATCCGGGCGCGCGTAGCGATCCAGGTACTGGCCGATGCGGCGCGCGCGGTATTGCCGGCCGGCGGCGATGCTGCGCCACAGGCGCGCCTGTGGATCATCGGGGTCGGCACCGCCTTCCCAGCGCAGCAACCAGTCGCGTCGCCAGGCCTGGTACTTCTCGAACACATTGCCCAGCTCGCCGGCCAGTGCCCAGGGCTTGAGCACATCGCCGTCGGACAGATAACCGGCCAACGGCGCCAATGCCGCATCGTTGCCCAGGTCGGCCTGCAATGCGGCATACAACCGCCACTGTGTGGTGGCCATGTCCAGATCGTCGTCGGCCGGGCCGAGATTGCATTCCAGCGCGCGCGCGACGAATTCGCCGGGGGTGAGGAATTCCAGATTCGCCGCCACGCCGTGCTCGGCGGCCAGCGTGGACTGCAGCCAGCGCCGCATCGCCACCTGCGGGATCAGCACCACCTCCGGCTGCAGCAACGGCTGCTCCGGCACCGGCCGGCGCAGCTCCTGGGCGAGCAAGGCGGCCAGCGTATCCAGCGCATTTGACGGATAGAGGCGGAAATCGGGCGCGGAAGTGGCGTGCATGCGTGCGTGCATTGTGCCGGATGCGGCCGTGCTGCGCTGTTTGCCAAGGATCTGCATGCAGCGGTCGGTGCCGATGCCCAGGGCTGTCCTGTGACATGGGCAACTGCACCGCCGCGCGTGGCGATCGACTGCCGACGCGCGGCAGACCTGAGCAAACCCGGCACCGCCACCGGCAGGAAAGCAGACAGGCGGACCAGCCTGCACGCTGGCTTCGATGCACTGCGGCCGATGTGCGTGGCGGTCTGTCTACAACCCACCGGCGACCAATGCGCAGCGCAGCACCAGCGCCGCCATGCAACACATACCGCCGGCGGCATCACAAACGCGATGGGCCGGGGTAGTCGCCCGGCCCATCGCGTTGCTCAGTGCATGACGCTGGAGACGATCAGTATTTCTTTTCCAGATTGATCATCCAGGTCTGATCGTTGTTGCTGTCGCCATCGGTGATGCCACGGTATTCCAGCCGCGTCGACAGGCCCTGCTCGGTCAGCAGCGCCGCACCGATGCCGACCATCAGGCGGTTGCGGTCGAACGCGCTCTGGCCGGCACGATAGAACGGCCCGCCGTTCAGATCGGCATAGCTCAGCGTGGCATCGCCGCGGCCCTGGAAGTCGCGCTGGTATTCCACCCGCAACTGCGGGGTCAGCCGGCCCCAGGCCACTTCGCGGCGCCATTCCAGGCGCAGGCCCAGGTTGCCGGTGGTGGTGGCCACGTCCATGTCGTCATAGCGCAGCGCGAACGGCGCCACGCCGTCTTCGACATAGCCATCCAGCGTGGCGCGGGCCACATCCACACGTGCATACGGGGTGATCTGCAGTTCGCCGCGCTGCAGGTCCGCACCGGTGGAGACCGACGCAATCCACTGCTTGCCGTCGCGGTTGCCCTCGGCCATCGAGCTGTCGTCGGTGACGAAGCGGCGCAGGTCGTAGGACAGCAGCTGGTAGCCGACCAGGGTGTCGAAGAAGAACGCCTTGCCCGGATGGAAGCTGGCATACAGCGCCATGGTGTAGGCGGTGGCCTTGGAGTGGCTGCCGTTCCTGCCCACATCGCTGTCGTCGCGGCCCCAACCCAGGCCCGCACCGATCGCCAGCGACTGTGCCACCCGGTAATCGGCGCCCACGCTCAGGCCGTCGGTCTGGAAGTCCACCCCGTTGCTGTTGGACTGCTTGTCCAGGCTGCCCGAGCGGATTGCACCGCCCACCCACAGCCCCAGATCGCCCTGACCCTGCGCGGTGCTGTTGCCGCTGCTGGCCATTGCTGGCGCATCGCGGAAGTCGTTGTCGGCCTCCTGCGTGTCCGGGCTGCACGGCTGCGCACTGATGCCGCGGTCGGCCTGGCGGCAATGCGAGGTCGGCTGGAAGCTCACCGCGTTGCTGAAGGTGCCGCCGCCGCGGTGGGTGGCTTCCAGGCGGCGCTGGAAGTTGTCGATCTGCGCGCGCGCAAAGCGCCGGGTGGACTCGGACTGCGCATCGATCAGGCCACGCACTTCCGCATCCACGCTGGGGTCGCGGCGCGGCGCGATGGTGAACACCACGCTGGCCGGCACCGAGGTGGCGAACGCATTGGACAAGGTGAACTGCACCGTGGCCTGGCCGACGAAGGCCGGGTTGGGGGTGAAGGTCAGCATGAACGTGGGCGTCTCGGCCATTGCAGCGGCCGCCGGCGACGGGCCGGAGGCACGCGCCGCCGCCGCGGTGGCGGTGCCGCCGGTCCGGGTGATGGTGGCGGTACCGGCCGAGGCCGGCAGCACCGCGACCACGGCTGCAGCCACGAACGGCCCGCCGGTGGCATTGCGGGTCAGGTCGACCTGCTGCGCTTCGCCGGGCACGGCCGCGGCGGTCACCGATACCGCCACCGGCCGCGCGTTGACCGTAATGGTCAGCGTGACCGCGGCCGACGTACCACCGCTGCCGGTGACCGTGTAGCTCACCACATCGGTGCCGACGAAACCGGCGGCCGGCGTGTAAACCAGCTCCAGCCCGTTGACCACGGCGGTGCCGTTGGTCGGCGCGGTGGCAATGCCGATCGATGCGATGTTGCCGGTGTCGTTGGCGGTCACCGCCACCGTCACCGCAGCATCGGACATGGTCGCCGCCACATCCGCCACCGCCACCGGCGCCGCATCGCTCACCGTGAAGCTGTAGGCCTGGGTGGCGCTGGCATTGCCGGCGTCGGCCACCGCGATGGTGAAGGACGAGGTGCCCTGCGTCGTTGGCGTGCCCGACAGCGTGCCGTCGCCGGCCAGCGTCAGGCCAGCCGGCAAAGTGCCGCTGGCGATGCTGTAGCGATAAGGCGCGACGCCGCCGCTGGCCGTGAGCACCTGGGTGTACGCGCTGCCGCGCGTCGCCGGTGGCAGGGTGGGCTGCGCCAGCACCAGCGTCGCCGCCGCGATGGTCAGCGTGTAGCCGCGGCTGGCCTGCGCCGCCGGGCTGGGCGTGCTGTCGGTCGCGGTCAGGGTGAAGTTGAACGTGCCCGACGAGGTCGGCGTGCCGCTGAGACCACCGATCGCCGCGTCCAGGACGATACCGCTCGGCAGGGCGCCGGCTGTCAGTGCATAGCTGTAAGGCGCGATACCGCCGGTTGCGGGCGCGATGGTCGCGGCGTAGACCTGAGCGGCCGTGCCGGCCGGCAAGGTGCTTGCCGGCAGGTCCAGGTTCGGGCCGTCCACCGTGAAGGTATACGCCTGGGTGGTGCTGGCATTGCCGGCGTCGGCCACTGCGATAGCGAACGAAAAGACGCCTTCAGCGGTCGGCGTGCCGGACAACGTGCCGTTGCCGGACAGGGTCAGACCGGCAGGCAAGCGGCCGTTGGCGACGCTGTAGGTATACGGCGCGACGCCACCGGACGCGGTCAGGACCTGACTGTAGGGCCTGCCACGCACCGCTGGCGGCAGCGTGGGCTGGCCAGGCACCAGGGTGGCGGCTGCAATCGTCAGCGTGTAATTGCGGCTGGCCTGGGCCGCCGGGCTCGGCGTGCTGTCGGTGGCAGTCAGGGTGAAGGCAAAGCTGCCCGACAAGGTCGGCGTGCCGCTGAGCGCACCGGTCGCAGCATCCAGCACCACGCCGTTCGGCAACGTGCCGGCCGTCAGTGCGTAGCTGTAGGGCGCGGTGCCGCCGGTCGCCGGCGAGATGGTCGCCGCGTATGCCTGCCCGGCCGTGCCTGCCGGCAGGGTGCGGGCCGGCAACGCCAGGTTCGGGCCGGCCACCGTCAATGCATAGGCCTGCGCAGCGGTGAAGCTGTTTGCGTCGGTCGCGGTCACGGTGAAATTGAAGCTGCCTTCCGCCGTCGGGTTGCCGGACAGCGTGCCGTTGCTGGCCAGGGTCAGGCCGGCCGGCACAGTGCCCGCGCTTACCGCATAGGTGTACGGCGCAGTGCCGCCACTGGCGCTCAGCACCTGGCTGTACGCGGTGCCGCGGGTGGCGGCCGGCAGCGTGGTGGGCGCGACCGCGATCACCGGTGCCGCGATGGTCAGCGTGTAGCTGCGGCTGGCCTGCGCCGCCGGGCTGGGCGTGCTGTCGGACACGGTCAGGGTGAAGGTGAACGTGCCTGCCACGGTCGGCGTGCCGCTGAGGGT
>NZ_QEZG01000044.1:0-405 GCF_003993495.1 Xanthomonas sp. BRIP62418
GTAGTAATCCGGGTCGCTCTGGCTGATGTAGATGGTGGTCAGCGTCTTGCCGCTGGCGCGGATCGCCTCGGCCAGCGCCTTGCCGTCGGGCAGGGTGAAGCCGCCATCGATCAGCACCGCATCGCGCGCGCCGGAAATCAGCACCGGCGCGCGGAAGAAACCGTGCTCGCCGGCGGGGAAATGTTGATACGTCAGTGCGGTCGGTGCAGCCATGCCGGTATTCGCTCCAGGGAAGGCGGTTGCGACACTCGCAACGGCCAGTTTTTTGATGACGTCTCGTCGGGTTGGCATTGTTTTGGCCTTTGGGGATAGCGATGGTTGGGGTGAGGGTGCGGCAGAAGACAGCCAAGTCACCGGAGACGTGTGTGGGGAAAGGTCAGCTGCAAGAAAGCCAACCCCATGGCG